>NZ_PDYW01000013.1:0-65160 GCF_002743245.1 Sporosarcina sp. P26b
GGAAAGGAAAAGGTGAAAAATGAATTAGCCTTCGGTTTATTGGCAGTGAACTTGAGAAAGTACACTGCCAGGGAGGTAAATGTATAGAAGTCGTACAAGGATTTCTATACAAAAAGGGTTCGATCATCAAAAACCGATGATCGAACCCTTTTTTGGCTCACTTCTGGCTAGTTATGTCCCAGCCTCTTACACTTTATAGAGAATCTTTTATCACACGTTTATAATTTATAACGGATAGTAATCCGAATATCGAGTATAATGCCGTGTAAATTAACATCACAATAATCATTGGTGTTAGCATTTCAGTACCGAATAAAAACCATCCCGATTTTACTGCGAAGTAGCTATGGAGCAATCCGACAACTAATGGAATACCAAAGTTAAATAATTGCTTTTTCTGGATCCCCTTCAACAAATCAGATTGTGTAAAGCCCAATTTACGAAGAATCGTGTAGTTTGATTTCTCGTCTTCACTTTCGTCCATTTGTTTGAAATAGAGAATGCAGCCGGATGTGATGAGAAATGCAAGACCAAGGAATCCTACGATGAACATCGTAATACCAACACTTTGTTTTAGGTTTATTCTTCCTTCATATTTTGATTCATGTCCCGCCCATATATTTATTTCCAACTTATTGAAAATGTCATTCGCTTTTTCAAGTTCATCTTTCTGAACAATATTTACTCCATGGTACACAGTGAATTCTGACGTAAAGGAAATGTCTTGATCGTCTTGCATTTGCTTGTATACTAGGTCATCAACTACGGCAACAGGAAAATTATATGTTATACGAGTTGGTAGAACAACTAAATCTTTTGTGCCTGTAAAAGTCAGATCATATGAATGTTCTCTACCTTGAAAAATAGCTTGTTGATCAGTTTGGAACTGCATGAACTTCTCCATCAATGGATCTGAATTAATAAACATCACTTCATCTTCTTCTACATCTACTTCCAATACTGTTTGTTCGCTAATTACGATCATTCGCGTATTGGCATAACTCTGATCTCCAGTAACCTCTCCTGGCATTGTCATGACTTTTGATAAATCAACAGGTGATGTTATTAAATCCGTAGCCGTCTCCGTATAGTCAATGTTCTTCTCTTCCAGCGCTTGTGTGAATTCCATAGCACGCTCACTATTTGGAATAGTAAAATCTGCGGGAATAGTCCTCTCCACTGTTTTCTCTACTGAGTAATATGATATATAACTAAGTGATAACAACGCAATGGATAGCGCGGACAATGTGGTAATAATCATTAATAGTAACGAATTGGATTTCATTCGGAACATGATGGAAGAAAGGGACAGTACATCGTTAACGTTTAGATACCCACCTTTTCGTTTACGGATTAGATTGAAGATGAAGCTGACAGAACCTTTATAAAATAAGTACGTACCTATAATAACGGATGCCAGGATGACGACCATTGTAGTGAACAAATAATTGCTAAGGATTACACCCTTAAATAACTGAGTTGACAAATAATAGCCACATGCAATAAGCAAAATTCCTACTACACCAATTACTACTTGAAACATCGTCATTTTTTGTACACGTTGCTGTGTAACAGTTGTCACACTAAACAGCGACAAGATGCTTTGTCGTTTGATAAATACTGCGTTCATGATCAAAATCAAAATATAGATCAACGCAAATACTACTAACGTTTGCAGTAACGCTTCAGAAGAGAATCGTAGTGTTGCTACATCTTTTACACCTGTCACCTTGAAAAGAATAATCATCAATAGTCGAGACATTGAAAAGCCCGCAAATACCCCCACAACTAAAGAGCCAATGTACAACACGAAATTCTCGACACTCAATATGCGGAAAACTGTCCCTTTCGTCATACCGATCAATTGAAACAAGCCAATTTCCTTACTGCGGCGTTTGATGAATAAATTATTAGCATAAAGCAGGAAAACAGATACAATAGCAAGTAGTAAAATGGAACCTGACTTGATAGCCGCAGCACCTCTTATTCCACTCGTTGCATCGTCCAATGCAGGATCAAATTGCAGTGTAACGAATGAAAAGTACAGACCAACACTAAAGACTAAAGCAAAGATATACACATAATAATGCTTGAGGTTTTTCTTAATATTGCGGAAGATTAGTTGATTAAGCGTCATGTTGCACACCACCCAATACACCTTGCGTTTTTATAATGTCATTGAAAAACTCGGTCCGTGTTTGGTCTCCTTTATAGAGTTGCGTGTAGATTTGTCCGTCTTTAATGAACACGACACGCTCACTGAAACTTGCCGCCAATGGGTCATGAGTGACCATCACAATAGAGGCATTTCGTTTCGTATTGAGCTCACTTAATTTATTCAAAAGATCAGATGCTGCTTTTGAATCGAGTGCGCCCGTTGGTTCATCCGCAAAGATGATACTTGGATCATGAATAAACGCTCGCGCAGCAGACGTCCTTTGCTTTTGACCACCTGAGATTTCATTGGGATATTTGTCTGCAATGTCTGCAATGCCTAAGTCTTCCGCCACTGCATAAAACTTTTCATTGGCTCTTTTTTTCGCTACTTTTTGTACCGATAACGGAAGTAAAATATTTTCTTTCACAGTTAACGTATCGAGTAAGTTATAGTCCTGAAAGATGAAGCCTAAGTGACGTTTACGGAATTCCGCCATTTGTTTCTCTTTCATTTGATTAATATTCTGCCCTTCTATGCTAATCGTTCCCTGACTTACCCGATCAATAGAAGAGAGAACGTTAAGCAGAGTCGTTTTACCGGATCCAGATGCACCCATAATACTGACGAATTCACCTTTATTTACTTCTAAATCAAGCGCACTGAGTACTTCTTGTTTATTAAACTTATTGCCATATGATTTATATATTTTCGTTGCTTGTAAAATTACCATTCCATCACTCCTTGTTAGTACTATCTTAATCAATCCATAGATTTTTCTCCTGTCTTTAGTATGACAATCTGAAAAAGCATGTGACAAACTCGTCACATGCTGTAAGCTCAAATCAAATTAGTTTTAACTATATGTAACGGAATTCATAATTTACACGCTATTGACTAGTAGTATTATGCATCGCTCCACTATATAAGTAGGCTTGAAGCGTTCGTTAATTCGAGCTTCAAGCCTACTTATCTCATACTAGCAATGCGAATCATCTCGTTCTCCTTCGCAAAGATTAAATTGAACCTCGTACCTTCTCCATCTGTGGACACTACTTGGATATCAATCAGCAGTGCATCCGCCACTTGTTTCGCTAAGTACAGTCCCATTCCTGTAGCTGCATGGTCTTGGTGGTCGACAGTTCCGGTGAAGCCTTTGTCGAATATGCGGGATATGTCTTTCGGATCGATTCCACGACCAACGTCTTCTATTGATAGCGAAGTGATTTCATTCTGCCTCGTACTTCGAATACATATATCTGACGCTTCACTGTATTTCACCGCATTCGTCAACAGTTGTCGAATGATAAAGCCGCACCATTTCGCGTCGGTCAGTACTTCTTCTGTCTCCAACGATATATCAAACCCTATCCCTTTTTGCATACACCATTGTCTTAATGATTTAATCTCTTGATATAACAGCTTCTCCATTTGCACTTTTTCGATATATAAATCATTTTGAATGAATGGAATACGCTTTTGATGAAGTTGTTGATCGAGTAGCAGATGGATACGAAGCCATTCATACATTAGCTGTGAACGAAGAGCAGGATCTTCCGTACGTTCAATCATTAACTGCATTGTCGTAAGCGGTGTTTTCACCTCGTGTATCCAATTTAATATATCGTCTTTCTCTTGCTCAACACTCGTTTGTAATTCATTTAATTGAAGGTTGAACATCTGGTTTTGTTCAGCTATCCTTTCAGCTGTTATTACTTCGAAAGGGGTATTGGCTACTGGTATTTCACTATTATCAAACGTTGAATTTAATATCTTTAGATCTTTGTAAAATCGTGTTTCTCTTACATAGCGCATTACTAAAAACAGTAAGAAAAAGAGGGTAGACAGAAACACAATGTAGATAGCAGAGCTAAATGACACACTTGTATCAAGATAGCCCATTCCTATAATCAACAACTGCAAAAGAACAAAAAACAGTATCCAGCTGACCCGCTCTTTTACAAACAATCGAATCATAGCGGTTCTTCCTTCGCCATATAACCTTGACCCACTTTTGTTTCAATTACATCCACCAAGCCAATTTCCGCAATTCTTTTTCGCAAACGATTCACGTTGACTGTGAGCGTATTGTCACTAACAAACCGTTCATCATCCCAAAGACTCGTAATGATTTCTTCCCTCGATACAATTTCATTCTTCCTGTCTATCAATATTTTCAAAATATATATTTCATTTTTCGTCAACTCAATTGTACCGTTTTCATTAGTCAGTGTACCTTTTACAAAATCAACAGTTGCGTCACACCACGTTTTGACTTCAAAGATCTGCTCGGTATTGTAGTTATAAACACGTCGTAAAATAGCTTGAACCTTTGCGATCAGCACTTCAAAATGGAAAGGCTTTTGCACAAAATCATCTGCCCCTAGTTGCATAGACATGACGATATCAGTTGGATGGTCTCGTGAAGACAGAAAAATGATAGGTATATTCGAATGCGTGCGAATCATCCGACACCAATGGAATCCGTCAAATTTAGGTAACTGAATATCGATAATGACTAGATCTGGTTTGATTTCTGTAAACTCATGCAACACATTTGAAAAATCCTGGACTCCAGCCACTGTGTAAGACCACTGTGTTAGACGTTCTTTTATTTCTTCAAATAATGTCTGATCATCTTCTATCAGCATAATCGTAAACATAGGACTCACCATACTTCCCTTAATTACTTTTAGTTTATCCTATCTGAAGGTAGAATCAAAACAACGCGCAAGTGAAAGTTGATTTCACTTGCGCGTTTATATTTGTTTGGGCTATACGTTATTTCAAATAAAACAGCCCACCATTCATAATATCCACTGTCATTCGCGGTTTAAAACGTTCTTCCATCGCACGTTTCTCATTCTCATAACTCTCAGGTTTTTGTTCCTGTTCCTCATAAAAATAATCCAAGACAGCTAGATCCTTTTTCCATCGTTTTTCCGCTTCATCTATCCACGTTAGGTCTTCATTTTCAATTACTTGCGTGATTACAGCGTCCAACCGATCAAGTGCCCGAACAGGTGTGATGATATACGGTAAATGAAATACGTTTTCAGATTGTCGCTCGGTCATGTCCCGCAAACTAATAGCTTCCTGAAAATCTTTTACTACGGCACCCGTCATCAAATTAATGCCTAATGAATACAGCATTTCCTTTGTTTGATGACTGATGAATGATACTTTATAATTCACACCAACCCACGGGGTCAAAACCATCTGTTTGTTAACTTCAACTAACCGTTCATACATTTTTACGAACTGTCCCATTTCTTTGGTCACTCTAAAAAGTTGATGCAAGCGAGGAGAACCAAGATGAATGACCTCCCCCTTCATTCCATGTTGCACCTGCTCCATGTCCGTGATTAGCGTAAGTTGTGCGGGATTCGGTGTTTCATTGACACTTTCTATATATCGCCAATAAAAAGGACGGTTCATGATCCTTTTATCCATATCAATTGTCAGTTGTACAGTTAAATAGTGCTCGTTTCCATGAAGCACTTCACAGTTATTTTCTTTGAAAAACCGGTGAAGATACGTATGGATTTCTGTCGAATGCATGGATCTACCTCCCTCACACAGACTGTTCTTTCATCACCAATATATCATCTAGTTCACCTACCACTTGTTCAAATGTATCAATCTTACCTTGCAATACATTCATCACGTGATCATCTATCGTGTCTTTTACAGCGAGATTGTAAATCTGTACATCATGTTCCTGTCCTAATCGGTGAACCCGACCAATTCGTTGCTCCAACTTCATTGGATTCCAAGGCAGATCATAATTGATGACGTGATGGCAAAACTGTAGGTTAATCCCTTCAGCGCCGGACTCAGTCGCAATTAGCACTTGCGCTTGCTGCTTGAACAGATGCTTAATCCATTCCCTACTACTCTTACTTAACTTTCCGTTGAAGATGACATTTGATATTCCATTCGCATATAGATAGTCGCTTAAATATAACTGTGTCATGCGATACTCTGTGAAAATAATTACTTTCTCTTTTGCTTGTATGATCAGTTCGGTTGCCTTTTTAGCTTTTGAATGAAGGGGCAAACTCTCCAATTGTCCAAGAATTGTTTCCACGTGGGTTATTTCCTCTGGCTGCTTACATTCTTGACGTAATTTCATCAATGTACCCATTGTTGCATCTGGACTGCTACACATCTCTCTTTGCAATGTCATAGTAGAAAATGCGTTTGAGAATATTGGCGATATGTTTTTGAGATTGGATACCGCTGCATAGACTTGTTTTTCTTTGTCAGTAAATGTTATAGGTATCGCGTGCACCTTCCGAGTGGACCATTCTACGCCCGTATCTTGTCGTCTGTTACGCACCATGACTTGACTAACTAGTTCTCTTAAATATCCATCCCGTTCTTCATCCCGATTTTTAGTGGAAAATACTGTAGAAAACTCATCATAGTTTCCTAAATGTCCCTGTTTAAGTAAAGTGACCAAATAAAACAATTCAAAAATATCATTTTGAATAGGTGTAGCTGTTAATAATAAGCAAAATTTCTTTTTCAAACTTTTCACAAACTCATAACTAATGGTTTTATGATTTTTTAATTTATGTGCTTCATCTACAATAATTAAATCATAGTCTTGTGCAAAAATCTTTTCCTTATGTGGACTCCGCTTGGCAGTATCCATACTCATCACTACTACGTCTACATAATCAAGCTCGTAATTCTTTTTGTATAACAGAGCAGGGATGTGAAACTTTGTATACAGTTCCTCTATCCATTGATTTACGAGAGAAGCAGGAACTAAAATAAGTACTTTTTTTACCAGTCCTCGCAGCATATATTCCTTAATAATCAGGCCCGCTTCAATTGTTTTTCCAAGCCCTACTTCATCTGCTAAAATTGCTTTACCATTCATCTGTTCAATCACTCGTTCAGCAGCTTGTAATTGATGGGGCAAAGGTTTGATGTTGGGTAAATACGCAAGTGATTGTAATCCAGTAAAATTAGTAATTAAGTTATTTTTCGTGATGGCGTAGCTCATGTTATAAAGCGCAGAACTGTCCCACGGTTCATGGTTTTCAAGTCGCTTGATAAATCCTTCTTTCCAAGAAGACGATCTTTCAATTAGCATTCCAATCACCTCAACTAGCTTGTATGTTTTGATTAGAATACCCAAAAAAGAAGATATTATGATAAAACATAAAAAACCTTCCGCATACAGGAAGGTTTAAATGATTCTTCGATTATATTTCAAAAGCGACAAAACTACCTTCGTCGTCAAAATCGGTTACATGTATTACACGATCAGAAAATGATTCTGCAATGGTAGTATCTTTCCCTAGCACTAGAGTAAGTACATTGAATTCCTTTTGCTTTTTCTTCTCATTAAATTCATTTAGGAACGATTCACTAATTTCATCTTCTCCATCACTGACAAAAATAACATCGGCGTTTTTGAATGTACTTTCTTCTATTACTTCTAATGCTCCTTGTAGCGATAACGAAAAGTCTGTCCCACCGCCCAAGTAAGTTCGTGCTAACCTTGCAAGTTCATTAGATGTGATTTTGCCTTTCACATAAATATCCTTCTGGATCACTGTGGAAAATAATAAAACGCATAAGTCACGACGTTGTTTTTTGGCTATCGATAGAAGTGCCAGAATAAATCCTTTTGACTGATTATCGAGCAATTTCATACTTCCCGACTGATCGAGACAAAAAACGATTGGTCCCTTTCCAAGGTTTTCTCTTTTCTTCTGTTCAAACTGCATAGTTTCGCCTTCAGCAAAACGACGAAGAAAGTCTTTTTTTGTTTTTTTATTTGAATAAAGTCCTAACTCCATAGGCAAGAGCCGTTCCAGTTCACTTCCCATAGTCACTCCACGTCTTTCCATCGCTTCTATATAATTCGTTTTCTGTTTCTCTCGCGCTACTTCTTGAAAACGCCCTGCCCATTCCGCAATTTCTTGCATCTTGGGATCCATCGCGACTTGATCAGCTATCGCTAATTGTTCACGCAACGGCACTTTCTTTAATTCTGCATCTCCTTTACCTGCGGTGCTGCCACCCATGAGGGAAATCAAACTGTCCTTTACTTTGATCGTTTCATCAACCGCTTCGTCTATCGCTTGTAAAAACCGCTCGCCATTCGTTTCTAGTGTTAATTCGAGCTTATCATTTAATTTATCCGTAGCATCGGCAAGTTCTTGGATAGGGCCATCTTCTATTTCACCCTGTTCCTCATCTGCTTGCTCAAACGGCACATCATCTTGTAGAGATTCTACGGCTTCCATTTGTTTCAGCAAGTCTTCATCGAGAGCTTTTGCCTCAGCAAGCCAAACATTGATCTTCTCACCGAATTTCACTGTACAGACCGTGGCTGCCAAATCATCCAGTTTTGTGAAGCTTCTATATTCTTCAAAATGCTCGTCACTCATTATTTTTTCTAAAATCGTCCGATTCGGTTTCAGCGCAGGGTTTATTCCCTCTTTTAAGATCCTAGGTTTCATTTTATATAGCGCCGCCCAAATATCCCCGAGCAATGATTCCGTAGTGGGTAATTGACCTTCTTCTCTAACCTTTTGCAAACCTTCTGACATCTCGAACAGCTCTTTAAAGCGCCTCTTATCGTATGCATCAGTATTCAATACGGAGCGATGATCTCTAACTATTTTGCTGCGTTTCATAGAAATCACTCCTTTTACATTCTAAAAAAGACTCCAGTCTGGTCGCCATTTCCATCTTTTTTTTCATTCGTTTCTCCATAGTAAGCAGTATCTAAACGACTGCTTTCCACTTCATTTTTTAATGAAACGAGCTGATTTTGTAAGTGATCAATTTCTGTCACTCGGCTTTCATTTTCCTCTTTCAACTTATTTACTTCTGTTGATAAAGCTGAAATTTTCTGGACTGCCTCCATACCTGCTTCCGTCGACTGATCACGCACTGCGGAATCATAAATTTCATTCGCTTCATTTTCAATCGCCGAAAGTCTTTGTGCTAATCCATCTTGTGAATGTCGGCGAACGATGGTGCACACTGCTTCTTTCTGATCAAGTGTTTCCCACAATGCATTCTCAAGTATGGCAATATCCTCTATTTGTACTGACTCCCTTTGATTGATTAGCGCCCTAGCTTGCAAGATACTTAAAGATTGTTTGAATCGACGGTCGGACGGCTGAATTCCTTCATCCTGTAGTTCTCTACGAATAGTAGACAACGTTTCATATACTTCATCAGGAATTTTCACTTTATCCGCCATGTTTTGAAGTTGTATTAATTCATCCAAATGCATTTTGGGAGTTTCAACTTCTTCTCCCTCGTCTTTCATCATCGATACAAAATTCGATTCGTCGGCAATGAAGTCTATTTCAAAACGCAATAAAAATCGGTCAAATAAGGCTTCAAGTCCTTCCCCCTCTTCGGGATATTCGTTGGATGCGCCAATAACTGATATTAACGGTACTTCAATGGGATGACCGTCATTATAGAATAATCGTTCATTAATTAATGTCAATAAACTGTTAAGTATTGCAGAGTTTGCTTTGAAAATTTCGTCCAAAAATACAAGATGCGCTTCCGGCATTTTAGAAGTAGTATTTCGCTTGTACACGCCTTCTTCTAAATCTTTTAATGAAAGAGGACCAAACACTTCTTCCGGTGTACTAAATCTTGTCAGTAGCCATTGAAAGTAAAAAGTGCCTTCAACGATTTTTGTTAATTCTACCGCCAGTGCAGATTTCGCAGTTCCTGCCGGTCCAATCATTAACATATGTTGTCTAGACAGAATCGCTACTAAAATTCCCTCTACTTCATTTTCTCTTTCGAAAAACTTTTTATTCAACGCGCTTTTGATTTCATGTAACTTCTGTAAATTAATATCCATATAGGCAACTCCTCAATTTATAGTAATGATCTACTGTTGGCTTTATAGAACAGTGTGACTGAAATAGCATGTTTTTAACCTTTAAAGGATTAATTCTTTCATGTTGTATCGGAGTTAGTATGATTACACTTTTGTCTAACCTTAGACTTAAGGTTTAAGTTCAATACGTACTACGTTCATCCAAGACACTCTACTCTATTACTACCCCCTTTGCGCTATATAAACTCTTCTATACTATATATTTTTGTAATACTTTATTGATAGTAAGTCATAAGTTTTCACTAATAGGTTGTACAATGATTATACAATTATGTATTTTGCAATTTTTTTAATGAAAATTGATATGCTATGATGAATGTATAATTTAGGGAGGTGAGTGTTAGATGTCGATCGAAAAGAAGAATACAAAGGTCGTCCTAGTGGATTATGAAGAAAAAATGTCACTTACGCACGCTGCAGAATTCCTTGAAACACTCGCAAAGAAATTGAGAGAAGATGGCACATTTACATTGACTCACGATGGAGTACATCATGGAGTTACACCCGCTTCCGAGGTAGAGCTCGAAATAAAATTAGAAAAAGAACAGAATAAGTATTCATTCGAAGTAGAACTTGAGTGGCGTGATGGGAATAAAAGTAGGGATTCCGGTATTTCCATTAGTTAATATGATTAGATGGAAAAAGACTATCCATCATATAAACGATGGATAGCCTCTTATATTTTACTTACTATTTAATCTGTATTTAACATATGATTATTTACTTTTATTTCAGCTACCTATCGTAATCGCATTGCCTTTATTTTGTAGAGTAGACAAAATACTTAATGCGGCAAGATAGCTTGTTTTGGGATTATTTGGCATTGGTTCATTTTCAATCGTCAAATTCATTTTGCCGAAATCACCCTTCGCTTCAATACTATGTGTATTACGTCGAATTTTCGGGTCCGCAATGACACGGACTGTCGTATGTTGCGCACCAAGTCCGGCAAGTGAAAGTAATAACGCCACATTAACATTTTTAGGAAACTTCTCAATGGCATCCAATGCGACGCCATCAAAAATACACTCTTCTACATATTGAACTTCAAGCCCCAATGATTCATAGGTTTTCCTAGTCGTAATATGGACTTCTTTCAAGCCACCCATTGAATTTGCTGACTGAAGAAGATCCAGACCGCCTATCGCACCTGAAGGCAAATAGATGTGTTGCTCATATGATTTTGCAACTTCTTTCATTTCATTTAAAAAATCTATATTTTTAAACGCGCCAATACTGCTGAGAATCAAATCTTTCTTGTTCTTCAATACTTCTTCCATGTGCTCTATCGCTACACCGATCGTTGCTGCTTCCACAATCACGTCGACCGGAGATTCAATGAACTGTTGGAAATCCGTATAGAATTTCGCTCCATACTGTGACTCTAGCCTTGGCCCCACTTCCTCGTTTCGTCCAAATAAGGAGACGACCTCCCCATCCACTTTTTTGTTTTCATTTATACTTTCCAATAAATACTGCGTGATATTTCCAGTTCCTATTACACCAATTTTCATTTCATAACACCTCTTCCTCTAGTATATACACTTCCACAAGAAATAGATGAGTTTCTATTTAGATACCCTGTCTATACATAATCAACACCCTAGACGAATAGGATGATGTTGATGGCAGACAATAGATAGTAGGGGGAATGTACGATATGGCTGGGTATACGGACAATTATGAACGCGATACGTATGGTATTATCGACTTTTGGGTGCGTAACAACTTTGAGCATGGAGAATTTTTCGATCGAGAAATCAGCCATCATGAGCTAGAATTAGCACGCGCCAATCAGGAAATGGTCGATCGTATGGGGAAAATTTTCAAGAAAACTGAATCTAAAACAGGTGATATTGGATTAATCATCGATGAAGCGAAGAGTTCGACGAAAGAGTTTTCTGATTTGCTAATTCATACAATGGACCGTGCACTTCATTGTGATGTAATCATTTCTACCCCGACTTCCCTTCTTGATCATATGATACGAGAAGCCGAAGAAGCAGAGCGAGTGTTCAAATTGATCGAAACGAATTCCTACATTACTCCAGCTGATGCGACGTTGCATGAAAGCAATTTCTGGCTTCGCCAAATGCTCGATCACTTAATCTTCATTAGTCACTACGTGGATGCCTCTAACTATGAATTGCATGATCAAGTGCGTGCCATGACAAGAAAGTTTGAAAATCTTTTGTTGCAGGCGCAAGCTCTGAAGACCATTATTCGTAGACCACGCAATGAAGTTTCACCTGTATTGAATACGTTCAATCAAATGGTAATCAAAGAAGCCAAAGCGCTAGAAGCCTTTAAGCTAGAATTAAGCGAACTGATCAAAGCTTGTGCTGCAGTTACGACTGCTCCACCTGATTTACTTGAACACATTGCGAGAGAAGCGCATCATCTGTGGAAAAACCTTGAAGATCAAGTAGTTAACTAAATTACACGAAAACATGACAAGATCTATTTCCTTGTTATGTTTTTTTGTGTTTATCGCGTGAAAATCAACTAGAGCAAAACTATTCTTCTCCGAGCTTCGTTATAATAATAGAGAGGCGGTGGTGGGAATGGATTCCGTGGAACTGGAACAGGTCATGGATCAATACGGGGAACATTTATTGAAAATGGCCTACTTCTATTTACGTGATCATGAACTGGCGAAGGATATCGTCCAGGAGGTGTTCATTTCATTTTACGAGAAATCGAACTATCAAGAACGAGGAAAGTTACGCGCTTATTTAACGAAACTAACAGTGAACCGCTGTAAAGATCATTTGCGAAGCTGGTCTTTCCGACATTTGAAATTTAATAAAGAATGGGCAGAAACTATACATACTGAACATGATCGATTGATTCTGCAGGAAGAAAAGTCTGCGATTGCTTCTGCTATATTGACATTACCTATAAAGTATCGAGAAATTATACTTTTTTATTATTACGAAGAACTAACTATGCGAGAGATTGCTGCGTTTCTTGATCTGTCGGAAAACACCGTAAAAACGAGAATGACCAAAGCACGTATTCTGTTAAAAGATAAACTGTCAGCTGATTATTGGGAGGTGCTTTCCATTGAATAAGGTGAAAAAAAGTTTAGATGCTGTGGCGGGAGACGTTTTCAATGATAAGGAAGAATTAAAGCAACGAGTCCTTTATGGCGGAAGTAAACCAAAACGAAGAAATCCATTTCCCGTTGTTGCCTCTGCTATCGTTTTAGCTGCTATAATATTTATCACGTTCAATATCTTACAAAACGTTTCTATTAGCACAAATGGTAGCACATATAAAATAGACGAGACATTATATGATCTCATGCTACAGAATGAAAAGAATGACCAAGGGGATTCAGATGATTTACGCTATCGTATATTCCAGGACATACTTGAAATCGACTCCATTATTGATTATGCCCATTCTTTAGGCTACAAGGAAGACATGGAGAAAATTGATACACTTATCGCCGAACAACAAAAAACATTTTTTGATGACTTTACCGAAGAACAAGCAAAGAACATGAAAAAAACTCAAGTAGACGCATTCGGATATAGCTATGATCAATATTTCAAAGTTATTTTGACATACACTCAACGTCATACACTCGTCATGGACTGGCTCCAACTTAATAAAGCAGAAGACAAAACAACCCAACGACAAATACTAGACGCTTTCCAAAAAGAGCATCAACAAGTCATCACAGCGTTCATGGAGAAGAAATCTATTCCAGATTTAACGGAAAAGTTTCGAACTCAGAAGTTAGATGGCGTGGTAGCATCTGCAGATCAAGGACAAGTATTGCTTGTGTCAGGGCTTGAACCAAAAGATTATGAGGGTCTTTCTACGGATGAAATAATAGAGGCAGCTTATGAATCGGCCTGGTTCGACTCCAGCGAATCCTTTGATGACATTCAACCTGATATGCATATTGAAATTACTTTTGATCCACTTTCATACGCAATCACTAAGCAAGAGCGTCCGACAAGATTCTATGACATAATCAAATGGAATGAATATAAAAAGTAAAAGAAACGGTAGACCCATTTTAAAGGGCTACCGCTTCTTCACGTAACGCATTACTTCACTAGATATATACATGAAGTCAGTATGCTTAAAAACAATCTATATTTATCTGAGTAAAGTAATTGATTTTTATTTCACCACCGTCACAGGACATTCAACATGTTTCATTACTTTATGACTGACACTACCAAGTACCATTTCCTGAATAGTATTCAATCCACGACTGCCGATCACTAGTTTATCAATTTTCTTTTCATTGACATACTGAATGATTTCTTGACTCGGATTGCCTTTTAGTATGATCACTTTAGCATCGACCGCGGCTTCCTTAGCCATCGCTAAAATCGGATGCAATTTTTGCTCACGTTTTAAAGACAAGCTTTCAGGGCTTTGCGATAATAATCTCTCATCCTTCGCTTTACTGTAATCTTGTACATAAATAATTTCTAACGTGACTTTAGGTAAATACTCCGCCAACATTATTGCGTGTTTTGCAGCACGCATTGCATTTTCTGATCCATCAATTGCTACAGCTATCTTCATACTATTCACTCCTTCACAATAATTTTTCATACAGTTGTTGGCTCGAGGAATTTAACCCTCGCATCGTGACGTTGATCCCCCTGCTCTCTAATTTGCTCACAACTTTAAAAATCGCACCTACTGCAGATTCATCCCATAGCTGACTATTTTCAAAATCGATCGTGATCCTCTTTTCATTTACATGATCAAAAGCTTGAATAAATTTCGTTGTGGAAGCAAAGAACAGCGGTCCTTGGATTTTATAGACTCCATCGTGAGTAGTTACAGTTACACGAGAAATTTTCGCTACAAAGAATAATGCACTTAGAATAACTCCAATAACCACGCCGATTGCCAAGTTATGCGTATATAAAATAATCGCCACTGTAACAAGCATCACTACAGACTCTGAACGTGGTGCAGACCGCAAGAACTTAAATGAGCCCCAATTAAATGTTGTCGCAGCTACCATAACCATGACCCCAGCGAGAACTGGCATCGGAATTTTAACGACTACATCTCCCAGTACAATAATCAAGAACATCAAGAATACTCCTGCGGTCAGCGTGGACAAACGCCCTCTGCCTCCCGACTTCATATTGATCACCGATTGGCCAATCAATGCACAACCTGCCATACCCCCGAAGAACCCAGTGATGAAGTTGGCAATACCCTGTCCGCGTGCTTCACGGTTTTTATTACTTGGAGTATCCGTTATATCATCAAGAACTTGAGATGTAAGTAAGGACTCAAGCAATCCTACAATAGATAATGCTACTGAATACGGTAAAATAATCTTCAATGTTTCAAAGTTTAATGGAATGTCAGGGAAAAAGAATGTCGGCAATGAGCTCGGCATCGTCCCTAAATCACCGATTGACTGCAACTTCACACCACTAAGTAATGCAATTGCGGTCATGACGACAATGGCGATCAGTGGAGCGGGTATAGCTGTGAAAAAACGTGGTACCGCATATACCAATATTAGTGTCGCAATAGCGAATACATATGTCATCGTACCAGCACCTACTAAGTACGGTAATTGCGTAATGAAGATCATTATTCCAAGCGCATTGACGAATCCAAGCATGACAGAATTCGGAATGAAGCGCATTAGATTCGCGACTCCTAATGAGCCTAGAATTAATTGTATTATACCTGTTAAAATCGTTGCTGCCAGTACGTATTCAAGACCATGATTGGCCATTAAACTGACGAGTACTAGAGCCATTGCACCTGTTGCGGCAGATATCAGACCTGGACGACCGCCCACAAACGCAGTTATAACTGCAATAGTAAATGATGCATATAACGCTACACGCGGATCGACGCCCACGATAAAAGCAAAAGCCAATGCTTCCGGAATGAGCGCTAATCCTACGACAATCCCTGCCAATATATCCGCTCGCACATTCCCGAACCATTGTTGTTGTAAAGTTTGCATATTGTTCCCCTCTCATGATGTCAGCCATTTCCCATGTTAGAATGTAAACAGCATAACATTTGCAGTCCCATAAGTGAATGGTTTTGGGAGGAAAGGAATGAAAAGATGAAGTATGGATATATTCGGCCGACCGTATCTGATCAACAAGCAACTAGTCAGTTAACCAGTCTAATAACAGATGAAGTTTATATAGAGGCACATGGCTTGGCCAAAAAAAGAACAGAACTTGAACGCTTATTTATGCAAATACAAAATGGGGATGAATTGTACGTTCAAAACATTGAAGTATTAGCCGACTCGCTTCAACAGTTTCTTGATATTTTACGATTAGCAGAACGAGATCAGCTGATGATTTATTTTGTCGAAGATGAATTAACTAATCAATCGATGATGAATGCTACACTACTTCAAAATATTGAGTTTTTCACTAGTTTACAATCTATATTCTTAAGTCATTCTTCCACTTTCACCTTGCAAGCTGCCAAGCAGGAAGGTAAATCGATCGGTCGCCCACGAAAATCTGATGTGAATTTACAACTCGCTTTTGAGATGTATGATAGTAAAGATTTTTCGTTGTACGAGATCAAAGAAGCGACTGGGATCAGTAAATCAACGCTTTATCGTTACTTGGATGATCGCACCGCAACAACGTCGGATGATAAATAACATTTACATCCGACCACTTTTGTTATCATGACTGGCTCCCACCATTATCCATGTTTACTATACCCTTTTCTCCACCTAATCTATTCCGCTAATTATAATTTTTCTGCACCTACTCTCCTTTCTAAAACTTTCCTACGATAACATTTATATAAATAATAGTCTAAATAACTATTAGTAGACTACAAGCACAATAGCGGTTATAGTTAAAAGTATCTACACTCAATTAAATTATTAGGAGGCGTGATAGATTATGTTTACGTTTAAAAGCATTCGTGGAAAACTATTGACCGGTTTTTCCATAGTAGTAGTGCTAATTATCTTACTCGGCTTATTTATTTTCTCTACACTTCGTGCGAATAACGAAGCAACGAGAAATATTCTGGAGAAAGAATTGCCATTATTGATTGCAGATGAGCAGCTATCGCTTGATATGGCAAATCGGATTTCTAGTTCGAGAGGATTTATTCTGACAGGGGAAGCAAGTTATAAAGATTTATTTGATACATACACAGAAGATAGTGAAAAGCATCAAGCCACTATTAAAAAAATAGGAACTTCCGATGAAACAATGGATTTAATGCGAAGAACTGTTGAATGGCGTGAGTACGTCTTAGAGAATGTATTCGCTGAACATGCACGCGGTAACAAAGAGCTAGCAGAACGTAATCTATTAGCAGTCAATGATGACGCACGCGAATTAATGACTTCGTATGAAGAAGCTGCACAAAATCGAGAAATGATTATTATTGATATTGAAAAGAATTTACTTTCTAGTGGAAACAACACATTGGTTTTAGTTACTACTATCGTTTTACTAGTCATTCTTTTAAGCATGGCGGTTGCTTTATTCACCGCAAACTCAATATCTAAACCGATACACACGGTAATGGAGCGCATGAGATTAATTGCAATGGGAGATTTAAGTAGTCCTCCTTTAGAGACGAAGTTACAGGATGAAATTGGACAACTAATCAAATCTACAAATGAAATGAGTAGCAACACACATAATCTGTTGGACGAAATTCACATCGTGGCTCAAACAGTTTCTTCTCAAAGTGAAGAATTGACACAGTCTGCGGGTGAAATTAAAGCAGGTACGGCACAAATCGCTACAACTATGGAAGATCTGGCATACGGCACAGAATCGCAAGCTACCAATGCAAGTAGCTTATCAACCTCAATGGAAAACTTTGTTGCAAGAATAATGGATGCCAATGAAAACGGCACGTACATTCACCAGTCATCAAATGAAGTACTTTCGATGACAAATACGGGAAGCGAAGCGATGAATACATCTTCTAAGCAGATGAAAGTTATCGATCAGATTGTTCATGATGCAGTTGTAAACGTAGAAGGATTGGACAAGCATACTCAGAATATTTCCCAACTCGTAGCTGTGATCCAAAGTATTGCAGCGCAAACTAACTTATTAGCATTGAATGCAGCAATCGAAGCTGCACGTGCTGGTGAACATGGTAAAGGGTTTGCAGTCGTAGCGGATGAAGTACGAACTCTTGCAGAACAGTCCTCTGAATCTGTTACGAACATCACTGAAATCGTCAATAAAATTCAAAGCGAATCCAGTTCAGTAACAAATTCTTTGCGTGAAGGTTATAAAGAAGTAGAAGAAGGCACAAATCAAATTGAACGTACGGGCGAAACATTCCACAAGATTAGTGCTTCTGTAACTGAAATGGTCACACGTATCCAGACTATTTCTAATGACTTGCAAAATATTTCTGAAACAAGTCAGGAAATGAGCGGTTCGATCGAAGAGATTGCTGCCATTACTGAGGAATCTGCTGCGGGAGTTGAACAAACATCAGCGTCTTCCCAACAAGCAAGCAGCGCTATGGAGGAAATAGCAAGTAATTCTAATGAATTGGCTCAATTGGCTGAAGAACTTAATAATCTTGTCCGCAAGTTTACCTTATAACAAGAAAAAGCGTCTGCTATTGTGCAGACGCTTTTTCTTCATGTATTTTATTTCAGATAGTTTGCTTTCCATGAGATGCATATTAATCAATTAAACCACGAAAAGTCTGTCTATTACTTTTACTTTTACTTTACTTCTATTTGTCCCATCATTCCATTGTCTTCATGTTCTAAAATATGACAATGGAACATATAGACACCTTTATGTTTGAATTGTATAGCGATTTTCACTTTTTCTCCCGGATGAACCGAAATAGTGTCTTTCCAACCTCTTTCGTTTTCGTTAGGTTCCACACCATCTCTTGAGAGTATTTTAAATTGTGTACCGTGAATATGGAATGGATGAATCATTCCACCCATCATATCTTTCTTATTGTAGATTTCCCACACCTCAGTGACACCTTGCTCTTGTGTGAAATCAATTCTTTGGGGATCGAACTTCTTTCCGTTGATTGTTACATGATCCATCATGCCAAACAATTCAATATTTTTTGTGACCGGCATAGCTTTTTCTTCATCTGTCACAGAAAACTCATTCAACTGTTTCACTGCTTGTGTACTTGCTACTTCTTGATCTGATACTTCAAACGGTAGAAGGATAGATCCATCTTCATTCATTAATGATAAATCCTTTAGCGAATTCAGCTGTGAAAAGTCAATAATAATTTCTGCCCGTTCTGATGGTGTCAAGGTAACTTCGTTCAATGTGACGGGTTCATTCAAAAAGCCGCCATCTGTCGCGATTTGAACAAACGATTCACCCGTATTTAGCTTGAATGTGAAGTTCCTCGCATTCGATCCGTTCAGCAAGCGAAGACGCACTTGTTCTTTCCCTACTTTTAATACGGGATTTACTGTGCCGTTAACTAATAATGTATCACCTATCGTCCCATCTTCATTCATCACTGCTTTATA
Source organism: Sporosarcina sp. P26b (assembly GCF_002743245.1). Taxonomy (NCBI): domain Bacteria; kingdom Bacillati; phylum Bacillota; class Bacilli; order Caryophanales; family Caryophanaceae; genus Sporosarcina; species Sporosarcina sp. P26b. Next base: position 19,549 of record NZ_PDYW01000013.1, read on the forward strand.
ATTTAATTGATGCTGATCATCGAAAATCCGGTCTTGGAAAACTAAAGGTATGTCATTCTCTCCATATTTTTTCGGAATTTCTAATTTGGCCGAATTAGGATCTTCAATATAAATCAGTCCTGCTAAGCCTTTATATACTTGTTCAGATGTCTTGCCCTCTGGGTGGGGATGAAACCATAAAGTAGCCGCCTCTTGTGTGACTTCAAATTCTATTGTCTCTTCTTCACCTGGACTGAGTGTTTTATGTGGTCCGCCATCTGCTTCGCCAGACACTTCTAAACCATGCCAATGAAATGTTGTTTCTTCATCTAATTCATTTATCGTATTTATTTTTACAGTTTCACCCTTTCTAAATTGTAGAACGGGTCCTACTAAATCTCCGTTATATCCAAAAGTTTCTGTAGTCACATTATCAAATATGTTCACGCTTCCCTTTTGCGCCTTAACAGTATATTCGGTGCCTACTGTCGTTTCACTAGTTAATAAGGGTGGGATGTTTATTTCATTCTCACCAGTCGAATCTTTTAATCTCACTACATTATTATGGCTCATATGTCCGTTACCCATTGTCGAACCATCCATCATAGAATGCTGTTCATTGCTCGTCTGGTTCATCATATGTTCATTACTCTGTTCATTCGATTGCGCATCACTACTGCATCCACTGATCAATAATGCACACAATGAGAATATAACAACTTGCGTTTTTCTACTCATTTAAATATCTCCTTTATCTATTGTCATCAAGGGTAGTATAGCTGATACATGTGGAAAAACTATGCACATTTCATACATATGGTCGTGAAAATGAAACTTTCTCCATACAAAAAGGATACCCGGGTATATTACTATCCTGGTATCCCTCACTTTGTAATTAAAATCTAGATCTAGATGGTTTTTTCATCGGTGCTTTATTCATTAGGTAGGATATAAAGGTATCATCCTCAAGGCTCGGATTCGACGAGTTCAGTAGCAATGCTAAGTTTTTCGCATCATCTAGTGCCCTGTGTGCGTTCTGTACTTGAATCCGATGTGCTCTCAGTAATTGTTGAAGCTTACCATTCTCAAAGCCATAGTTTTTCCATTTAATTTGTCTAACAGAACAATACCAGTCCATGTCGAGAGTTTCCGGTAATAGTCTACTGACAAAGCCCCTGTCAAATGAAGCATTATGCGCCACAATGCCGTCTGCTCGATCGAGTATCGATAGAATTCTGTCCATGTCGAGTGACTTCCCTCTTACCATCTGATCAGTGATGCCCGTTAGGTTTGTAATCATTGGCGTTATAGAGTAGAACGGCTCTTGAAACTCACAATATTCATCTGCTACCCGAACAATCCGGTTATTATCGTATTCGCCAAGCATAACACCCAGTTCAATTACATCGCTTGCCTCTGCTCTCATACCTGTAGTTTCTACGTCAATGAACGCTATATGTTTCGTCATGTAAAAACTCCTTTAAATCTATTTAAATTCGTATATGGCATGCAATTAGGATCAATTTGTATCCTATTAGTATAACAGGATTTCAACACACTGTAACGAAATTAACCTACTTCGGGATTCGCACTTCATCCAACTTTTGAAGTGGTTGCCAGACAAATTGATGTGCTGTATACTAGGATTGCTTACATAAATGTCCGTACGGGTGCTTGAGTGAATCAGGCTGAGATAGCAGAGGAATCCACTGCTGACCGTTAATCTGATCTGGGTAATGCCAGCGTAGAGAGCGTAATCGATGGAAATTTACAGGAATCTCTTTCCTTCCTCGGCCGTCTGCTCTTCAGACGGCTTTTTTGTATAGACAAATAAGAAGGAGTGGAAAAGTTTGAAGAAATTAAAGTTTACCGATATTTTGATCACGATCATGATCGGGGTAGTATTTGGGGTATTGATGAAGTTTTGGGACGATTTATATACCGTCGTCAAACCGATTCTCCCCGTTGCACGTCAATTGATTTACGGCATGTGGTTCATGGTGGGACCGTTCGCCTTTTTACTATTACGTAAGCCCGGTACCGCATTGATCGCAAGCATTGCAGGCGCTTCCTTGTCTGCATTCGCAGGACATGGGATTGAAGTATTGATGTACGGGTTCATGCAAGGTCTTGCTGCAGAATTACTATTCGCCGCATTCCGATATAAGCGCTACACGATAGTAGTCGCCGGAATGGCTGGTATTGCTTCTTGCCTCGCGAGTTTCGGACTCGATTTGGTTTATGGATATGCAGCACTTGAAACTTGGGCACTTATAGTGAAATACGGGTTACGTGCAATTAGTGCATTCATCTTCACAGGTATTTTTGCTGTACTAATTGTTAAAGCGATTGAAGCAACCGGCGTGACATCTTTAATCCGCCCTGTTGATAAGAAAGAATATACTTTGCTCGATCAGTAAACGCGGAGGAATGATTCAACTATGCCTAACATCAGTGTTACCGATTTACGACTGAAGTTTCCCGGAGAGAATTCACTGGTTTTTAAAGATCTTTCTTTTTCCGTTCAGCCTGGTGAAAAAGTGCTCATGCTTGGACCAAGCGGCTGTGGTAAATCTACTTTACTGCAAGTGCTGAGTGGAATTATCCCGCATTCCATCGAATTGCCAATGAAAACAAAAGACGTCCAACTGCCTGACTCATGGGGATTCGTTTTTCAAGATCCCGAAACGCAGTTTTGCATGACCTATGTCGATGAAGAACTTGCATTTGTTTTGGAAAACCTTCAAGTACCGCGTGAAGAGATGGCCCCTCTTATAGAGGAAGTGTTGAAACGCGTGGACTTGAATTTAGAAAACGTTCATACACCCATCAATGAAATGTCTCAAGGCATGAAACAACGACTAGCTTTGGCTACAGTGTTATTACTTGAACCCGACGTATTATTTCTGGACGAACCTTCTGCTTTACTTGATCCAGAAGGCACGCAGCAAATTTGGTCTGCTATCAAAGCAGCAGCTACAAATAAAACCGTACTCATTGTCGAGCATAAAATTGATTTGATTGCCGATTGGGTCGATCGCGTGGTGCTATTTAATGATCAAGGAGTCATTATAGCGGATGGACCTCCAGACACTATCTTTACAAACAACCAAGAAGAACTGAAGCGCTATGGCATTTGGTATCCGGGGGTTTGGGAAGAATATAAAACGTCCGAAGCATTTCAATCGATGATGAAAAACCGTCAAGCAGTTGCATCTCAAGAGAAAATTAAGATTCGAGACTTTCACGGCTATCGCGGTCAAGCGGAGAAGATTTCTGTCAAACAAGCGACCGTACAGGCTGGTGACTGGATTTCGATTGTTGGAGAAAATGGCTCTGGTAAAAGCACATTGCTTCTATCTCTCATGCAACTACTTCGCACTGACGGTGTCTATGAAGTTAACGGTGTACCGATTGTGTGGAAAAAGAAGAAGCGACAACTTCCTAAAGGTCTGTCGCTCGTTTTCCAAAATCCCGAACTGCAATTCGTGACCAATTCTATTATGGAAGAGTTGACCGTTTCGTTGCACAGTATGCCAAAAACAGAGGCAGATCGTTATGCTAAAGAAATGATACAATTATTCAACTTGCCTGATTCTGTTTCACGCCATCCCTATCAACTATCTACGGGTCAAAAGCGGCGTTTAAGTGTAGCGACTGCTCTTACTCCAGATACAAATATATTGCTACTTGATGAACCTACTTTCGGGCAAGATGCGCGAAATACTTTTGCCATTCTTGAGAAAATAGAGCAATTGCGCACCGAAGGAATGACGATTCTAATGGTGACGCATGATGAGGAAATCGTAGAAAATTTCTCTACTGCAGTCTGGACAGTAGTTGATGGCGTATTACAAACAACTACGTTTTCTGGAGGTGCGCCACATGCTGAATTGGTTCACACCTGAACGGCAAACTTGGTTGTTTCGCGTTAACCCTGCGCTAAAATTCGTAGTGTTTTTCACATTCATGATCATCACACTTATAAATCAAAACTTACAGTTCGCCCTTTGGCAAACAATATTGTACGGGCTGTTGTTTTATGTATTCAGTGGCTATTCACTAAAGAAATTAGCAGTGCTGTCAATTCCTTTAGTCATATCATTTCTATCTACTGGATTGACGATGTTGCTGTTCGGCAAGGGGGAGTCCGTTCTTTGGCAGTTTGGGATTTTCAAGATATCTGAGGAGAGTATCCAACATGCGCTTTTGCTCGGAAGTAAATCCCTATCATTCGGTCTCGTCGGCTTTACGTTTATCTTGACGATCCAACCTATATTATTCTTCTATGCAATGATGCAACAGTTTCGCATGCCATCCAAATACGCGTACAGTTTTATTGCGGCATTTCGTTTAATACCGGCTGTTACTGAAGAACTTCAAATACGCCGAAACGCGTTAAAGGTGCGCAACGTCCAATTTTCAAGGGGAAGTAAAGGGCTATATGAGCGATTGCAAAGTTACACAGTCCCCTTATTTGCACAAAGCATTCGCCGTGCACAACGGATTGCTGTGGCAATGGAAGCAAAGCAGTATCAAATGGGAGCCGCCAGGACATATTTTTATCCTACTCGGTATACGCATATGGATGTGGTGTTTGTAGCTGTAATGATTCTTGGCTTTGCTGTCACTCTATTTTTATCGAGCAGTGGGTTGTTAACGCCTAGATGACATCTATTGATGATGAGTTATTATAGTAAAAGGAACATGATTACTCGATCAATGGTAAGAAAAATCATCACCTTCCTACAGAAAAGCGCAGATCTGAGAACGCGAAGAGTACTAAAAAACTGCTACAGCGTAAAGATTTGCTGTAGCAGTTTTTTATATAATTTATTTAATTATCGTGACTGAGCTATTCACATGCTTAATTACCTTTTGACTAGTACTGCCCATAACTAATTTCTGCAGTGTATTCAAACCACGACTACTGAGTATGAGATGATCAATTTCATTTGTATTTACATATTTAATGATTTGCTGTTGCGGATTTCCTTTTAACATCGTAACTTCGGCATCTATTCCTTTATCCTTTACTAACTTCAATGCAGATTGTATCTTCTTCTTTTGATACATAGCAAGACTGTTAGGACTCTGTTTTAATAACCGTTCATCTTCTTTGTTATAATCAATAACATGGATCAACTCAAGTTTCGCTTCAGAAAATTGTTGCATTAACATCAACGCATAATCCGTTGCACGCAATGCATTTTCTGAGCCGTCTACCGCCACAGCAATCTTCATGATAAAACCTCCCAAAACTACTTTTCTAAATTCTTCAATTGAGATTTTCTTTTGACTTCTTTCACCAGCATAAGACTCCATTGCCATGTTATATACCCATTTTACTGACGATGTAGTCCAGTAAATAAGAAGTATCTATACTCAACAATTCAAAACCCATTCTACCAATTGCATAATAAAAAGCCAACTATCTGCTACTAATACAATACAAAATTGTAAATGAAGTGAAAAAAGCCATATGAATCCAGTAATCCAGACCTTTATGGCGACTCCATTTATTTTACGATCGTCACTGGACAATTCGCCTGTTCCATTACACTGCGGCTCACACTGCCTAATGCCATTTCCTGCATTAAATTCATTCCACGGCTACCAAGCACTAATTGTTCAACTTCTTCTGTTTGTAAATGTTTAATGATTTCCACATCTGGCTTTCCCCGTAAAAGCTTGACAGTCGTTTTTACTCCGGCCTCTTCTGCCATTTCCACTACAGGTCTAACTAGTCGATCTTGGTATAGGGATAAACTTTTAAGATTTTGTAGTAGAAGTTGTTCTTCTTCTACTTTGTTATAATCTGTTACGGAGATCACTTCCAGTTCTCCATCAGGCGTATTTTCTAATAGTGTTAGCGCATACTCAGCTGCACGAATCGAATGATCAGAACCATCTATAGCTACAGTAATTTTCATTTAACCCACTCCCTACTATTTCGTATACTTTCTACTATTAGTATATATCAAAAGTTCCAATTATTCAGTGTTCATGTCGTTCATCTTATTTAACTACACTAGAAGGATATGCTTACCACTATCGAATTTCCCTATACGATAATAAATTTATAAAACGCCAAAAACGTTAACTCTCATTATAAGAGTTAACGTTTAGTATCTTAGATTACATTACGCGAGCAACAAACGATTGGCCAACAATCGACCCCGTACTGTAATTCCAGCCCAAGCTGCAAGAAATGCTTTGATAAAGCCACCAATTAAAAATGGAACAAAACCGGCCATAACAGCAGCAGTCCATGATAGCTCAGCTATAAACTTCAACCACACTGTACCAAATGCCAATGCAACGAACATCCCAATAATATTGGCGATGACTGCGTTAGGCAGCTTAAAACTTGTACGTTCCATATAATACCCCGTAATGAAAGCTGTTGGAATAAAGCCAATGAGGAATCCGCCAGTCGGTCCAAAAATCACACCTAATCCTGAAGACATGCCTGAGAATACCGGCATCCCTACTGCTCCCATTGCTAAATATACTAATACAGAAATCGTTCCATAACGTGAACCTAAAATCGTTGCCGCTAAACCAACTGCTAGTGTTTGTCCTGTAATCGGAACTAATGGTAACGGAATAGTTAACTGCGCCATGATCCCGATAATGGCTGCGAATAATGCTGTTACAATCATCATCTTCAATCTGTTTCTCGTATCTAACATGTCTGAATTCCCCTTTATGTAAACACTATTTTTTATTATGTTGACTCTAATTTTATCGTACGTCATTCTCTACGTCAACACATTTCTAAAAGGTGTTTACTCAAAGAGTCTATCTTTACATCTATCGTTTATTCTGCAACATATTTTTTGCCACAGACGGTAATAGACCGCCCTGCAAGTAAGCATCTTTTTCCATAACATTATCGATTCTTACTGTAACAGGAAAACAAACTATTTCTCCGTTTGTCCTAACAGCGTACATATCACAACGTTGTCCCGGTATGAATGCATGATCATCTATTTTAAGCGTGTAGATTTCCGTTCCTTCTAAACTAAGACTAGATGCAGTGAAGCCTTCTGCAAACTGAATTGGCAATACGCCCATACCAACAAGATTACTGCGATGGATTCTTTCAAAACTTTCAGCAAGAACGACTTTCACTCCGAGTAATGACGTACCTTTCGCAGCCCAATCTCTTGAGCTTCCTGTTCCATATTCTTTTCCTGCCAGCACAATCAGGTTTCTATTCTCTGCTTTATAACGTCGTGCCGCTTCAAATATACTCACTTGTTCATTCGTCGCTTTATGAATAGTAAAACCGCCTTCCACGCCAGGAACAAGTTGATTGCGAAGACGGATATTCGCAAACGTACCACGCATCATAACATGATGATTCCCCCGACGTGCACCGTAATTATTATAATTACGCGGGCTAACCCCATGTTCAGATAAATACTTACCTGCTTCACTATTCAATGATATGTGACCAGCCGGTGAGATATGGTCTGTCGTAATAGAGTCTCCTAACATCAGAAGCGGAAGCATCTCTTTTGTGTTTTTTTCAATAGACAATTCATCAGCTTGATCAAAATACGGCGCGCGTTGAATATAGGTTGACGATGCATCCCAATCATACAATAAACCTTCTGCAGCAGAAATTGATTCCCATGTTTTATTCGAATAAATACTAGCATACTCTTCACGGAACAGAGAAGCCGTCACAGTTTCTGATATTATATTTTCTATAGATTCTGCTTTAGGCCATAGATCTGCTAAGTAGATAAGTTGATCATTCTTCCCAACACCAATTGGCTCCCGATTGAAATCAATATCAATACGGCCTGCCAATGCAAAAGCTACTACAAGAGGCGGTGAAGCTAAATAATTTGCACGGATCTGTGGATGGACCCTACCTTCAAAGTTGCGATTGCCACTTAAAATGGATGCTACTACGAGATCATCTTCAGTAATGGCTTTTTCAGCTTCCTCCAGTAACGAACCACTATTCCCACAACACGTGGCGCAGCCATATCCATCAACAAAAAATCCGAGCTTTTCAAAAGAAGATAGTAAATCTGCTTTTTCCAAGTAACGTGTGACCACACGCGAACCTGGAGTTAGCGTGGTTTTAACGTAAGACGGAACACGCAACCCCAAATCTGTAGCCGCCTTTGCTAGTAAACCTGCTGCCACCATAACAGATGGATTCGATGTGTTCGTACAACTCGTAATGGAAGCCAAAACAATGGAACCATCTTGTATAGCCCTTGTTTCAATACGTTGTTTACCATAGCCACCTTCATTTACTGGTCTCTTTAAAACATCTTCAAATGAATGCTTCATATCAGCAAGAGCTACTGTATCTTGCGGTCTTTTCGGTCCACTGACAGTTGGAATAATCGTACCTAAATCTATCTCGATAACTTCTGAAAAAGTTGGCGGTGTGGTTGTTTCCTCCATGAATAGACCTTGGGCTCGTAAATAACTTTCAATCAATGGCACCTTATCCTCACGACCCGTTTGACGGAAGTAATCCATAGTTTGTTCATCTGTCGGGAAAAAGCTCATAGTCGCACCATATTCCGGTGCCATATTGGATATTGTTGCTCGATCGGTTACAGGGATATGACGCAATCCTTCTCCGTAAAACTCCACGAACTTTCCAACAACACCGTGCGCACGTAATCTGTTCGTCATCGTGAGCGCAAGGTCTGTGGCCGTTACCCCGTCAGTCAATGAACCCATTAACTTCACGCCAACTACATCAGGTATCGTGAAATAAAGAGGTTGCCCTAACATAGCAGACTCTGCTTCAATTCCCCCAACACCCCATCCAACCGTTCCAATTCCATTAATCATCGGAGTGTGCGAGTCTGTTCCAACTAATGAATCCGGATAAATCCATTCCACTTCATTTACTAATTCGGTTCGGATACCTGTCGCTAAATATTCAAGGTTCACTTGATGAACGATGCCATTAGCAGGTGGTACGACATGAAAATTTTCAAAGCTTTTCTGCGCCCATCGTACAAATTCATAACGCTCTTGATTGCGCTCATATTCTATGGACAAGTTTTTCTCATATGCCAATTCATCACCAGAATGTTCGATGATAACGGAATGATCAATTACCAAGTCAACTGGAATCTGTGGATTGACAAGGCTAGGATCACCGCCTTTTGAAGCTACCGCATCACGCATTGAAGCCAAGTCAACAATAGCGGGAATTCCTGTGAAGTCTTGAAATACAATACGGGCTGGTTTGAAGGGCACTTCTTGTCCTACACTACCTCCACGCCAATTGGCCAAGGCAACTATATGTTCATCGTTTATGTACTGGCCATCTTCATGACGTACTGCTGATTCAAGCAGTAAGCGAATAGTGAATGGGAGTTGCTTGATAGTGGAAAACCCTTGTTCTTCTAGCTTTTTCAATGATATATACTGATATCGTTTTCCATTGATTGTCATTTCATCTCGAGCTGATTCACGATACCCACTATTTTTTTGTTCCATTATGATTTCCTCCTAGACATGGTTTCTTATATTTCTAGTTCATGAATAAAACATCATCCAATATCCATAAATCGAAGCAAGTACAACGAGGAACCAAATAATAAAAGCCCCTGACCCAAGACGCAATAAATCTCGCTTATTGAAATACCCGTACTCATAACTGATTAAATGAATCGGTGATTGCGTAATCAAAGTAAATCCTGGTATTCCAATTAAAAATACGCCCATTGTTAAAAACAATGGATCATGGGTAGGGAATGCTTCGCCGATTGCAAGAGTTACAGGTAACATGATTGTTAAAAACCCCAGTACGTTAACGAAAAACAAACGTAATAATGCAGTCATTAGCAATAGTAACAGCGTCACCGTAAAATAAGAGTCCATGGATAATAGCTCGATTAATTGTTCAGCAAACCATTTGACAGCTCCTGTCTTGATGAGCAGATTGGATAACATCAAAGTTGCAGCGAAGAATAGCAATAGATCCCAGCCAATGCGCTTCTTCGCCTGTTCCCATTGCCAAATTCCCGTTACCGGAAGCACTGTCAAAATCGCCCCGAATAATGCCACAAGTGAAACAGAAAACCCATGTAAGCTGCCGGTCATCCAAAGCACGACCGTAGTGCCAATTATCGCTAACACTTTCCATTCATTCACAGACATTTTTCCAAGTCCAAGTAGTTTCTCTTCAATCAACCCTTCTAATTCCGGACCATCGATTCGTTCTGGAGGGAAGACTATAAGAAAGAGTAAGAACAAAAAGAACATAAAAATCACTATGGGGGGCCCCATGTATAAGAGCCACTGTACATAATCAAGTCCTACCGTTACATCGCCGAGTAAACCGTATGCGTATAATGTTGAACTCGCCCCAGTCGCAACGACAGCACCTGATATCGGAACAATTAGCGTCAAGCCAATAAATAAAGACTTCGCTAGTCGCTCCACGGATCCCATCTTCTGCAAATGCTTGATAATACTATCTAGCACTGAAGACACTAAACTTGCCTTCCCGACATTGGATGGAATGAATAAAGACAAAATGAACATCAGTACAAATGAAAAGAATACTAGCAAGCGACTCGAACCTTTAGATAAAGAAAGCAGTTTGAGCGAGAGCCTACTAGCTAGTCCAGATTCAATAAATGCACCTGCTAAAATAAATGTTGAAAATAACAACCATACAATCTCAGATGCAAAGTAACTCAGCGTTTCTTCATAGGTAAAGAAATGGACAGAAAGCAATAACATCAATAACAAAGAACTGAATGCTAATGGAAAGACCCCACCAATCCAAAGAACTTGGATAATGATGAGGCACGCAATAGCACGTATTATTTCCGATGTTCCCGTGACAGGAAGAAACGTCACGATATAAAGTAAGACACTAAAGCCAAATAACAGTCGTTTTTTATTAGTCATCGTTGTCATATACTCTCTTACATCATTTCGCTACTGTTTTTTTCAGCTTTACGATTCTTCATCCATGAAGACAAGAACGGGAAGCCTAGCGATACGATCGTCATGATGACAAGCGCAATTGTAATAGGTGATGCTGTGAAAATGCCCACCACATTCGGATAAGAAATTAAACTCATTCTAAAGTTTTGTTCCATATCGGATCCGACAATTACTGCCAAGATCAATGGAGCCACAGGGAATTTCAGCAACTTCATGAACAAACCAACAAAACCAAAGATGATTAGAATGAGGAAATCCACTGTGCTGTAACCTAGTGTATAGGTACCGATAAATGCCAGCATCATAATGACAGGATATAGGACACGTGGCGGTGTATCCAAGATCTTCACCAAAATCCCAACAAGCGCAATGTTCAAGATGACTAGGAATAGGTTTCCAATGAACATACTGTTGATAAACGTCCAGACCATATCTGGATTGTTTTCAAACAATAACGGTCCCGGCTTTAAACCTAGCATAACAATTGCACCGAGGATAACAGCAGTCGTCCCTGAGCCTGGGATTCCCATTGCAAGCATTGGAATAAATGCTCCAACAGCCGCTGCGTTATTAGATGATTCAGGTGCAGCCAATCCTTCAATTGCTCCTTCGCCAAACTCTTCAGGATGTTTAGAGATTTGTTTTTCCATTGAATAACTTAGCATAGACGCAATTGCGCCACCTGCTCCTGGAAGTACACCGATTAAGAAACCAACCGGACCGTTACGGATAATCGGCCACTTTGATCGTTTCCATTGTTCTTTCGTAATCCAGATTTTACCGACTGACTTTTTCTTTCCTACCGGTTTATTAATGGATAAGAAGTTATACAACACTTCTCCAACCGCGTAAATTCCAATAATGACTACGAGGAAATCTACTCCTTCACTTAGATGGACATTCCCCATCGTGAAACGGTAAACGCCGGTCTGTAAATCGATCCCGACTGTACTGATCATTAATCCAATACACATCGAAATAAAACCTTTCACCATTTGCCCTTTTGCTAGCGCAACAATCGCTGATAGTGTAAATACCATCAATAAGAAATATTCTGCTGGACCAAAACGCAGAGCAAAACTGGCCAGTGGCTTAGCTAAAATAATAAATCCAACAACTGCAATCAAACCACCAATTAACGAAGCAATCGCGGAAATCGCAAGCGCTTGACCCGCTTGACCTTTTTGGGCCATCGGATAGCCGTCAAACGTAGCAGCAATTGCTGACCCGTCTCCTGGTGTGTTCAATAAGATCGAGCTTCTCGAGCCACCGTACATCGCACCGTAATAAATTGCGGCCATTAAAATTAACGCACTCGTTGGCTCCATTCCAAATGTAATCGGAATTAGTAAAGCGATCGCGGTAGCAGGTCCAAGACCCGGTAACATTCCAACGACTGTTCCGAGGAACCCGCCTAGTGCAATCCAGAATAAATTCATCGGTTGAATTGTTGTCATAAAGCCATCTAAAATGGCTTGTACATCTATTCCCATATCGGTTCCTCCTTTAAGGTAAACTTACCTGCAACAGCGTTCCAAATGCATACCATGTAATAAACGAAAATGCTACAGCGATAATAATGTTTGACATCCACTTCTTTCGTCCATTCAATAAGAATAGAAGTCCGCCGAGGAACAGTATTGTTGAAAACAAAAACCCGATCCGTTCAAAAAGAACTGTGTAAATCAGCATTAAAACTAATGACGCTAGCAAATACATGGGTGACTTGCCTAAACGTAATGCACGAAAGTCTAGGAAGTCATTGCCGCGTGCTTTGAATTCTTGAAAGAAATAGACGATCCCTGAAAGGATTAATATAATAGCAATCATTAATGGAAAATACATGGGACCATTCGGATTTCCAAGGTTGGACTTAGGTAAATTAATCGCACTGATCAGCATGATAATACCAATAACAGTTGAAAGTATCGGGGTTATGTAACGAACCATACGGCCGTTCCTCCTTCTTATAGTGAATCAAAAAAGGGAGCCCACCAAAGTGGGACTCAACCTATTTTGAATTACTTATTTTTGTAATCCAGACTCCTCAATTAAATCCGTGTACATATCTGTTTGCTCTTTTAAAAACTCAGTTGTTGCATCGCTATCTTGATAAAAATCTTCCCAGCCATTGTTTTCTAATAGTTGCTTCCAAGAATCCGTACCAACCATTTTACCGAATGCTTCATTCCAGAACGCAATTTCTTCTTCTGTCATGTCCGGAGGTCCAAGAATACCTCTCCAGTGAGGGAATACTACGTCTACGCCTTCTTCAGTCCAAGTGGGTACATCAGGTAGTTCTTCTAGGCGCTCGTCCGCTGTAATCGCAACAATCTTGAATTTACCTGCGAGATGTTGTTCAGATGACTCGGAAACCGCCATTGTTGCCGCATCTACGTGGCCACCAAGCAAGCTTGTCATAACATCGCCGCCGCTTTCATATACAAGGAAGTTCAATTTCGTAACATCTACACCAAATGTTTTCGCTGCTTGTACAAATGACAAGTGGTCATTGTTACCGAGACCCGGTGCAATACCGATCTTGACTGAAGCTGGGTCTTTCTTCAATTGCTCCATCAACTCTGTGGCTGTTTCGTATGGAGAGTCATTTTTGACTGCTACAGAAATCCACTCTGTCGTTAATGTTGCAAGCGGTGTGAAGTTTTCATACGTTAGATCACTTTGTCCAAGTAAGTTATTCGTCACCAATAGACTAGAATCGATTGCTAATGTGTGCGCATCTTTCTTAGACAGATACTGCCAACCAACTTCGCCATTTCCGCCTGGTTTGTTGATGACCGTCATGCTCTGGTCCACGATATCTTCCTCTTTTAAAATCTTTTGAATCGCACGTGCTGTTGCATCCCATCCGCCACCTGGTGTTGCAGGTGCAATGAACTCAAGATTCTTTTTCGGGAAATCCGCCTCGTCTTTGCCCCCCGCATTATCTGATGAACAAGCACCGAGAATTAATGCAAACGAAAGTGTTGCTGCACCTAATATTCTTTTCATACTATCTCTCCCCTTTTTTCTGATTTACTATCTACAAGTAGTGTACTTGGATACTCTCTATATGTAACCGTTTACAATTTTAACAATTCAAAAGACTTTAACTTCATTTTGTTCATAAAGTTCATAGAAAAAGAGCACCCCGCTAAGGAATGCTCTTGAATGGATATGGAGAATATAGATCTGCAAAACTATAGGGATCAGTATGGACTCTGAACGTTTACAATCCAAAGTATTTCCGTTCAGGCCTTCCGACAATACCATATTCAAGCTCTGCACGCATTTTGCCTTCCGCAATTAGATACTCTAAGTATCTCCTAGCGGTAGTACGGGATGCTCCAAGTCTTTCTCCCATCTCCTCTGCAGTTGTGCCTTCCGTCAAAGAACCCGCTATGTCTATCACTTTTTGCAATGTTAACGGATGAATTCCCTTTGGAAGGTCCGTATTTGTAGCCATTTCTTTAGTTACTGCACCGTGGACAAAAAGTTTATCTATTTCATTTTGGTTCACGTGTTGGCTTTCCTGAAGAAATGCACGTCTTTGTTGATAACGTTCGATGACTTCCTTTAACTTGCTTAACTCGACAGGCTTAACCAAATAATGAAACGCTCCTGCCGCTACGCTACTCGCCACCAATTCCCGTTCAGTAGCGGCCGTAATAATGATAAAATCAAGCGCAGGATACTGTACTTTCAACTCGCGCACTAGATCGATCCCTAACTGGTCAGGCATATAGATATCTACTAATAATAAATCTACATACTGGGTTTCAAGCATCTGCCACGTATCTCTTGCACGCAATGCTTGTCCAACGACCGTTACATCCTCTATACTTTCTAGAAACTGTTGATGTATAGAAGCAATGCGAAAATCATCTTCTACAATTCCTACATGAATCATCTCATTTCACGCTCCTCGTTGTCTGGATATTTTGGAATATATACAGAAAATATAGTACCTTCTTCTGTGCTTGTTACTTGAATCGTCCCTCCAAGTACCCGAATAGCTCCATCTACATTCGCTAAACCAATCCCTCTTCCTGTTGAAGACTTCGTGGAGTAACCTTTTTTAAATAGCTCATCTTGTAATTCTGGTGGAATACCTTTGCCGTTATCGGATACTTCAAAAATTACATCTTCTCCAAAATCAAGTGCAAAGAATGATACTTGGCCATCCGGGTAATTCGCCACTTCTTCAAGTGCATTATCTATCAAATTCCCAAGAATTACAGTCAATGCCCCTGTACCAAACCATTCAGGCAATTGTTCTAGACTACTGTTTTCATCAATTTCAAAATCTACTTTCATTTCAGAAGCCTTGCCGACCTTACCAAATAGAATAGCTTGTACATGTGCGTCTTTTATATTTTCAAATATGAATTGGTTTGTATCATCACTGATACTGATTTCTGTTTGAATCGTACGTATCGCTTCTTCATACTTTCCAAGTTGGAGCAAACCAGAAATTAAATATAATTTATTCGTATATTCATGCGCCTGCGCCCTTAAGTCATCAGAATACTTTCGTACTTCATATAAAGTATTCACAACTTCCATCATTTCTGTCGTGTCGCGGAAAGTGATCAATGCACCCTTTTGTTCACCTTCAAATTGAAGCGGCATGGAGCTCACAACTAATCGTTTTTTTCCATAAACTACTTCAAATGATCTAGATACTGATTTATCGAGTTTAGTGAGCACCGGCAAGTTAGGGAATATTGATTCTATGGGGTCTCCTTTTCGACGATTAGATATGCTTAGGATTGAACGAGCCGCTGTATTAATTAATGTAATCTTACCTAGCTGATCAACTGCAATAATCCCTTCGTCAATGGACGCTAATATCGCTTTACGCTCCATATAAAAACTAGCTATCTGCTCGGGTTCTAAGCCGAATGTATCTTTCCTAATGGATTTCGCTAACAGGTAGCTGATTAAAATCCCCAAGACTAATATGATTAAAGATATTAACAAAAGTTTTTCGACTCGATGTTGAACGATTTTCTGCAGATCTGAAATAAGGTAGCCCACTGTTACGACTCCGATAATTTGGTTTTCCTCTTTATTATAAATAGGCGCCTTACTACTGACAGACGGACCAATAATTTCGTTCGACAGCATGGAGTAATTCGCTCCAAAAACAACTGCTTTAAAGCCGTCCTCAAAAGGAATGACATCTCCTATTTGCAATTCATCAGGCGATGCTAAAATGCGACCTGATTTATCTTGAATCACAATAAATGTAGCATCTACTTGATGAGAGTAATGCTCAATCACCGCTTCCAAATCACCTACTTTTTCTACATCTGTCCGTTCTTCCAAACCATCTTTGACAGTATCCATATAAGAAAGCATCTTAGCCGTTTGTAAACCGACAGTATGACTGCGATCAAATAAATTTATATAATCCGTAACTACAAAAACCGTCAGCATCAGTAGCATCAAAAATAAAATAAGTGAGGTTACTATGAGTAATATTTTCTTTTGTAGTTTTGACTTCAGCATAAGACTTCACTTCCAGCTTAACATTTTTTTCTGTAGCGTCTGTAAAACTAAAATACTTATAGGATGCTTCTTTGAGTGTTCTCACTCAAGGAAAGATTCTACTATCTACTGATGCGAATTTCATTTCTATTTTTTCAAACACCGCTAAAATCGCACGTTGCAAATCCGTCTTCGTACTAGTTCCCTGTTTATAGTTCACCATGAATAAACGATTGAACAATATATTTACTAATAAACCTACCAAGATGATTGTAGCAGTTAAAGCAATCTTGTTTAAGTAAGTAAAGATTAAAACCCCTTAGCTACAACGTATATACTGTATACCAAACAACAGATCTAAATAATGTCTTGAAAATCAAAAAGCATAAACCCTATCGATGGGTTTATGCTTCTCTACACATTAGTTATTTTTCAAACCGCACAAAAACAGACTTGTAAAATCCTGAGCGAGTTCTTCAGGACTGTGAACACCAGTCCAAAGTTTTGTTATAGACAGATGTTCAATAGCACCAACCATAGTCGTTGCGACTAAGTTCAGGTTTATATCCGTAGTGAAATATCCGTTTTCCACTTCTTCTATAAGATTCTCTTCTATCTTTAACGCCATTTGAACTTTGATATCCTTCGCTTCTTCCGAGACAACAAAACCGATTCTTGCTACATTTTCATTTTGCTTGAAAAATTCAAACAGCCTACTTAACCCATAAGCAATTCTTGACAACAAACCTTCTTTAGCCACATCAGCGGGAAGTTTACTATGTGCTACATGATTATATAGTTTTTCTTTAAATACCTGGATTAATTCCTGGAATACAGCATCTTTACTTTTAAAATACAAGTAGAACGTGGGCTGTGTGACGTTTGCTTCCTTCACAATTTCACTGATCTTCGTCTTATGAAAACCATGAAGGGCAAATTGCTGTGCAGCAATTTCTAAAAGCAACTTCCGACTTTTTTCGCCATCAGCGCCTACTTGTCTACCTCTTTTATTCAGTTGACACACTTCCTATCTTAATATAAAGATTTATTCATAGATAAATCTAATTATACAGTGAAGTGACAGAAAAGCCAAATTATATTTAGATTGTTGAAATAATTTCATCAAATTTTAAGAATAATCTCTGTTCCCTTTCAGCTAAATATTAGCTACTTTATCTCTTTCTCCACTAACTTTCGTCTCTTTCCCTCTTGCATTTATTACTAGTTAGCTAAGTCGGTAACTAGTTAAGTTGACAAACTGCGAAATATATCGAATAATACTTAGTAAGCGCTTTCATTTCGTCTTAATCAATTGAATATACTATGCAAAGGAGGGGTTTTTATGAAGTTGGCTAGAAATATTGTTATTGCACTTATTGCAGGGGTCATCGCAGGGTTGTTATTGAACATTTTTTCACCTGACATTTTTTCAAAGGTTGATGCATTTTTATTTAAACCGCTCGGTACAATCTTCTTAAATCTTATGAAGATGCTAGTTGTACCTGTCGTTTTCATTTCCATCGCACTTGGAACGGTTGGTATTGGTGATCCGAAAAAATTAGGAAGGATCGGCGGAAAGACCATTGGATATTTCTTAATTACAACGGCTATTGCCATTGTCATCGCAATTTCTCTTGGATTATTAGTAAAGCCTGGTGAAGGAGGTAACTTCGAGACAGCCAACGCCGTGTATGAAGCTCAAGAAGCTCCACCAGTCGCTGAAACTTTACTAGGAATTATCCCGACAAACCCTATTAGTGCTATGGCGGAAGGCAATATGCTTCAGATTATCTTCTTTGCAGCATTGGTAGGTTTTGGTATGGCCATGCTAGGTAATAAAGTGGAAAGAGTGAAAGAGTTATTTGAACAAGTCAATGAACTTATCATGTATCTGATTACGTTTGTTATGAAGTTCGCCCCATATGGAGCATTCGGTTTAATTGCATCTGCTGTAGGGAGTCAAGGTATTGATGCGCTAAAGGTAATGGGGATGTACATGGGAGTCGTTCTGGGAGCGCTTTTAATCCACACCATTGTTGTCTATGGCGGATCTGTCGCATTAATCGGTAAGCGTAATCCTATATGGTTCTTTAAGAACTTTTTCCCAGCGCAGGTTGTAGCGTTTAGTACCGCTAGTTCTGCGGCGACACTACCTATTTCAATGAAAACTGCACAGGAGAAGTTAAAAGTTCCTGAGTCCATCTCTTCGTTCACTCAGTCACTTGGAGCTACTATCAATATGGATGGTACCGCGATTATGCAAGGTGCAGCTGTTATTTTCATTGCGCAGGCTTATGATATCCAGTTATCTTTAGGTCAGTTGCTGACGGTTGTGTTGACTGCTGTGCTTGCCAGCATTGGAACAGCCGCTGTACCTGGTGCTGGTTTGATTATGCTGGCAATGGTTCTGACATCAGTCGGTTTACCAGTTGAAGGAATTGCGCTCGTTCTAGGTGTAGATCGTCTACTTGATATGGTGCGAACGGCTGTTAATATTACGGGTGACGCTGCTTGTGCAGTTGTCGTTGCGAAAACAGAAGGTGTTTTAGGCGAACCGGAAATCGAAGACGTTCACAGAGCTACAGAAACAGCATAATTTTTACAACTTCCTGTACGGAGACCTTCGTGTTTAACAAGCACGATAGATTTCCATGCAGGTTTTTTTATGTTGGCGACTTGATTCCTGCCCCACATAACGGTATAACAATCACTTCGTCTTTAGTAGTCGCGTACTTTATGTACCCCGCATAATTAATTGCTGAAGTTATTTCTACGTAGAATCCTTTGGCAGCAAGCCTTTTGCGAGCTACCAGAATCTCATCTTCGGCAATTGTGATAAACGTACCTTTTGTATCACGTACTGCTTCTAGTATTTGTTTTGATCTGGCTGGTGCTGCAATGGCAATGCCTTCTGCAAAAGTTCCTTCATTCACGACCGATTTTGCTATTAGCTCTTGTTTCTCAAATGCCTTTGCGAGCGGTGCACATTTCTCGGCTTGGATAGCAATGATCTTCGGCATATGATTAATTAACTTCGCTTCCAATAATGCTTTAAAACCGTAGTAAGCCCCTAATAATAGTGTTCCATTTCCTACTGGAATAAGTACAGCGTCCGGTGCCTTACCTAATTGTTCATACACTTCAAAGGCATATGTTTTAGTACCTTCAAAAAAGTATGGATTGTAGACATGGCTCGCATAAAACACTTGCTCTTCTGCGACCGCTAACTGGGCTGCAGCCGCTACTTCTTCTCTAGTTCCTTTTATTGCTTTTATATTCGCGCCATGCGCTTCTATCTGTGCCATTTTACCTGGAGATGTATCAGCACTTACATACACATCGCAGTCTATACCTGCTCTAGCACTATAAGCAGCAAGGGCGGTTCCGGCATTACCGCTGCTATCTGCAATCATCTTTTTTACTCCTAATTGTTTCGCTAGAGCAACTAGTACCACAGCGCCTCGGTCTTTAAAAGAAAGTGTAGGCATCATAAAATCTACTTTTACAAATGTATTTGGCTCTGCTTCATCTAATTTAAGTAAAGGCGTTTGACCTTCGCCTAAAGTAATAGACTGCCAACCTTTTAAATTTTCTCGACCAACCATCGATGAAGCATAACGCCATATAGATCTATCGCTTGTCCAGTGATCATTCTCCTGTTTGGATTGGGATGGTAATAAGTTTAGTAGACCACCGCAATCACACTTCCATCTTGTCACTTGAATCACATAGGTTTTATTACAATTTACGCAACTATATTTTGTCATATCTTTAATCTCCTTTACTTAGATGAATAATAACTTCCCTACATTATACTTGAAAGTTATTGCTCAGTTCTTGCTGACCGGAAGATCTTTTGTTTTGGAAATAAAAAACCTTTGCAAGGTCTACTTACAAACCCCGCAAAGATTGGATTATATTCAATCATTCTTCATCTGATACATTGATACACCAAAACGGATCTCCCTTTAGATGACCGAATGTATCATTCACACTCAATAAAAAGCGCAAGGCTAGCTTAGGTTGTGATCACGACATGTTCTTATACCAACTCAAACTCTTAACATCCCTCTAAATCCCCTAGCAGCATAATAGGATTCCGCACCGTTATGGTACACAAAAACCGTATTATACCGACGATCACAAAATAAGGCTCCTCCTAGTTTTCTAATGTCTTCAGGTGTTTGCACCCAGCTAGACGTCTTTTTATCAAATTCTTCTAACTGCTGAATTTTTCTATACTGATCTTCCGTTAAAAGTTCAATGCCGATGTTTGCTGCGAGATCCACTGCAGAATTCTCTGGTTTGTTTTTCTTTCTTGAATCCAACGCTTGACGATCATAACAAAGACTTCTGCGTCCGACAGGTGATTCAATAGAACAATCAACAAAGCAATAATCTTCTGATGTCGTATCAAACACCACGACATCTGGTTCTCCACCAGTATTCTCCATCTCATTTAGAGACCATAACTTTTGCATGTTAGCTAGGAGCTTGTCTTGAACTCCCTTCCATTCTATACCTATATGGCGATGTCTATTTTCTTCAAAACGTGTTTGTAGTGTGTTAAGTAAATATTCTTGTTGTTCAATCGTTAAGCGATTAGAATCGTTTGTCATTCTTTATTCCTCCTAAGGATTTATGCACTTTGCTTAAGTATATAGCATACGAAAGAACTTAAACCATTTTAATGTTAGCAGAAACAAACATAGGTCCCCTCATATCTTAGAATTCTTCTAATAAATTTATCATAACTTTTCACATACATACATTTTATCAATACTAGCATTTCAATTTAATTCAGACTGGATTCTATTTTGTTTTAGGAAGTTTACGAATTATCAAAACCATTAATTGATGTTCAATTTATAGTCACTTAGATACAAATTGCAATCTATTTCTGTTAAATAAATAAGTCCTACCTCCCTCTCTATACATTAATATCTTAATATAATTAATTTAACCAAATATTTTCAATAAAAAATCATAGACAATGAAAGCGCTCTATAGTAATGTAGAAAACAACATAAGGGAAACATAAAGGAATATGTCCTTATATAGTTTCTTATTAAGAAAAGTAAAAGGAGGTGGTCCATTGCAAGTTACGATAGGTGTTATCGGGCCGTCTGAGTCAGTTGGAAAGATCTTGAAAGTAGCAGAAGAGTTTCCAAATACGCAATGTATTCCTTATATTTATGAAAATGTGACGGAGTTACCGGCCCTGATTGAGCAAGGTAGACCCATAGTTGATCAATGGCTTTTCTCCGGCATAATGAACCATATGTACGCATTGGAAAATGATTTAGTTCAAGAAGAACAATCGAGTTTCCCTTATTTGCATGGATCAAGCTTCTTTGGAAAGCTATTGGAAATCCAACAAAAAGAAGAACGAATCATTCAATCTGTAAGTATTGACTATATTACTGCTGAAGAAGTACAAAAAGCGTTATCTTTCTACGACTTGGACAAACTTCAGTTTGAAACTGTTTCATCTGCCTTAAACGGCAATGCTGAACAACTTTCTCTCGTTCATGAAAAATTATTTATAGAAGGTAAATCTGAAGTGGCGATCACAGCTATGAAAGATGTTTATGACAGATTAAGAAAAAGAAATATACCTGTCTATAGACTGACCCCTTCTTATATAGCTATTAAATTAGCTATTGAGTTACTTATTGAAAAGGCAAATTCTAAGCGCTTTGAAAACTTACAAATGGCTGTTATTGGATGCCAAGCGTTGAATTCAAGTAACGTCATCGATCAATCGCTCTTTGAATGGAAGCATCAGGATTTAGATCTTAAGAAAAATTTACTGACTTTTACACAAAAGTTAAATGGTTCATTCGTTGAAGTGGCAGATGGACTCTACTATATCTATACTACTAAAGGCGAAATTGATGAAGATGTAGAAGCTTCACTGCTAACTACCATTGAATCTTTCAAATTAAACAATCAGTTGGAGATCGGGTTTTCTATCGGTTATGGACAAACTGTTTTAGCTGCTGAACAACATGTACGGTATGGACTTAATCACTTAAAAACCGGTGCGGAACCTTCCCTATTGGTCGTTAAGACGAAAAACGACATTACACAGAAAGTACAAAGTGATTTTAGAAGTATGCTAAACACTGCGGCTATACGTACTGTTCTGCAAGAGAAATTTCATTTAACGGAAAACAATGCTCGAGATGTACTCCGAATTGCACTTAATTCGCGAAGAGACAATAAACAAGAGTTCACAGCTGATGATGTTGCACAGTGGTTTGATAATACAAAGCGAAATGCACGTCGCATTCTCGTGGAATTACAACAAGCCGACATTATTGAGCTGTACAATAAAACACAAACTACTCCAAGAGGACGTCCAAGTAACGTCTATCGCTTTAAAGATACAGAACTACTCTTCGGAAAGGAGGAGTAAGCATGAATGATTATATTAATTGGATAGAAGAGAAACTCCTCCAAATAAACCTTGTAAAAAGTATGGATCAAGCGGAAGGTTTTTCACGTCTGGGCTATACAAAAGAAGAGAAAGCATCACAAGAGCAGTTCCGTTTAATTAGTCAGAGCCTTGGTTTGAAAACCTATGAGGATGCAGCGGGTAATCAATGGGCCTTGTGGGAAGTAGACAAGCAAGCAGGTTGGATTGCGACTGGTTCACACGTAGATACTGTCTATAATGGCGGAGGTTATGACGGTTCTGCTGGCGTAGTAGCAAGTCTCGCAGCAGTAAAGATGCTAAAAGATGAATCCTTCCAACCACGAAAAAACATTGCGATTATTGCATTTGCTTGCGAAGAGTCTGCACGTTTTAGCGTTTCAACCATCGGAAGTAAAGCAATTAGCGGCTTATTGGATAAAGAGAAAGTTGCTTCCTATGAGGATGTTAATGGTGTGACTCTTGAGAAAGCGTTTACAAAAAGAGGTCTAGATTGGCAGAGGATTCAGGATGCACAATTAGAGGATGATCAGCTGGAACAATTTATTGAATTGCACATTGAGCAAGCAAGCAAACTTGAGAAATCTGGTAAAGAAATTGGCATAGTACGATCCATCGCTCAACCTACCCGACTTCATATAACATGCACAGGCAAAACAAATCATACGGGTACAACTCCCATGAATGAACGCCAAGATGCACTTGTTGCTATTGCTCCACTTATAACCTTTATTGAAGAAGCTACTATTGAAATTAACCAGGAGCAAGCCGTTGCATTAGTAGCCACGGTCAGCACCATACAAAACACTCCAAATTCTATGAGCATGATACCTGGAGAAGTTGTAGTAGGCATTGACATCCGAAGCACCAAAGCTGATTTAAAGCATCGTCTTGTAGAAAAGGTTAATCGGTTCGTTCAACAAATCGAAATGAACAAACCCGTTTCGTTCACTATTAAAACACTTGTCGATGATGAACCTACTGATCTTGATCCCGGCATACAAGAAACTCTCACTAATATATGCGAAAAGTTCGGATTGTCTTCGATGTCACTCGACAGCGGTGCTGGTCATGATGTAATGAACATGAGCAAAAGATGGCCTTGTGGACTTATATTCATCCCTTGTCGTGACGGGATTAGCCATCACCCTTTAGAACATGCCAATATGGAAGATTTATTGAAAGGTACAAAAGTGATTGCTGAATATTTAAAGAAAACATCTTGTTAAAAATTCTAACGAACATAAATAGGAGGACTTCAAATGAATACATTCATCAAAGAATATATGGAAGAGCATAAAGATTACTTTAATCAAGTGTCTGAACATATTTTCCATACCCCAGAAACGCGTTTCGAAGAATTTAAATCTGCTGAATTTTTATCAGCAGAATGTGAAAAACAAGGTTTTGAGGTCAAGCGTAATATTGCAAATATACCTACTGCTTTCAAAGCTACATATGGTACAGGAAAACCCGTCATCGCCTTTTTAGGTGAATACGATGCCCTTCCCGGTCTAAGTCAAACCCCAGGTAAATCGGAAGCAGAACAAGTCAAGGAATCACCTGACTTCGGACACGGCTGCGGTCATAATCTACTTGGCACTGGAGCATTTGCCGCTGCATGTGCAGCGAAAGCATACCTTGAAGAGAATAATCAAGAAGGTACAGTCGTTTTCTACGGATGTCCTGGCGAAGAAGGCGGTTCCGGAAAAACATTCATGGTACGGGATGGAGAATTTGAAGGTGTGGATGCAGCCCTAACATGGCACCCATCACCAGGTAACTCCATTATGAGCAAGCCAACATTAGCCAATTACCAAATCTCCTTTAAATTTAAAGGTG
Source organism: Sporosarcina sp. P26b (assembly GCF_002743245.1). Taxonomy (NCBI): domain Bacteria; kingdom Bacillati; phylum Bacillota; class Bacilli; order Caryophanales; family Caryophanaceae; genus Sporosarcina; species Sporosarcina sp. P26b. The sequence continues at coordinate 44,255 of NZ_PDYW01000013.1, forward strand.
TAGCGGCACATGCAGCAAACTCTCCACATTTAGGTCGAAGCGCTTTGGATGCTGTCGAATTAATGAATGTCGGTGTCAATTACTTGCGCGAACATATCATTCAGGATGCCCGCGTTCATTATGCAGTAACTGATACAGGCGGTCTTTCACCTGCAGTAGTGCAGCCACGTGCGGAAGTTCTGTATCTAATCCGTGCTCCAAAGAACAACCAGGTAGAAGGTATTTATCAACGTATTTGTAAAATAGCCGAAGGTGCTGCTTTGATGACTGAGACACAACTTGAAATTGAATTCGTTAAAGCTTGCTCAAATTATGTACCCAATAGAAGTTTGGAAAAAGTTTTATATAAGAATCTAATAGATGTTGGTGTCGAAGAGTCTTCCGATCAAGAAATAGCCTATGCCAAAGAAATTTGGGAAACATTCTCGCCAGATGAACAGGAATTCTATTTGGACGTAATGAGAGGTTTCGGCTATGTAGGTGACGGAAGTGAATTCGAAGGTAAATACTTAAATGAGGGTATTTCGGATTATCAAGAAACTGAAGAAATATTCTATGGTTCTACGGACGTAGCTGATGTGAGCTGGGTGGTACCTACTGCACAATTAACTGCAGCAACTAGTACGCTCGGCACTGCATTGCATACATGGCAGATGACTGCTCAAGGAATCTCTGACTTTGCTCACAAAGGTATGATGCGCGCTGCATCCGCAATGGCATTGACAGGTATCAATCTCCTATCTTCAGAAGAGCAGCTTAAGCAAATAAAAGAAGAACATGCAAAGTTCCAAAGTAAAAATCCATATATCGCTCCCATACCAAAAGATGTTAGACCATCTACTCTAGGCGGCAAACGAATCTAATTTAAGAGGTGACAACATGAAAGAGAAAAACGGCGTAGCAAAGAAAAGTTTGTTTCAAAGGTTTTTAGATATTGTTGAACGTTTAGGAAATAAACTGCCAGATCCCTTCGCTTTATTTGTCGGTTTAGCAGTTGTGATGATTATCGTTTCATGGATCTTTAGTTTATTTAACGCTTCTGTTGTACATCCGGGCAATGGTGATGTATTGCCTATCAAGAGCTTAATTTCTGGGGAAGGTTTGCAGTTCATCTTAACTTCCATGCTTGATAACTTCACCGGTTTCGCGCCGCTAGGCTTAGTATTGGTTATGATGCTAGGTATCGGTTTAGCGGAGAAGGTTGGCTTATTGGATTATGCAGTACGGAAGACCATCCTAAAATCACCACCATATTTATTAACTTACACAGTAGTATTCGTAGGAATCATGGGTAACCTTGCTTCCGATGCTGCAGTCGTTTTAATTCCGCCATTGGCAGCACTTGTCTTCTATAAAGTGGGACGACACCCACTTGCAGGTTTGGCTGCAGGTTTCGCCGGTGCAGGCGCAGGATTCACTGCTAACTTATTCATTGCAGGTACAGATGCTTTACTTGCAGGTATTACAACGGAAGCGGCGCGCTTTTTAGATGAATCGTTCACTGTTACTCCAGTGGATAACTGGTTCTTTAACATTGCTTCTGTTTTCGCCTTAACTATCGTAGGTGGATTATTGACTACTAAATTTATCGAGCCTCGTCTTGGTAAGTACACAGGAGACGCGCTAGAGGAAGAGAATACAACTGAATTACCAAATGCCAAAAGAGCATTTATTAACTCTATGATTGCTGGTCTAGTCTATATTGCCATTGTTGTGGGTACAATTCTAGCTCCTAACAGTCCACTAGCTAATGAAGACGGCGGACTCATCCCCTCTCCATTCCTAGATGGGATTATTCCGATCATTCTATTCTTCTTCATCATTATTGGTGTAACATTCGGTATTACGGTTGGTAAAATCAAATCAAGTAAAGACGTCAGTAAATACATGGCTGACTCGATTCGAGACATGTCCAGTTATATCGTACTTGTTTTCGCTATCGCTCAGTTTACAGCTTACTTCAACTGGTCTAACCTCGGTACTTGGGTTGCAGTAAACGGTGCAGAATTCCTGACGAGTGTCAACTTTACAGGAATGCCACTCATCGTAGGTTATATTATTTTCACATCACTAATGAACTTCCTGATCACTTCAGGTTCAGCAAAGTGGGCAATCGAGGCGCCGATATTTGTCCCAATGTTCATGCAACTCGGCTACCATCCGGCATTTACTCAAGTCGCTTACCGTGTAGCAGATTCTTCAACAAACATTGTTACGCCTTTGTTCCCGTATATGGTTATCATCTTAGCATTCATGCAAAAATATGATAAAAAAGCCAGTATCGGAACATATATGTCTCTAATGATCCCATATACAATTGTGTTCTTGATCACATGGATTATATTAATCATGGTATTCTTCTATCTTGGTATTCCATTTGGACCTGGTATTCATGCTCGCTTGTAATTCATCAGTTAGATACGATCGATTTATATAGGAGGTAACACCATGCAATTAGAACAACAGATCATTAGCTGGAGAAGAGATTTTCATCGCTTTCCTGAACAAGGTTTTCTAGAAATGCGCACAGCTTCCATCGTAGCAAACATATTGGATAGCTTAGGCTACGACTTAAAATTAGGAAAAGAAGTCATGAAAGAAGACGAATGTATGGGGAAACCTACTGCAGAAAAGACCCGTCAACACGTGGAGTGGGCAAGAGAAAATGGAGCCGTGGAACGTTTCCTTCCTCATTTCGAGGAAGGTTTCACAGGAATCGTTGCAACAATGGATACGAAGCGACCTGGACCTACCGTCGCTTTCCGCGTTGACATGGACGCTCTACCTATTCTAGAATCTGACACTGAACAGCATGCACCTATGAGTTTAGATTTCCGCTCTACTGCTGAAGGTTCTATGCATGCATGCGGACACGATGCGCATACTTCTATCGGTCTTGGACTGGCTACTATGTTAGCTGGAAATCAGGATAAGTTAAATGGTGTCATCAAGTTGATTTTCCAACCAGCTGAAGAAGGAACACGTGGAGCAAAGGCAATGGCTCGTGCTGGAGTAGTAGACGACGTAGATTACTTCGTTGCTTCTCATATTGGAACAGGCGTGCCACAGCACCATTTTGTCGCAGCAAATAATGGTTTTCTAGCTACGACAAAGCTTAATATTACGTTTACTGGTAAAGCTGCACACGCTGGTAGTGAACCTGAAGTGGGTAAAAATGCGTTACTAGCAGCGGCAAGCGCAACATTGAATATGCACGCTATTTGTCGCCACTCTGGCGGAGATTCACGGATAAACGTCGGTGAACTACATGCTGGATCAGGAAGAAATGTCATAGCCAACCATGCAACTTTGATTGCCGAGACGCGCGGAGAGACTAGTGAAGTAAACGACTATATGAAGGAACAAGTAAAGAATATCGTTGCAGGTGCTGCACAGATGTATGGAATCGACTATACAATCGAAACTGCTGGAGAAGCCGTCAGCGCTAAATGTTCTGAAGACTTAGCTAAAAGATTGGGTGAAATTGCTGAGCAACATTCCTTTATCGAAAAAGTCATGATCACTAGTGAAGATAGTGCCGGTTCAGAAGATGCAACTTACTTCCTCGAATCTGTTCATCAGCATGGCGGTCAAGCAACTTACTGTATTTTTGGTACAGATTTGGCTGCAGGACATCACCATGAATGTTTCGATATCAATGAAGATACCCTTCTTCCAGCGGTGGAAATTTTATTCGAAACTGCAGTAGAATTAAGTCATTCAAATCGTAACGAAGTACAATAACATTTCACTGTTCGATTTATGACTAGACGATATTAAAATCCCCTTACCATTTTGAGATCAAAACTGGTAAGGGGATTTTTTCCTTCTATTAAATAACCTTTATAATGTCTTGTTGAAAAACTCTACAATTAATGTATTCATCGTAATATGATTGGAAAGCTTATCTGTTTGATGTCCCTCATCTTCAAACACGACCAGTTCGACATCCTTCTTCAGTTCACGCATAGTAGCCGTTAACTGCTCTGCCTCACTGACAGGTACTCTAGTATCATTTTTTCCGTGGAACACTAGCAACGGAGCTTCGATACGTTCTAAGTGATTCAAAGGTGCGATTTCTTCAAAGAAGTCATCATCTGCACCAAGCGTTCCATATTCATATTCCCGTAGTTTCCTTCTCCAAGGTCCTGTATTTTCTAGGAAAGTTTTAAAGTGTGAAATACCAACGATATCAACACCGGCCGCCCATAACTCCGGATAATGTGTTAATGCGGCGAGTACCATGAAGCCCCCGTAACTTCGTCCCATAATCCCAATCTTGTCTGGATCAATCGATTTAGTTTTCACTAAATCATCTACCAGACTGGCAAGATCCGCTACAGCATCCATACGTTTTCTTCCGTCATCTAACTGAATATACTTTCTGCCGTAACCTAGACTACCTCGTACATTAGGTGCCACTACTGCAAAACCTTTGGATACCAAGTACTGAATCACTGGATTGAATTCTGCTTTTATTTGGCTTTCAGGTCCACCATGAACATAAATCACTGTAGCCTTTGGTCGCTGTTCATTTGAATAATAGAAGTAAGGAACTTGCAGTCCATCAAATGAGCTGAACTGACATACTTCAGGCTCCACGAGAAGCTGTTCGATTTCTTCACATACACCGAAGTGAGTCAAACGTGTAGAGGTTTTATCGTCCAAATTATATTTCCAAATATCACCTGGCATCAAAGGATTCTTAAGAGCGAAGAGTAGTTCCTGACCTTCAGTCCATGAAAGAGAGTCAATTACGCCACTAGGAATACCAGGTAGAGTTTTAACTTCTTGTGTTTGAATATCATAACGCTTAAGAATAGACGTGCCACCTGCATTTATATTAAGGACGATGAATTTTTGGCATGGAGATAATGAAATCTCTGTAATATCCCATTCGGGTTCACTAGCTAGTAACTCTAGCTCCCCTGCAGATTCCGTATCAAAACGATAAACGGCTAATTTGTCTTTTTCGAAGTCAGACAATACATAGCCCGCTTTTTGATCTTTTGAAAAGACCAGTGATTGGTACCGAGCCTTATTTTGACTAGGTCCGATGTTTAATAGTTCCTGTGTTTTCAGATCAAGTATCTTGTACGTACTAAAGATATTAGTCTCTTGTATTGAAACTACAATACGCGGATATTCTTTGTCTAGCCAGCGTACAGGTGTACAATTCCCATCGAATTCGTAAACTAGTTCTTCTTTTCGTGTGGATAAATCTAGAACGAATACATCAAAAAAACCACTACTTCTTCGATTACTGGAATATGCTATGCTTTTCTCATCATCAGACCAACCACCAAAGTTATTAAAATGCTTTGGTGATAGCACAATTGCTTCAGCATTGCCTTCCGTGTCGATCTTATAAAATTGTTGCTTTTCATTTCCCTCGTAATCCATTCCGACAATTGTCTGCTTGGCACTTGGGGAATGATAAACAGACATGATGCGGTCTTCAAAGTCTCCCAATAATTCTACATCACTCTTATTTTCATCCCAAATATAAGCTTGGGGTATTCCAGATTTTTTACTTATAAACGTAAATTTATTATTTCCTGGATATACAACTGGGTTATACGCATTGATAACATTTAGATAAAGCGAAAGATGGTCTTCCATATTTGCACCTCTTCTGTAATTTTTACACTCAATAATACAAAGCTAAACAAACTAATGAAATAGCCAGAGTCGGAAATGCGATAGCGGCAGCGGCCTTTTTGAATCCACGCTGGATAGAAGTTTTCCATTCAGCCAATTCATGATCTTCATTCAATAAGTCGTCTGTTCTTTTAGATGATCGTGATTGCGGAAATGCTACATACTTAATTTTCTTGAATCCACTCATGAATATTGTTAAGAAGTTAGATTCAATGATCATGACGATTGCATAGACAACCAGACCGACTAACCCTACAAGAAAAGTCATATTAGCCATCTCTACTAGTGAGAAGGATCCCAGTGTACCGATTAATATCCACGTAATGATTGTCATTCCCGCTATAAGTAAAGTTAGCATTCCACATTTCTCCCTATACGCATTTTCATTGAAAACAACCCTCTATCAAATATGATAAAGGGTTGTTTACTGATTACTTAGCTTCTACTTCTGCCCATTTCATGAACGGATAACGGTTTACATAGTTAGCAGAACCTTTAATATTTGTCTTCATTAAATATGTGTTTGTGTAGAAGTGAATTGGCATCATCGGGAAGTCTTCCATTAAGATTTCTTCTGCCTGATGTAACATTTCATAACGTTTTTCTTGATCTTGTTCTACTTTTGATTCCGCCATAATGCGGTCAAACTCTTCATTGACCCATCCTGTACGGTTGTTCGGGCTATCACCTAAGAAATAGTCAAGGTTTACTACAGGGTCAACGAATACACCGATCCAGCCCATACGAGCCATCTGGAAGTTATGAGTTTTCGTAGTTTCAAGATATGTTTTCCACTCTTGGTTCGCAAGCTTAATTTCTACGCCAAGGTTTTGTTTGAACATTTCTTGAGCCGCTTCCGCAATTTTCTTATGGTTTTCATCGGTGTTATAAAGAAGTGTTACTGCAGGAAGTGTAGACCAACCTTCTTCTTCCATACCTTCTTTAAGTAGCTTCTTTGCTTCATCAATATCTTCCTTAAAGTAGTCTCCACCTTCTTCGCGGAAATCTCCTTTAGGCGTATCTGCACCTTCAGGAACCATTGCGTATGCAGGAATTTCACCAGCTAACGTAACATTCTCAGATAGTACTTTGCGATCCACTGCCATACCAAATGCTTTTCTGATTTTTTCATTTGTAAATGGCTCTTTTTCTACGTTAAACATGTACATATATGTTCCGTAGTAAGGTACGATTTCAAAGTCTTCATTACCTTTTTCTGACTCAATTGCATCTGTCGGTAACGTCATCATAAAGTCTAGCTCATCTGTTTTGTACATTTGATAAGCTGTTGTTGCCTCACCAATCATTTTAAATGTGATTTTATCTAATTTCACTTCATCTTCTTTGTAATATTCATCATTCTTTTCAATAACAAGTTCGCTATCATGACTCCAACCTGTCATTTTGAATGGACCATTACTGACATACGTATCGGCTTCTGCAGCCCAATTTGCATCGCTAGATACTAACTCTTCTTTAACCGGATAGAATGTCCACATAGTTAATAGTGTATCAAAGTATCCAAGTGGTGCATTTAATGTAACTTCGAGTGTTCTTTCATCTAAAGCCTTTACAGCAACATCTTCCACAGTACCTTTTCCTTTGTTATACTCTTCTGCACCCTCAATATAATATAAGTAGAAGGCAAATGAGCTCCCTGTGTCTGGATTTAGTACATGTTTCCACGCAAACTCAAAATCATTTGCTGTCAATGGACTACCATCAGACCATTTAGCATCTTCTCGGATTTTAAAGGTATGTGTCTTTCCATCTTCTGAAACTTCAGCTTCTTCAGCAAGACCAGGTACTGTTTTCCCGTCTTGATCGCGTGTATAAAGTCCTTCAAAAACGTGATCCATTACCCAACCAGATGTTGTATCCGTTGCTAACGCAGGATCCATGGAAGGCGGTTCACTCTTCGCGTTCATCGTAATTTCTTGTTTTGCATCTTTTCCTGATGAAGCTTCATCTCCATCATTTTTACCGCCACATGCACCTAGAATTGTTCCTAACGACAAAATCGTTATAAAAAGCCACAATATTCTCTTCAAAATTATCCCTCCTATATGTTTTTATATCTTTGAATCTGTAGTAACTATCCAGCAATCAGTCAGGTATATAAGTGGCAAGCCGTGAAATGATCTTTCTCTACTTCTTTCCATTCAGGCTCTACAGCGGCACATATATCCATAGCGTGTGCACAACGTGTTCTGAATCGACATCCACTAGGAGGATTCACTGGACTTGGCGGATCTCCTTTTAGCACAATACGATCTCTCTTGATCAAACTTGGATCGGCAACTGGAATAGCCGACATTAAAGCCTGTGTATAAGGATGTAATGGATTTTTAAACAAGTCATCACTACTTGCCAACTCCATCATTTTCCCTAAATACATAACTCCGATACGGTCACTGATATGCTTCACCATGCCTAAGTCATGGGCAATAAATAAATACGTAAGTTGTTCTTGTTCTTTTAAATCTTCCAGTAGATTAATTACTTGTGCTTGTATGGAAACATCCAAAGCGGAGATTGGTTCATCAGCTACGATGAATTTGGGTTGTACGGCTAAAGCGCGTGCAATACCTATACGTTGCCTTTGACCACCACTAAACTCATGGGGATATCGCTGAGCATGCTCTGGTCGAAGTCCAACTTTCTCCAATAAGTTATACACTGTTTCCTTTCGTTCTTTACCTTTTGATAACTTGTATCCGTCAATTCCCTCAGCAATAATTTCACCTATACGCATTCTTGGATTCAGCGACGCGTGAGGATCTTGGAAAATAATCTGTACTTCCCGATTGATGATCCGTTGTTCTTTTTTGGTCAGGTTAGCGTAGTTTTTATCTTCAAATGTAATAGAACCCGAAGTAGGTTTGTCCAAGCCTACTACTAATCTTCCTAGACTAGACTTCCCACTACCACTCTCTCCTACCAAACCAAGCGTTTCACCTTTTCTGATAAAAAGTGATATGTCATCAACCGCCTTAACAGTTTTCTTTCCGGCTACAGGGAAATGTCTTTTTAAGTTATCGATTTTAACCAGCACTTCATTCATACATGGCTCCCCCTAACGCAATCACTTCTTCTGCACTTGGCGATTGTTCATCATTTAACCAACATTTAGCGGTATGATTCGGACTGATTTCATAATCCCCCGGCATCTTACTTTCACAAATCTCCATTGCATATTTACATCTCATCACAAATGGACAACCTTTTGGAGGGGCAAACAAATCTGGTGGTGATCCTTCAATAGGTATAAGTCTTTCCTTTTGATCACTATACATATCTGGTATGGACTCCATTAATCCCCACGTATACGGATGTTTCGGTTCTTTAAAGATTTGATTTACTGTTCCTGTCTCTACTATTACGCCTGCATACATAACAGCTACTCGTTCAGCAGTTTCCGCCACTACGCCCAAGTCATGTGTAATCAATATAATCGATGTATTCATTTTATCTTTCAAATCAATCATGAGGTTTAGCACTTGTGCCTGAATAGTTACGTCGAGTGCTGTTGTAGGTTCATCCGCAATAAGCAATTCCGGCTTACACGCTAAAGCGATCGCAATCATTACGCGCTGCCGCATTCCCCCACTAAATTCATGTGGATATTGATTATATCGCTGTTCAGGATTAGGAATACCGACTAGTTTAATCATTTCTAACGCCTGTACCTTAGCTTCTCTTTTACTCACGTTATGATGAATAATGAGTCCCTCTGCGATTTGTGTTCCTATTCTCATAGTAGGATTCAACGATGTCATGGGATCTTGGAATACCATACTAATTTTAGAACCTTTCAACTTACGCAATTCACTTCTCTTTAGTTTCAGCAAGTCTTTTCCTTTATAATGAATAGTTCCACTTTTAATTTTGGAGACCTTTTTAGGAAGTAGACCCATGATTGTTTGAACCGTAACACTCTTTCCACTACCACTTTCGCCTACGATGGCCAAGATTTCACTTTCATTTATATGAAAGGAGACATCTCGTACCGCCTTTACTTCTCCCCCGTAGGTGCTGAAATTTACTTTCAAATTTTTCACTTCTAGCAATTTACTCATGTTGTGCACCTCCAGTTTCCTTATTTCGGATCTAACGCATCTTGAATCCCATCTCCAAATACGTTAAATGCGAACATTGTTAGTGAAATTAGGAACCCAGGGAAGAAGAGTCTCCACCATTGACCGCTTAAGATTACACCCAGTGCATCATTGGCCATTGTTCCCCAACTAGCGAATGGCGCTTGAACACCTAGTCCCAAGAAACTTAGGAAAGATTCAGCGAAGATCGCTGTTGGAATCGTGAATGTTAGATTAACGATAATGATCCCCATTGTATTGGGAAGTAAATGTTTCATAATGATCTTCCTATGGGATGTCCCCATCTTCTCAGCAGCCTGAACATATTCCTGTGATTTCAGCTGTAAAATTTGTCCTCGGATGATCCGGGCCATTCCTACCCAACCTGTAATCGATAGTGCGATAATAATTGCCGTAATTCCCGGCTCCATGATGACCATCAACAAAATTACGATCAACAAGTAAGGAATTCCGTATAGCACTTCAACGATTCGCATTAATACGCTATCGATACGGTCGCCTTTCTTGCCGCGACCAGCCATATAACCAGACACTCCACCTACAATTAACCCTAATATCAAGTCGATGATTGCGGCCACAATACCGATAATTAATGAAACGCGCGCACCATACCAAGAACGCACCCACATATCTCTTCCTAAGTTATCCGTACCGAACCAATGAGCCGATGAAGGCGCTAAATTAGTTTTCGTCAAGTCTTGTCCAGAAGGAGAATATGGAACCATCGACGGACCGAAGATTGCTAGAAATACGATTGCGGCTAGTAAAAAGAATCCAACTAACGCAAGTTTGTTCTTTAAGACACTTAATAATGTATCTTTCCATACACTTAAACTAGGTCGCTGTATCTCATCCGCAATCTTTTTATCCGGATGCAACGGAGTAAATACTGAATCGGTGTTTTGTTTTATAACCACATTAACCCTCCTTACTTGTAAGACTAATTCTTGGATCAATAAGTCTGTATGAAATATCTATCAAGAACAATGTTAATACTAAAATGACACTAAAGAATATGGTCGTACCCATAATTACCGGATAATCTCGGTTAAAAATACTATCTACAAAGTATCGACCAATACCTGGTATTGCGAATATCTTTTCTATTACAAATGTTCCCGTAATCAATGAAACAAATAACGGCCCTATAAAGGAGACGACAGGAAGAATAGCATTTCGGATTCCGTGTTTGATGACAATTCCTGCTGTGCTCAATCCTTTTGCATCTGCAGTTCGAATATAATTTGCATTCATCACTTCAATCATGCTGGAGCGCATGAATCTTGCAACTACTGCCAGGGGCATGGAGGCTAATGCGATAGAAGGTAGAACAGTATGCATCCATGTTCCCCAAGTGGCTACGGGGAAGATCCTTAAATCTACTGAAAACACTTTAATTAAAAGTGGTGCCAATATAAAGCTTGGTATCGAAATCCCTATAATAGCTACAATCATAGAAATATAATCTAGGAATCGATTGTGATAAAGTGCGGCAATAATTCCAAGTAGTAGTCCAAAGAAAAGTGCGATGACTAGGGACTGTAAGCCCAAGAAGGCTGACGGTGGAAAACCGGACTTTATAATATCGTTTACAGTTCTTGTGCGCGACTCGATGGAAGGCCCTAAATCAAAACTAGCTAAACCTTTTAAGTACAGCGCATACTGAACCGCTACTGGCTTATCCAGATTGTATTGGGCTCTCATGTTTTCTAATACTTCCGGCGGTAAGACGTCCGCGTCAGATGCAAAAGGATCACCTGGTATAAACTTCATCATCACAAATGTTAAGGTGACAATCACCCATATTGTTAAAATCATTGTTAAAACACGTTTTAATATGTACATTCGGACATTCCCCCTCCCTGCCTTTTACCGAAATTTCAGTCTACTTGATAAGAACTTTTTGACAACTCTAATTGAATCATCGAATTTACCTCTGTAATCTCTTCATGTTTATATAATCTAATTATGAGTTCTGCAATTTCTTCTTGATTTGCTGCCGCTACCTGAATCAATATTGGATAATCTCCAGTAGTTATAGTGATGTAGCGGATGCTACGGATCTTGGATAAATACTCTATAACACTTTCCCAACAATCCGGCTTCACTTTTAACTGAATGATGGCACCTTCTTTTAATCCAATTGTAATAGGATTAATTCGTCCCACGATTTCCAGTATTCCACTGTCAATCAAGTGTGCATATCGCAGCCTCACAGTTTTTTCAGTAACTTCTGTACTCTTAGCTAATTCCCTGAATGACATTCGACCATCTTTTGACAACAGTTTAATAATATGCGTATCTAGTTCATCTAGCTGCTTTATTTAAATCACCCACTTCCGGTAGTTAATAACTGGATAAGTACTTACATGCATACTATTTATAAAATACTAAGGAAATTAATAGTACTTTTTTCTGAATATGTACTCTTTGTGACACCTTACACGTTATTATAATAACTAAACTATTGGATTGCAACCAATTTTCCGAATCTTTTAAATAACTTTATTATTAATACTATACATCGCACTATAAACTTCTATTTGATAGCGTTTTAGATCCAAAGTTATTATATTTTTTCCCCCTCTTACCATTTCATAATAGAAAAACGCCTTGGCATTGAATGAATCCAATGCTCAAGACGTTATGTTATTGCATTATCTAATCTTCTTTTCCACAAATTCTTTAACTGTTTGAATAAACTTTTCGTGTTCATCTTTTACTACTGAGTGACTACTTTCTTCAAAGATTACTAATTCGCTGTTTGGAATTTTTTCACTCATAAGAATGGATCCCTCTACCGGTGTGATCCAGTCATGTCTACCTGTAATAATTAGTGTAGGAACGTGAATGGATGGCAAAAACTCTTCCACATCATACTCTCGTAAAAAACCACCAAACCCTTCGTTTAGTGCTTGATAAGAACGATTCGCACGCTGATCAGCATGATTTCTAGCTAATTCCGCTTCAGGTGTATCTGAATAGCTATAAGAATACATAGGCGCCATCACCTTAAAGTATTCACTTTGCTGTTCTGTCGATTCAAAAGCACCGTCGAATAGAATTTGTGCCATTTCCTTTTGTTTAGGAGTCCCTTTTAGTTTGACAGTTTCTTTTGCCTTCTCTAAGAACTTACCGCTTGGTGCAGTTACGACAAGTAGCAATGACTTGAGATTTTCCTGATACTTCCTTGCATACTCCAATGCAACCATTCCACCATAAGATTGACCCATTAACACAATCTTATCTAATCCTAGATACTTTCTTAGTTCTTCTAGGTCTTCCACGTTATTTTCAAGTGTGTATGTGGATTGTGGTCCTTTTTCTGATCTTCCACTACCACGATAATCAACATAAACGAGCTGCATATCTTCCGCCAATGGACTTAAGGCTGGTTTAAAACCTGTGTGATCTCCTCCTGGTCCTCCGTGAAGAATAAAGCAAACTGGCTTCTCCCGCATAATCGGTCCATCAGGAACAAAACCCATTCCCTCTACATCAAAAAATAACTTTACTCCGTTAACATGAGCGTACATATAAAAACCTCCAATGATTTTGTTTTTGTCATTTACACTATTTCTCAAAAACTTAATCAAGTGTAGCACCACATTTTTATATTGACTAGGTTTGTAAAATCTTTTTCTATAATTTTCAGTCTACTAAGCTAGTTAAAAGATAAATATTTCACTTTAATTTGAATAATAGAAATCACGATCAAGTGGCTGACCTATAGTATTTTAAAGACTATCTATTCAATTCTTGTATATCTTTAAATAGTATTTCAATTTATAACTAAAAATATTTTATCGACAGACCCTAGCTGCATTAATTTATTGCTCGATACTCTTATTTTGACTATTAATTTATTAGGTATAATTAATTATAAAATTCACTTACACGACATATAACTAGTCTTTTGAGATGGTTTTTAATGACTATTTAGTAAGTAATTAACTAATAATTTATGTGAAAGTTATGCGTTTCACAAAATGAATTACTCTTAAGACTCAATCATGGCGAGTGTATAAATATGGTATAATTAAGGTAGAATAACAAGTAGTTTTTACCATACTATCGTTGCTATATCATACTGAACGAATAATTATCTAGATTTTACGGAAGGGGATTTTCCAGATGAATGAATATAAGAGTATTCTCGTCGCGGTAGATGGATCAAATGAAGCTAAATGGGCTTTGCATAAATCGATTGAGGTGGCAAAGCAAGAAGTTGATGCGAGGCTACACATCGTCAATATCATTGATGTTTTCTCTATTGATGAGGAGGATGCTTCCTTTCTGGAACGTGAAAAGCAGCATATAGTGGATCTGCTAAACAGCTATGAAACCATTGCCAAAGAAGAAGGACTTGAACACGTGGAAACACATATCAAGCACGGTGATCCAAAAATCAATATTTCCAAGGATCTCGCTCTTGTAGTAGAAGCTGATTTAATCGTCTGCGGTGCCCAAGGCTTGAAAAATGTCGAGCATTATTTCCTCGGCTCTGTATCAGAAGCCATCGTTTTAACTGCAAAATGTGACGTATTGGTCGTTCGACAAAGCGATATGTAATATAAATTGCCTGTGTAACAGCGGAAGATACCATCCTCTGTTGCACAGGCATTATTTTATTTTTTACTTACGATTTCCAATCCCTTTATTTCGAGCAAATACTGAAGACTTTCACGAAAATTCGTAAAAGCACGAATCTGATTAAAATTGGACACATTGGATAAAATCAAGTTTTGTGCAAACTCAGGTGAAAATCCTACAAAAACGGTTTCTGTCCCCATTAATTGTAGCACGCTGACTAACTCATTGATTTTTTCACTCAACAACTCATATCCCATATTTTCTTCTACGGAAAAAGAACCAATATCAGTAAAATCAAATACTACTGTATGTATATTGTTAGATAATATTCTTTGTACAACTTTATCCTGAATATGTATAAAGCGTCCTACCGAAAGAGCACCCGTTAGAGGAACCAAAATTGTTTCGGGCACAATAGAAGGTATAATAGGAGCCGACAAGTCTTCTATTATTTTTTCATAAGCTACGATCTTTTCTTTTAACTCTTTAATTTGTTGTGTGGAACTTGTTTCTTTATTCATAGAAGGATTTCCTCACCTTTCCAAGTAAAACTTTTAGTTTCTACAATGTATTTTTATTAAACAATTATACCATAGGTCAATCTACTCCGAAGGAATCAAATCATTTCAAATCGTTGAAACTAAGTTTCTAACACGATAAACTAAGCTAAAACCATCCAATAAAAGGAGATTCATTACATGGCTTATCAAGCAAACATAACTGAAACGAAGGAACTTATTCAGCAACTCGTATCCATTCCAAGTCCTTCCGGTTATACGAAACAAGTAATTTCTTTTGTAGAGGACTTTTTACAGGCATATAATGTGGAAACTAAACGCAATCGTAAAGGTGGATTAATCGCCACTTTACCGGGTACAAATGATAAAGAACACCGTATGTTAACTGCCCACGTCGACACACTGGGTGCGATGGTCAAGGAAGTGAAAAGTAATGGTCGTCTAAAACTCGATTTAATTGGCGGCTATCACTACAATTCAATTGAAGGAGAGTATTGTAAGATTCATACGGCATCTGGCAAGACGATTACGGGGACGATCTTACTCCATCAAACGTCTGTACACGTGTATAAAAATGCTGGTACCGCAGATCGCAATCAAGTGAACATGGAAGTCCGCATCGATGCAAAAGTACATACCGCAGAAGAAATTCGCAAACTCGGTATTGAAGTTGGGGATTTCGTCTCGCTTGAACCACGCGTAGAAATCACGGATAATGGCTTTATTAAATCCCGCCACCTAGATGATAAAGCGAGTGTTGCCATCTTGCTGCAACTTATCAAACATATCCAAACAGAAAATATTGTGTTGCCTTACACTACCCACTTCCTGATTTCGAATAATGAAGAAATTGGATATGGCGGTAACTCTAATATTACTGAGGAAACAGTAGAGTACTTGGCTGTCGATATGGGGGCCATGGGGGACGGTCAGACAACGGATGAGTACACAGTGTCTATTTGCGCAAAAGACTCTAGCGGTCCGTACCACTATGGATTACGCAACCATCTAGTAGAGCTAGCCAATAAAAATGACATAGGATACCAAATTGATATGTATCCACACTATGGCTCTGATGCATCCGCGGCTATTAAAGCGGGCCACGATATTATACACGGCTTAATTGGTCCTGGAATTGACTCTTCCCATGCGTTTGAACGTACACATGAGGATTCTTTGAAAAACACTTCACAATTGATCTATTATTATTTGCTATCCGATCTTCAAAACTATTAAACCAAAAACAGGTACTGGGCATTTAATGCTCTAGTGCCTTTTCGATTCATTGACATTACGTGTGAAATAACAAATAATAAGAGGTAAGCGCTTTCAAATTGTCAGTCAGTTCTATCAAATACAGCGAGAGCGGTTCCTGTTTTTTCTATATGGAACAGTTCTCTATAGGGAGCAAATACACATGGCATTCACGAGTTTAAACCAACTGATCGAGCATGCGGAACAGGACAACACTCCGATATACGAGTTAATGATTCTGTCTGAAATTAAACAAAAAGGCATGCAGAGAGAAACTATCATCAAGAAAATGTCGGAACAATTTACCGTTATGGAAGAAGCAGTTCGTAAAGGAACGACTACTTCCGTTATGTCACGGACGGGATTAACAGGTGGAGATGGGCAACGTTTATATGATTACGCGAAACAAGGCAATTCATTCGTTCATCCTTCAACACTAAATACCGCAGCAAACGCATTAGCTGTATCTGAAGTAAATGCGAATATGGGAAGAATCGTTGCCACTCCTACAGCCGGTTCGGCAGGAATCTTACCTGCCGTTCTCGTGCATGCACTTGATACGGGCAAGTACACACGCGAACAAATCGTTTTATCTATGTTCACGGCGTCTGCGCTAGGGTTGGTCATCGCAAACCGCGCTTCTATTTCAGGAGCCGCGGGAGGATGCCAAGCGGAAGTCGGTTCTGCTACAGCAATGGCGGCAGGTACATTAGTGGAACTTGCTGGTGGTACGCCTGATCAAGTCGGACACGCAATCGGTATTGCACTGAAAAATTCATTGGGACTTGTTTGTGATCCAGTAGCAGGCTTAGTAGAAATTCCTTGTATTATTCGAAATGGATTGCATGCTATTACAGCTGAAGCTGCAGCAGACATGGCGATGGCAGGTGTAGTGAGCATCATCCCTCCTGACGAAGTCATTCATGTAATGCACGAAGTGGGACAGCAAATGCCTGAATCATTACGTGAAACAGGCATTGGCGGATTGGCCGGCACTCCAACAGGGCAAAAATTAAAGAATCAAGTATTCAGTAATGACAAGGGCAATAAAGAAAAGAGTAAAGGGGCTCCGGCTAAATACCAGAGCGCCTACGAAATCATTGGACCTGTTATGATTGGTCCTTCGAGTTCACATACTGCCGGTGCTGTACGAATAGGCAATGTTGCATATCAGTTGCTGAATGAACAACCAACACACGCGAAGTTCTCACTAATGGGCTCTTTCGCTACTACTTATCAAGGTCACGGTACTGACTTAGCATTGCTTGCTGGTGTCATGGGTTTCAATACGACAGATGAAAGAATTCCACATGCAAAAGAGCTAGCTGAAAAAACAGGATTACACTACGAGTTCACGAAGCGTGTGCTCGGCAGCTATCATCCGAATACTGTCCTCGTGGAATTGACTGGACCAACCAACTCCATAAAAGTCCTTGCCAGTTCACTTGGTGGCGGTAAAATTGAAGTACAAGAACTAGACGACTATCCTTTAAAATTCTCTGGCGAACGACCTGCACTCCTAATTCGTCATACGGATCAAAAAGGTGTCATCGCCGATCTTCTTGGGATTCTTTCAAGAAAAGGAATCAATATTGCACGTATGGCCAACGAACGGTTTGCGATTGATGGACCCGCCATCACGATTTGTGAAATCGATAGTCAAGTAGACGATGAAATGTTGGCAGTATTGAAACGCGATGTTCCGATTATCGATGATATAGTATTAGTAGAAACAGAGTAAAAAAGCAGTAAAACACCAGACCTGAAGACACTTTCCATCGTCTTCGGGTCTGGTGTTTTTTACGGTATTCTTATAAATCCGAGTTTCACTTTTCCATCCAAGCTGGTTTGCCGAAACCTTTAAATTCAGATTCAATGACTTCTAAAAATTGATCAGATTCTACTACTTCAATAATATCTTTCGCGAATTGCTTATCTTCATTTTCTGTTTTGACAGCTACGACATTACGGAACTGGTCCGGCATATCTTCTAAAGCTAGTGCGTCTAACAAATCCATATTTGCTGCAATTGCAAAGTTACCAGGTACCGCGGCCAAATCAGACCCTTCCACCGAACGAGGTAATTGTCCCGCTTCCACCGGCTGAATGACTAAGTTTTTCGGATTTTCCGCGATGTCTTTTTCAGATGCCGTCAATTGGTCAATTTCTTCATCCATTTTTACTAATCCTGCATCTTCCAATACATATAATGTTCTCGCAGCGTTTACTGGATCATTGGGAATAGTAATGGTTGATCCATCTTCAATTTCGTCAAGAGACTTATATTTATTTGAATAGATACCTAATGGCGCTGTCGGTACGATAATCAACTCAGAGAGTTCCATATTGTTTTCTTTCTCGAAGTTTTCTAAGTACGTAATATTTTGGAACAAGTTCGCATCAATATCTCCACTGTCCAACGAAATATTCGGCTGAATATAGTCGCTGAATTCTGTGATTTTAACCGTATATCCTTTTTCCTCAAGACCAGGTTGTATTGCCTTTTTTAGCATGTCACTATAAGGACCTGCTGTTGCACCAAAATGAATATTTTTATCATCATCCGACTTTTCAGTAGACTTTTCTCCTCCACAAGCTGCCAATGCTGCAACCAACGCAGTAAGAATGAATGCAAGTACCAGTTTCTTCATAAATCCATCTCTCCCCTATTATCTTTTATCTATCATTTTTGAAAAACGATCTCCACCAAATTGAATCAACTGTACTAGCACTATTAAAATGGCGACAGTGACTAGCATAATACTGTCATCATATCGATAGTAGCCGAAACGAATAGCTAAGTCCCCAATTCCGCCTCCACCAACAAATCCAGCCATTGCTGAATAGGCAACTAAGTTGATTAACGTCAGTGTAAGTCCTTGGATAATGCTCGATTTAGATTCAGGTAGTAACACGTTCCAAATAATCATCCACGGCGAAGCACCCGTTGAAATGGCTGCCTCTATAACCCCTTTGTCTATTTCACGCATGGATGTTTCAACGATTCTCGCAAAGAACGGAATTGCTGCTACAGAAAGCGATACACTTGCAGCTGCCGGTCCAATTGTATTTCCAACGATCAGTTTCGTCAAAGGTATTAAAGCTACAAGTAGAATAATGAATGGAATTGAACGAATAATATTGACGAAAAAACCTACAACCGAATTAATTGCCCGGTTCTCTAAAAATAATCCTTTGTCTGTTGTAAATAACAGGACGCCAAGAGGTAATCCAACAATTAGCGCAATCGTTAGGGAGATACCGATCATATAAAGAGTTTCACCAAATGCTTTTGTAATGTCCGGCATGAGTTCCATGATGTGGGCTAGATCAAACATGTTGGCGGATCACCTCCACTTGTGCGTTTTGTTTGAGTATGTATGCAATTGCTTGCTTGACTTCTTGACGTTCACCTTGTAATTCCATTAAGAAAATTCCAAGTGCTCGTTCTTGAATATATTCAATCGATCCATGCAAGAAGTTTCCTTTGACCTTGTACTTCTGCATCGTATCGGAAATCACACCCTCCATCGCTACTTCACCTTTAAATGTGATCTTTATTAGTGTCCCTGCCAAATTCGACATGACCGCTTCAGGGATATCATAAGACACTACACTGCTAATAAATTCCTTCGTCAAAGGTTGAACTGGATTAGAAAAGATGTCATACACTTGTCCTTCTTCAATAACTTTTCCATCTTGCATAATCGCCATGCGATCACAAATCTCTTTTACAACATTCATCTCATGCGTAATTAATACAATGGTAATATTCAATTCTTTATTGATCTTTTTCAGCAATCGTAAAATAGACATCGTCGTATTTGGATCAAGTGCAGATGTAGCTTCATCACAAAGCAAAACGGAAGGATTATTGGCCAGAGCTCTCGCTATACCGACACGTTGTTTCTGGCCCCCACTCAACTGCGCAGGATATACATGACGTTTTTCAGAAAGACCTACCATTTCAAGAAGTTCTAATACACGCGTCTCTATTTTGTCCGAAGGCATTTTTGCTGCCCGTAAAGCGAAAGCGATATTTTCGAAAATCGTCTTTTGGCTAATTAAATAAAAATGCTGGAAAATCATTCCGATCTTTAAACGTGCCTGTCGAAGCTGTGCTCCAGATAATTTCGTTAAATTCACTTCATCAATCAAAATAGTACCGCTCGTTGGCTTTTCTAATAAATTCAAACAGCGTATAAGAGAACTTTTACCCGCTCCAGAATATCCAACAATACCAAATATTTCTCCAGTCCCGATGTTAAGTGATACATCATCTACACCTTTTACCACTCTCTCTTTTGTCTGATATACTTTAGACAAATGTTGAATTTGGATCATATTCTCACTTCTTTCTGTATTCCAGCAGCCAAAGAGTATAAGTATAGCTGGAATTAAAATTTCTTTATAAATAAAAAACTTCTTTCATTTTTCTAAATGAAAGAAGTACTGATATATTCTCAGCTTATCTCTCAGATGGAAAACCATGCTGTAGGATTTGGCACCTTCCTTGATCCTTCCAAGGGGTTGCTGGACTTCATAGGGCCTTTCCCCTCAGTCGCTCTTGATAAGAGATTGCTATTCATTTAGATGCGTAAAACATATACTAATCTGAATTAATAAAACGTAAGCGTCAAATAGTGAACACATATTAATAGAAGAAGATTCGTGAGATACTCCTCCCATAGAACACATTTTGGGAGGTATTTATTTGAAAAGAAAAGAGAAAGAAGCATACTGGTCTGCGAAGATCGATGAA
>NZ_PDYW01000014.1:0-60341 GCF_002743245.1 Sporosarcina sp. P26b
TGTAAACCATCCACTTTTCCACTTCCTATTCCTCTCTTTCTATAGACTAGCTTCAGTATATAGAAAGTAGATTTATATTGGAAAACTGTTGATTCTTATTTGTTGGAAGCTGTTGAATCTAGTTTAACGTTTACACCGGTCTTCTGAGAGATTACAGCAAATGAAGCCTAGATTGCTAGTTGGACAATTTTCCGGTGCAGTTGGTTCTTTAGCTTCAATTAAGGAAAATGGTATTGAGCTTCAGAAAGAGTTGATGAAGGAACTTGACTTGGGCGTGCCAAGCGTATCATGGCATGCTTCAAGAGATAACTTTACTGAGTTCGCTGGATTCATGGGTATTCTAGGAAGTACTTTGGCAAAGATTGCGAATGAAGTGTTCCATCTTCAAAAAACAGAATTCACAGAACTTGAAGAACCGTTTAAAAAAGGGAAAGTGGGCAGCAGTACAATGCCACATAAACGCAATCCTTCGAGAGCACAAAACATTGTTACGATGTCTAGAATTTTAAAACAAAATGTTCCGTTATTCCTAGAAGCTATGATTCATCAGCATGAACGTGATATGATTTCTTGGCAAATGGAGTGGGAAATTCTACCTGAATCGTGTATGTTGTTCGGAGCTATTCTATCAAGTACTGAAGAGTTATTAAAAGGTTTGACAATCAATAAGGAACGCATGTATAAGAATGTGTCCGAGTTAACTAATGGACTTATCATGTCTGAAGCTATCATGATTAAACTTGGTGAAACAATTGGACGTCAGCATTCACATGACTTAATCTATGACGCTTGTATGGTTGCATACGAAGAGAATATCGATGTGAGGGATATCCTATATAAAGACGAAGTGGTAAAGACAGAATTCTCTCAGGAAGAATTCAAAGACATGTTTGATATAAAAAACTATACTGGTTATTCTAATGTTTTTGCTGATCAAGTGCTCGAAGAAACTAGAAAATTAATTAGATGACATTGACTGAAAGTGAAAGGAGGTACTTTTCATCAATAATACTTTAAGTGAAGTATATAATTTCATAATAAATACCGACTTTAATGACTTACCGGAAAACTCCGTCAAGACTGCGAAACTCGCATTCCTAGATACGATAGCTGTATCTCTCGCAGGAATCGGAAGTGAGGAAATGAACATTCTTTCCGAAGAGCTGATCGGTGGAAGTGATCTATCGTTGTTGGAGCGACTGAAGGAAGCCAATGAAAAAGACTTTGCATTATTATTTGCAACACTTAGTCACGTCATCGATTATGACGATGTAAATTTTACTTTTCACGGACATCCTTCTGTTGCATTAATACCACCATTATTGACCTATGGGAAATTCCAAAATGAATTAAGCGGTAAAGAATTGATTTTATCCTACGTTATCGGTTTTGAGGTGCAGGCCAGACTCGGAGAAGATCTCGGCAATGCGCAATACCAAAGGGGGATGCATGTAACATCTACACTTGGCATCTTTGGAGCGGCAGCAAGTTTAACAAAGGCTATGAAACTGAACTTTGAACAATTTAGTAATTTGATTGGGATGTGTGTGTCGTTTTCTAGTGGGGTGCGCAAGAACTTCGGCACAATGACCAAGCCTTTGCATGTGGGCATTATGGCGAGTAATGTAATGCTGTTTGCAAACCTTGTGAGAAAAGGCTTTACGTCCAACCCAGAAGCGTTCTCTGAGCCAATGTCTTATTCAGACGTCTCAACAGGCTCCCATAATAGTTTGCTAGCGATAAAGAAGCTCGGTGAGGTCTGGGAATCTGCGGATTTTGGAATTATCGTGAAAAAGTACCCTTGCTGTGCATACACTCATAGATCAATCGATAGCGTAATTAAGTTGATAAATGACAATGATATCGATGTGTCTAGTATTACAAAAGTAATCGCTAAAGTGAATCCTAAGGTACCAACTGTGCTAATTTATCCGAATGCCAATACACCAGCTGAAGGGAAATTCAGTATGCAGTATTGTCTAAGCGCAGCTATTATTGATAAAGAAGTAAATTTAAATACGTTTACACAAGACAGAGTGGATAGAAGTGAAATCAGAGTTCTGATGAGTAAAGTAGAAATGGAGGGTGACGAAGCACAAATAGGGGTGAATAAAGAACAATCTGCATCCGTTACTATATATACTGCCGATAATGTATATCATGAAATGACAGAGTTCCCACTCGGACATCCGAAAAATCCATTGTCAGAGATACAAATGTTTGAAAAAGTAGCTGACATTGTGAATGAAAACATCACACGAGATAATAAGGAGCTATTACTTAGTTTACCAAAATTTCTACAGGACAAAACATCAGCGGATTTACTAAATATGTTTTCTTGATTCGAAAAAGGGGTTTTCAAAATGAAAATTAACTATGATAACAAAGTCAAACTAGGCAATTTGCCTACTACCATACAATCGTTGAAAACGTTGTCGAATACATTGAATGGACCTAACATTTATATTAAGCGCGATGATGAAATCGGTTTAGCATTCGGAGGTAATAAAGTTCGGAAATTAGAATTCATAATGCATGATGCACTTGAAAAAAAAGCAGATATTATCATGACATCAGGTGGAATCCAAACAAACCATGGAAGATTGACAGTTGCTGCGGCTAATAAATTTGGACTTAAATCAGTACTAGTAATTACGGGTGAGGAACCAGAGCGTTATGAAGGGAATTTACTCTTAAATGAGTTGCTTGGTGCTGAAATTCATTTCGCTTATAATCATGATTTCGATAGATCCGTAATGAATCAAAATGAAGCAAATCGTGTGGCAGGAGAGAATAGAATAAGAGAGCTGGTAGAGTATTATGAAAGTCGTGGCTTAAATGTCTACGTAGTACCTAGAGGTGGGCGATGTATTCCTGGCACGTTAGGCTATACATCGGCTGTTAAGGAAATCATAGAACAAGAGGAACAAATGAATGTGAAATTCGATTATGTCGTTACTTCAGTAGGTAGCTCCAGTACTATAGGTGGCTTACTTGCTGGTAAGAAAATGTACGACCTGGGTGCTAGTATAATTGGTGTAAGTGTTTCGCGGAAGGAAAGCGAACTGAAACAACTAATCATCGAACAAGTACATGCATTTGCGGAGTATTTTCAAGAGCAGATTAATATCAATGAAGATGATATTAAAGTTTATGATAGCTATGTAGGTGAAGGGTATGCTATACCATCGGAATTAGGTAATCAAGCAATTCACTTATTAGCAGAGAAAGAAAGCGTTTTCATTGATCCGGTGTACACAGGAAAAGGGATGAGTGGACTTATTGATTTAATAAAGAACAATGTTTTCAAACCGGAAGATAATGTGTTATTTATCCATACCGGCGGAGCACCCGCGCTATTTGCTTATGCATAAATGTAACCTAGGAGGAGTTAGGATCATATGAAAAAGATATCATTAATTACTTTGCTTGCTGTATTGTTATTGGTCGTGGCTGCTTGCAGTAATAGCGATTCGAGCTCAGAATCAAACGAAACATCTGGAGACAGTAAGACAAACTTCCCTGAAAAAAATATGAAAGTCATTGTTCCATTTGCCCCAGGTGGGGCGGTTGATACGATTAACCGTATGATTAGTAAGCATAGCGATGAATATATGGATGGTCAAAAGATCATTGTTGAAAATAAAGAAGGCGGCGGGGCAGTCATAGGTCAGTCATTCGTAGCAGGAAGCAACCCTGATGGCTATACATTGCTAGCATTCACTTCATCGGCAGTTAGTAATCCGCTGACGACAGAAACTAATTACACACACGAAGATTTTGAACCAATCGTTATGTATTCATTTGAACCTGAGTTGCTTGTTGTACCGGCTAATTCTCCTATTAAAAGTTTCGAGGATTTTGAAACACAAGCAAAAACAGGAGAAGTCATGTTGGCAACACCAGGACATTCAACATCACACCATACAGCAGGAATACTTCTCCAAGAAAAATTCGGATGGAATATTAACTTTATTCACACCGAAAGTGGAGGAGAACAGCAACAGCAATTATTAGGTGGCCATGTCGAAGCAGCGTTGCTGACATATGGTGAAGTACAGGCGCAAATTAAAGAGGGTACGATTCGCCCAATCGCTATCATGGATAAAGAAAGAAGCGAAGAAATTCCAGACACTCCCACATTTAAAGAGAATGACGTAGATATTGAGTATGGTCCCTTCCGAGGCATTGCTACGCCAAAGGGGATTCCTGAAGATGTGAAAGAAAAACTTGAAAAAATGTTCACTGGAGTCTTGGAAGATCAAGGATTTATTGATGATATGGAAAAGGCGGGATTTAAAGTAGTGTATGGCGATTCAGAAGTATTACAAAGTAAAGTAAATCAAGAATTTGACTTTATTAATCAAATTTTGCCATTACTTTTGGAAAAGTAATCACAGATGCAAATGACTACGAAAGAGCTACCTTTTGTGTAGCTCTTTTCAATCCATTTAGGGGGAGGGCTAGTTAAGTGAAGGTATCAAACATTATATTCTCTTTCAGTATGATTGGGTTAAGTATATACATATTTATTTATAGTCTCTCATTAGGTAAGGATTCTTCACTATTTCCAATTATAATATCTGTTCCTTTGTTTGTTTTTTCAATAATGCTTCTTATAATAACTGTAAAAGGGAAAAGCATTGTTTCTGCAAATATACAAGTAAAAAGGGAGAAGCAATTAAAGTTTACTTTTGCAATTGTAACGATGGTGGTCTATACAATCATAATAAATTATCTTGGATTTTTCCTGTCTACGATTTTTTTATTTATTTCTACCGTATTTATTTTATCGGAAGAACCAATTAACAGATCGATCAAAAGTAATTTATTGATATTTATTACTGCAATTATTATTGTTGGGATTGTTTATTCACTGTTCAAATTTATGCTAAATGTTCCACTTCCGGAGTTATTATAAGGGGGATTGAGTGATGGAAGGAATTATTATAGGAATTAACGAACTTATGAATGTTTATACTTTACTATTTTTAGTAGGTGGCGTAATAATCGGTCTAGTAGTCGGTACTCTACCTGGCATGAATGACAATATTACAATTGCAGTGCTCATCCCAATTACATTTGGTATGGAACCACAGCATGGATTATGTTTACTTGTAGGTATTTATTGTGCAACTTGTTTTGGTGGATCATTTCCTGCAATACTATTAAACATACCAGGTACTGCATCGTCAGTGGTCACGACATTTGACGGCTATCCTATGGCTAAAAATGGACTAGCGGGACAAGCACTGGGAATAAGTACAGTGAGTTCTGTAATTGGTGGTGTGATCAGTGGATTCACGTTACTTCTATTTGCTCCGATTCTTGCCCAACAGGCATTAAAATTTGGACCTACTGAATACTTCTCCTTGATCATTCTGGGTTTCTGTACAGTAATAGGGATGGCTACAGGTAATATTATTAAAAGCATGATAGCCGTTATTATCGGATTGTTCATTTCTACTATTGGTATGAGTCCTCAAACTGGTGAGAGCCGCTTTACTTTTGGAAACGCAAACTTGCTGGATGGTATTCCACTTGTAACGTTAATGATTGGATTATTCGGGGTGACAGCTGTTTTTGAGATGATATTTGAGGTAGTTACCAAAAAATCTAATAAGAAAATGGAAGTGGGCCGTATTTGGCCTGATAAAAAGCTCTTCAAACGCATTCTTCCCACTACATTAATTTCTGGTACAATGGGTACTGTCGTTGGTATTTTACCAGGAGCAGGAATGATTATGGCTATTTACTTAGCCTATGATACGACCGTCAGACGATTGAAGAATAAAGTAAAGAACTTTGGTCAAGGAGCACCGGAGGGGGTAGCCGCACCCGAGTCGGCTAATAATGCCGTCGTTGCAAGCTCCATGATTCCTTTAATTTCACTTGGAATTCCAGGTAACTCTGTTTCGGCTCTGTTCATTGGAGCTTTGATGATTCATGGACTACAGCCAGGACCAGCATTATTCAAAGATGCTCCTGAAATCTCCTATTTGTTATTAGTTTCATTTTTAGCGGCGTATGTTTTCATTTTGCCATTAGGTTTATTAATGGCAAAGTTTTTAACAACAACAATTCTAAAAGTGCCCAAGAACTTATTGGGGGCTACTGTCATTGTACTTTGTTTTACAGGAGCCTTCGCTTTTAAGAATAGTCTGTTTGACTTCTGGATTATTATCATTTTTGGCGTTATCGGATTCATCTTTAATAGATTAAACATACCATTTTCTGCTTTGATACTAGCTGTTGTGTTAGGTAAATTGTTGGAAAAGAGCTATCATCAAAGTATGGTTCTTTCAAATGGCTCATTCGCAATTTTCTTTGAGAAGCCGATCAGTCTGACTTTGCTTATTGTATCATTATTGTTTGTTACATGGCCTATCATTACAGGTTTCAGAAAGAAAGAACCAATAACTTAATTTTGGAGAAGGTAGAGATAGCATGGAAATTTCATTACTAATATTATTGTTTTTTGTAGGTATTTTGGTTGGATTTATCAATATCGTTTCTGCTGGCGGATCGATGCTTACGTTACCTATACTTATTTTTATGGGGCTGCCCTCTTCGACCGCAAATGGAACAAACCGGATTGGAATAATAGTCCAAAATATTTCCGCAATGATGCATTTCAGAAAGAACAATCTTTTTGATTGGAAGTTAGGGCTTATATTATCATTCCCTGCAGTCATTGGCTCTATATACGGAGCAAATTTAGCAATTGATCTGTCGGATAAGATTTTTAATAATACGCTTGGTATTTTCATGTTGATTATTATTGTGCTGTTGACAGTGAAACCGCAAAGGTACTTAAAGAAAGTAAAGATACAATCCAACGTATTACGAATAACATTAATAATAGTTGCGTTTTTGATTGTAGGTTTTTATGGCGGTTTCATTCAAGCAGGTGTCGGTTTTATTATTATCATAGCTTTATTACTACTATACCCCAATAAGACACTGGTCGAAATGCACAGCATTAAAACCTTTGTGATTACAATCTATCTGTTGATCTCCACATTCGTCTTCATTATAAACGGGAATGTAAATTGGACATTTGCCATTGTACTTGCGCTTGGAAGTGCGATTGGAGGGAATCTGGGCGGAAGATTCGCATCAAAGGTACCTGAAAAAGTATTACAAACAATATTGATAGCCGTTGTATCCATAATTTCAATAAAACTTTTTCTAGGAAGTTAAAATACTTAATTTTGAAAATAGCTTTGTTTTGGAAGCGTTAATTGAGTAAGTCTTTCAATATTTGACGCTATCTCAATTAACATACAATTACTTTGCAACTAAAGATTTGTATAACGTATGTATTAGAATACCGATAGGCTTGGAAATATTGTGAATAGTGGCTTGGATTATAAACATTCTCTTATCCTTCAGATGACGTACAAACGTCACTCAGTTTAGACGTTTTAAGTTATCAATTTCAATATTCAAAACAAAAAATCTTACATTCCATAGTTTAATAAAAAAGTAATTACAATGTGTTGCATAAGACCATCAAAAAGCTCTTCATTTTATTTTATGGTGGTTCGTCATATGAATTATGACAGAAATGAAAGCGAATATTTTAATCGTCCGTGATTGGAAATTGATTATGGGAGGGAAATTCAACGAAGATTCATTTACCCACATGACTCTATATGAAATCAAAAAATCAAAACACATTTTCCAACGAACGTACTTACGATGTGTTTTTAGCGTATAGAGTTGCTTTCTATGCATTATCTAAGCGTACTAGTTATTATATATAAGAAGGTCAAGCGTTAAATGCTTCAGTCATAAATAGGTAGCTCCTGAATAATCCTTTGGGTAGTTGAGGAATAGTTTTGCTTCAAGGGATACTGCTAATTTCCAGATTGTCCGATACGTTGATTATTGATTGTAGTACTTCGATATGTAAACAAAACTAACGAACCTTGAGAATTAGGCACTTACTTTGCATGATACGCTAAGTGAAGCAGGCTACGCAAATCTCGACTTTTATGAAAATGGTCAAGATGCATTCGATTATTTGGAGTCGTTAGTGGCGGACGCTGTAGACGTGAAGAAAGAAGTCCAGTTGGTCATTACGGATATTGAGATGCCACAAATGGATGGTCATCACTTCACAAAACGTGTGCGTGAAACACCCCAACTATCCGGTCTACCTATCATTATCTTCTCTTCACTCATCACAGATGATATGAAGCACAAAGGGGACAGCGTCGGAGCTGATGATCAAGTCAGTAAGCCGGAAATTGCTGAATTGGTATTGAAGATCGATAAGTATAAATTATAAGAATGAGAGACTTCCGTTTTATGCGGGGGTCTTTTTTTGTTCCTAGACTAAAAACACGCCACTTACCGATACCGGCAAGTGGCGTGTTAAGTGGGTTCTTTATTTATCGTCGTCACGTTTCACCTTATCATCGATCGGAACATATTCTCCCTTAAGTCCATCTTTTTTGATGTCGTAGTATTTATCTGCACCTACTCCACCTTCATCGATCATTCTTGAAATACCTTTCGTGCGCATTTCATGTTCTTTCACAATTTTTTTGCGGTCGTCATTCGTCATATTCGTTTCCACCTTTCACTGAAATGTATGTTGGAGAAAATGGTGTGCCTTTACAGACTGATCTACCATTTACTTATTCTTTACTATTTTTGTCTTTGGATACTTCTACGATTTCTTCTTCCGGTGACACTTTTTTAATGTCATAATACTTATCCGCGCCCATCCCGCCTTCATCGATCATCCTGGCGATTTCCTTCGTGCGCATTTCATTTGCCTTCACAATTTCTTTTCGGTCGTCTTTAGCCATTTATAATTCCTCCTTTAAAATAAAATCTTCTTTTACTCTTTTAGGAAATATAATCTGTGTCTGGACTCTTTGTTGAATCTTCTCTCTATTTTACCACAAATACGTAAAGGAATGGGGAAATGCAAGTACTCTACTAGACGATTTACAGAAAATTTCATTATTGAAAGACAATTGAATGAAGAAAATGGTATATTTAGTGAAAGGAAGGGAGTTGCGCGTGTGAAAAAGCTCTTTTTACTCATTTTTGTATTTAGTAGCCTGCTGGTCGGATGCGATGAAAATACAGTGTCCTATTCGGAAGTAAAGCAGGAGCAAGTCAATGAAAACGTCAAAAGATTCATTCAGAGTGTAGAAGGGATTCAAGATCCAGAACGCAACGGAATATATAAATATTATGATAAAGCACATATTCAATACTTATACGTAACGCAGGATTTTCTCGCTAACGAAAAAGGTTTTGGCGGGTTGGATATCGAAACAGATAAAGATTCTATGCATATATATTTGAATGAAAATGATGAGCCGACAGAAGATACCTATTGGCTATATCGAATTAAATCAGATCGTGAATTTACGTATTCCAAGGTCTATAAAAATGGTGAAGAAACCTATTTCGGTACGATTGGCGTATCCGGCGACTAACGACTATATATTTACTGTCGAAAAAAGGGAAGTGCGAGCAAGTGGTAATGAATATAAATAGAAAAACAGACATTCCTCATATATATGCGAAAAACAATGAAATCTATAAAGTCAGTGATGGATTCTTGCGATTAACTGGATATGAAGAAAAAGATCTCATAGGACTATCACTTACAGATGTAGGCGTATTACTAAAATCTGAACATCAACTATCCATTCAAACTATCCAAGATGAAGCGCACGTCTATATTTATAACGATGAACTATTGCCGATAGAAGTGACAATTAGCTTCAGCACACTGGACTCCGATGTTAGCGTCTATTACTTTGAGAAGCTGGAAAGTCCTTCATTATACTTCACGTTAAATAATTTCGGAAGCAACGCAGCCAATCAAAATGGTTCTGTCGCGATTTTTAGCTATCCAGAAAGAATTCTTCTGCAGTATGACGAGAACTATATGGACGTCTTATCGTCGATGGATAGTAATTCCGACAACGTGTTAGGTAATCACGCCGTATTTTCAGTCGCCATCATGGGTGTACTATCCGAAGGCTTGTCTCTTCATGAATTTGAAGTGAAGGTTGTCGGGGCTAGGGGAATGGCGACGTATTGGGATATCAATATAAAAATGATTACGGGGGAACGCGATCGTCAGTTTGCCGTAATTTCCTTTTATGATGTGACGGAGAGGGCTTATAAGAGAAAGTGTTCCGAAAAACGTCATGCCGGGATGGAACTGATTCTGGATAATATTTCAGATGCGGTTACTATTTTGGATAAGGATGGGAACTTCGTCTATATAAATAATATGGCCAAAGATTTCTTATCACCCTATCTTCCGTCTCATATCACGAATTTTGAATTGAGTTCTACTAAAATAGCCTATGAAGCGTATGAATTAAACGATGTAAATGGCGAGAAGATTGCGTTTGAAAATACGCCCGATCGGCGAGTGTTACGCGGTGAAAAGTTAAGTAATCACAAAATCATTGCAACGAGCGAACGGTCTACGACGTATTTTTCATGTGAAGGCCAACCCCTTTATGATATGGCAGGAAATATAGACGGCGCTATTTTGATTTACAAAAACACGGCGCTCGTCCATAAAGCAGTAGAATATCAAGCACTAAGAGAAAACATGGATGTGTCTCCCATTTACTATGTGTCCTTTTCTCCAGAAGATTATAAAATCGATTATATTAATCAATACGCATTTCAATTTATTCAGATGCAGCGAAGCAATATCTCTACAGAACTAGATATTATCGGAAGATCGTTTTTTGATTTCTATAGAGCAGATAATTTACATGACGTGAAAAATGAAATCCACACTTCCATTACAACTAAAATTCCTTTTGTACACAAACATCAAGCCATGTTAAAAGGAGAGAAAAGGTATACAAAAACTATATTCCATCCCATATTTACGTGTGACAATATAGTAGAGAAGATTGTCGCGGTAGGGTTTGATATAACAGATGAGAAAATCGCAACGGAAAATATGGAGAAACTACTCACAATGCAAGAAGAAATCTTCATTAATATATCCCACGAACTCAAAACACCGTTAAGTGTCATATTCAGTGGTGCACAATTAGTAAACTTGTATTTAGAAAAAAATTCTCTCGAAGAACATAGGGAAGAACTCTTCAATATCAATAAAGCCACGATAGGAAATTATTATCGACTCATTAAATTGGTCAACAATATTTTGGATATTTCCAAGTTGGAATCGGAAGTGTATGAGCTAAGCACATACAATTATAATATTGTAGAGATTATTGATGGGATTATAGACTCGGTATCAGACTATACGAAGTCTCAAGATATTCAACTCCTCTTTGATCCTGAAGTGGAAGAGGTAATGATGGCATTGGATGTTTATAAATTCGACAGGATTCTACTCAACCTTATTTCCAATGCTATTAAATTCTCTGCAAAGGGCAGAAAGATACTGGTACAATTAGTGGTAACCGATCAAAATACTGTAAGAATTTCCGTCACGGATGAGGGAATCGGTATCGCGCAAAAAGATCTGCACGAAGTCTTTAAGAAGTTCATCCAATTGAATCGTAATTTTAATCGTCTATCTGAAGGCGCAGGACTTGGTTTACCTTTAGCCAGATCTTTAGCCGAACTGCATGGAGGCACACTGTACGTTGAAAGTGTATTAGGTGAGGGAAGTACATTTACTATTGAACTGCCCATCGAGAATTCCACTACTAACGGAACTATATATGAGCCTACTCATGATATGGATCGGATGGAGAGAGTGAAATATGAATTCTCGGATATATATTTTTAAAAAGGGCATGAAGATATGGATATGAATACTGTGATGGTAGTTTTAAGAAATTTATTCATGGGTTTATTCATTGTTTTATTCGTTGTGGATATTTTCTCGAAAAAGTCATATAAAATTCAGTACTATGTGGCTATAACACTCGGAGTCGTCTTTTCAGCTGTAATCTGGGATTGGCCAATAGCGGTCAAAGTGGGGTTTATTGCGCTGTATGTTGGTTTAGCTGTAAAAACAATTTCTGACGTTAGAAAAAGAAATGTAGAGATGAATGCAGATGTATGAACGCAAAAGAGTCCATTAACGCAATCGGACTCTTTTGCAACAGTCAGGTAGTTAGATGAAGGAGGAGTTTTGTGAAGTACTTGTCAACCGTACTAGTGGCCATGTTTTCGGGGATGTTGATTTTCTTTGGCCCTATCGGAATGTATATCTTATGTGTATTGATCATCGGAGTCATTTTCAGGTCATTCATATTAATTAATGAAATCCATAAACAAGTCGTACCAGCCGATAGCAATGACAGAGTGAAAGAGGCGTACGAGAGATATATAAAAGAGAGAGAAGAAAAAGAAATGGAAAGCTAATCTATGACGTGCTTAAACTTTCCGACGCGATTGCTTGATATTGCAATCAGACCGAACTATCTGAATGAACAAGCGGATTGGTCTGATGATAAAGGGGCTTTATATGAATACAAAACGTAAAAAGAAGGTCTGGGGGATAGGTGCAGGAGTATGTATTGTACTTGTTGTAGCTTTCATATCTTGGTATTATTATCCGTTCTCGCCTTTTAGCATCCATCAAAGCTCTACCTATCATCCTGTTCCAGAAACTCATAACAGCAAAACCTACGAAGAAGCGATGGGTCAGTTTAAAGTTGCTTATGAGAAAGATCTAGATAAGGATGTAGAAAGTGATCATCGCAACCCTACGGTAAATCGAACTCAATTTATTCTTCCGGTTTTTGAACAAGAATGGCTGATCGGTACGGATTCGAAAACAATGGATAAAGACAAACTGGATAGAATGCTTTTAGATGTACAACAGGCAAGAAACACCTTGTTACATCTTGTGTCTGAAGGAGATTATTCTAGGGAACAAAGAGTACACCTGGTAGATAGTTTAAATAACTTCCTGAACTTAGAAGAGAGTATTAGATTTATAAAAAACGGAAAGTATTTTTCGAGAAGTGATTTACAAACGATGTTAGGTAATCTGCAAGGCGATTTCTGGGCAGTTTTTGATCACTATACTACCGTCTTTTATGATGTATCTCATAAATAAAAGTTTGTTTTATAAGTAACTATCATAGTACCGCAATAGAGTAAGAATAATGAGTAAGAGAAGGTAACTTGTAAGGGCAATTGAATCTTTACATAACTGAATGGCGTAAATAAAAAAAGGAGGGGACGAAAATGAGCAATAAATCTACTTTAGCCGTTTTTTTAATTGCAATTCCTATACTGATCGCAGCTTTTCTTATTATTAACCCGGATCTATTACTATCGGGCGGCTATGAATTAGCTCTTGACGGATTTGTACTATCAAGAACTTTAGTGATTATTTTCATATTGTATATGCTATTTAAATTAGGTTTGATTTTAGTTAAGCAATCAGACAAATAGTTTTTTATTAGAATGGTGTATTAACAGAATAAGATTTGAGCTTTAAACGGGCCGAAGTGAACGGTTAACAAAAGGGGATTGATACACATGAAAAGACCTTTTAGTACCTGGTCAATTGTTTTTATAGTTTTAGGATTAGTGGCATTTGTGGTCAATTGGATAACACCTGAAATAATGGAGCCTGTTGTTCTAGTCGGTTATATCTTTTTAGTAATTGGCATGATTTTTAGTTTTATCGCTTTTCTCAAAAGGGAAAATGGCGTAATGAAAATAATATCATGTGTATCCTTTTTCATCATTTTACTTTGCCTTGTATTGATTGAACCACTTATGTTTGTCTATATACTTACTTGGTTAAAGAACATATTTTAACAAATGGATACGTTTACTGAATAAGGGCAGGGCTACAATCGGACCAAATTATTAGAAGAGGAGATTGAAAGAATGAATGATATGAATTTTATGGGGGCAGGAAATTGGATTGGTATGCTCTCAACAATTTTAATCATTACTTGTTTTTATTTTACACTTACATTTTTCCAACATTTAAGACTTAACGATGAACGTGTTGTTAAACAGTCAAAGTTAGCAGCAGTTATTTGTTTAGCACTTGGCTTGCTGTTACCCGTCTTATATGGTTTTTATATGTACAATCAGATGATGCGGTGAAAAATAGGTAATGTGGGACAATCGAGTACTTGATTGTGGCACAAATTTTATGCCATTAACGGGCCAGTTTGAGCATGAACTTTATTGAACAAAGATTGGGCGAGGTGGATATGTGCTACTAATATTTTTATCTTTCTATGTTTTACTCATACCACTTTTTATTTTATTACATGAAGTTGGGCATGGATTAGGAGCTGTTTTTTCTTCTGATTCTGAAGTACATATCTATTTAGGTATAAAAAACGAAAAAAATAAGGAAAACTTTAAGATTGGAAGATTACATTTTCATATAATTTGGTCTTACACTGGCTTTGCATATTGGGATGCAAGATTAAATAAAAGGCAAAAAGTAGCTGCATTAGCCGGTGGTCCTTTAATGTCCTTGCTACTTACACTTTTATTTGGGTGGTTAACAAATATAACTTCCCAAAATGAGCTCCATCAATTATTTTTTGGATCTATGGTTTTTAATCTTTTTCAATTTATATCGACAATAGTACCTGTTAAATATCCTCGATGGATGGGTGGATATAGTGGACATCAATCAGATGGTTTACAGCTTCTGAGGATAATGAAAAGTGTAAACTAACAATCGGGCGCGTTTACGTGATAGCGACAAAATAGATACTCCATAAATCATTAACTAAAATCACATCGTTATAATTTAAAAGTATGATCACTATCAATTAGGTATAGAACTTTTCCAATATGCGGTATAATAATAGAAATACTCTACTTGTATACTTGGGAGGTTACTCATTTGTTTGAAGTTATTAATAAAAAGAAGGCACAATTAGATGCTGCTCGTCCCTTGCCTAAATATACATTAAAAAGTTTGCGGGAAAAGTTATTTCTAGAATGGACCTATAATTCGAATGCGATTGAAGGAAACACCTTAACCATGAACGAAACGAAAGTGGTCCTTGAAGGAATTACAATCGGTGGTAAGACACTAAGAGAACATTTGGAGGTCATCAATCATCGTGATGCTATTACTTATGTTGAAGAAATTGTCCAAATGAAAGAACCCCTTTCTGAATGGCAAATAAAAAATCTACATCGTTTAGTGCTGAAAGGAATTCATGACGAGTATGCAGGTGCGTATCGTAAAGAACAAGTTTTTATTTCTGGGGCAAGACATAGACCACCAGCACATTATGTACTTGAAGAAAAAATGGAACAAATGATGAATTGGTATCTTAACGAAGCTATCCATCTTCATCCAGTTGAGCGTGGAGCGATGTTACACGCTATTTTTGTAGGCATTCATCCATTTATAGACGGAAATGGACGCACTTCAAGACTTTTGCTGAATTTAGAAGTAATGAAAGATGGGTTTCCTCCTGTCATTATTAAGGTGGAAAATCGATTGGCCTATTATGAAGCGCTTGACAAAGCACATACGACAGAAGATTATAGCGATTTTATAGCATTAGTAGAACGTGAAGTAGAAGATTCTCTTGACTTATATCTAAGTACAATTAGTTAAAAAGCATCTCTATGAGGTGTTTTTTTGCAACCATTAGATGTGCTTCAATCGGGCCAATTAGTTCAAATGGCTAGGAAAATAATATTGCATTGAAAGGAAACGACAATGAAAAAAGTAAGAGCAATTTTTATTGGTGATGTTAGATATGATCAATGTCCAGTTTTTGAATTGAATAACGAAACGGACTACTTTGAAATGATAATTGACAAAGAAGTTAGATATGGAAAAGTAATAGTTGAGGAAGATGATGATTTTTGATTTTTGAAATTGAAAAAGATATCGCAACATTAATCGAGTAATAAGGTAATCGGGCGCAATTCTTAAATAAGGATTGTACCCTTTTTCATAAAATGGGCCTTTAAGAAAGGTTGTTGTGATATGGATAAACTAAAAAGGTTTGATGATGTCCCAGCAGGTGAAAGTATTAGTTATGAACATTTTTTATTTTACTTAGAACAAGGTAGGGAAATTGAATTTGTTTATCAGAAGCAAGAATACTTTATTTCACATTCTTTAGAAGGAAGAGCTATGTGGATTGGTCAAAAAAGGGTAAGCGAGTATTTTGGTGACCTTAATCAATATATAATTGATTATGTGAAAATAGAGGGAATTCCTTTAGCGGATCTAATTAAACGAAAAGAAATTAAGATCACTACTGTTTTTTAGTAAAAGGTTGTAGTCTATAATCTTCGTTAATCGGGCGCGTTAACGGCAAATCGTTATGTAAGAAACGAGTGTGGATGAGGGGAGGAGTAGCCATTTTTGGTTACTCCTTTTATAATAGATAAAACAGACGAAAGTGGTGAGAGTCATGCTATCTGAAGAAATAAAAAAAGAAGTTGTAGACTTGCTAAATGAACGAGTAAATCCGTCATTTATTTTATTATTTGGATCTCATGGAAAAGGCACTGCTAGAGAAGACAGTGATATTGATTTGGGTTATTATGCAGTTGATTTACTTTCATCATATGAACGTTTTATATTAGCGGGTGAACTAGCACAAGTTGCTAAAAGGGAAGTCGATTTAGTCAATATTCGAGAGGTAGATACAGTATTTGCTATGCAAATTTTTTCAACAGGTAAGTTACTTTCTTGCCGTGATGAAAATGAGTTTATAAAACAGCGAATGAAGGCTTTTAGTATGTACATTAACCTTAACCAGCAACGAGCAGAAGTATTACAAAGCATTCGGGAAAGAGGGAGTGTATTCGGCGATGAATGATGTGATTTTAAATAAAGTGACAACCATCGAACGTTGAGTGAATCACATCTACCTTAAGGTTTTAGCATGAATAGAGGTAAAATAAATGAAACTTTTACGAAGATTTAGTATCGCTATACTTTCTGCACTAGTATTTGCTTTAAGCTTGGCATTTTTTGAATATACTTCTTCAATGGAACAGCAAGCCGGCGTTAGTACCTTTACTATCAGCGCGCTGTTTGTTCTATACCTCCTTTATTCCTTACCCATATATATAATTGGTGGGATTGTGTACTCGCATTACGTCGATGTCTATTTCGAGAAAATCAAGTTTCGAAATGAAGTCTTGAAATACATCATGTACATCCTCGTATATATAGCAGGCGGATTATTCATTGTAGGCTTACTTTTACTCATCACGTACCTGATCGACGGAGAAGTCTCGGGATTACTCATATCCAATATTTTTATACTCGGTGTGTTAGCTTCGTTATTATTTTTCCACATTTCACTGCTTGTAAACAAAGTGTTGAAAATAAAAGCAAATGAACCTTTCATGTAATCGTGACTTTTTAATTAGACTAGCTTGATCAATGAAGACGAATGAGGGGGATGAAAAATGAAGAACATCACAAAGCGTTTGCTACTACCACTATGTTTACTCCTTCTATTGACAGGTTGCAGTTCCACTACGAATCAAAAGAGTGAGGATGTATTTCAATACAAAGGATCATTGATTGGGGATAATAGTGCGGTTATTCATATAATTGAACAACTTCCATACGCTGAAAAGTTTCATGAGGTTTCGCTTGAAACAAAAACACAACCGTATGGAATGACCATCATGTATGAAAATATAGATACAGAAATGGCTGAACGTGAATATGAGGAAGCGGCTGTTTACAATGCTAGTTATCTATTAACATTAATTGATAATGCCGAATGGGTTGTCTTTGATTTTGAAGGTCATTCATATAAGATGAGCAAATCGAAGTTAGAAGACTGGTATGGCAAGGAATTACATGAATTTACAAATGAAAACGAGTTGGAAACACTCATTCAACGTATGCTTGAGCAAGATAGCGAGTTACATCAGCTTTTCACAGAATAAGTACGTTCTAGCCGCTTTTAATTAAAGAACAATCGAAACATTCGACATTATAAGAACAATTTAAATTACAACAGACACCCACATTTCTATGGTATACTTGCAAAAAAAATCAAGCATATTTGGAGATGGACAACTATGATACGATTTGAAAATGATTATACGGAAGGCGCTCATGAGCGAATTCTGAAACGATTGATTGAGACGAATGAAGAACAAACTCCTGGATACGGTATGGACGAACACTGTGAAAAGGCTAGAGGATTTATTCGAAAAGAGTGTGAAGCATCAGAAGCAGATATCCACTTTTTAGTAGGGGGAACTCAAACCAATACGACAATCATCGCTTCGATTTTGCGTCCATATCAAGGCGCCATCGCTGCAGAGAGTGGCCATATCGCTACACACGAAACGGGTGCCATTGAAGCGACTGGACATAAAGTGCTTACGATACCGAGTGAAGACGGAAAGATTACAGCTGATCAAGTGAAAGAATTAGTCGATGCTCATTGGCGTGATGCAAGTCCTGAGCATTCTGTGCAACCGGGTCTCGTCTATATTTCGAACCCTACAGAAAATGGAACGACTTACACAAAAGCTGAACTGGAAGCTTTGAATAAAGTGTGTAAGGAAAGTCAGTTGCCACTCATACTGGACGGAGCTAGATTAGGATACGGTTTGGCATCGCCAGACAACGATATCACACTGGCAGATTATGCACGACTATGCGACGTATTCTATATTGGCGGAACGAAAATCGGTGCCATGTTTGGCGAAGCGGTAGTTATCACAAATGAGTCACTAAAAAAAGATTTCCGCTATTTGATCAAACAAAGAGGTGGCTTGCTGGCTAAAGGACGACTTTTAGGCATCCAGTTCGAAACATTGTTTGAAGATGGATTGTACTATGAAGTTTCAAAACATGCTGTGGATATGGCGTTGATCCTTCGCCAAGCATTTGTGGAAAATGGATTTGCCTTACGCTATGATTCCACAACGAATCAGCAATTCCCGATTTTGCCGGAGTATGTCATTGCGGAA
Source organism: Sporosarcina sp. P26b (assembly GCF_002743245.1). NCBI lineage: Bacteria > Bacillati > Bacillota > Bacilli > Caryophanales > Caryophanaceae > Sporosarcina > Sporosarcina sp. P26b. The sequence goes on from NZ_PDYW01000014.1 coordinate 18,901, forward strand.
TTAAGCAATAACTATTCATTCTCTCACTGGGAAAAGGTAGATGCGACACATAGCGCGGTTAGATTTTGTACAAGCTGGGCTACGAAGAAAGAACATGTAGAGATGTTCGTCAACGACTTACATCGTGTATGTATTAAATCATGAATTGTTTCGTGATGATCCATGCAATTCATTGATGTATCATCCGTTTCGGTTTATAGTGAACTTACAACATTATACGTTCCGCTTCCGTTAAGGGGAGTAGCTATTACAGTAAAAGTCGTCAATACAGGATACACATCCTCGGCCTTACTGGCAACTCACGTTGTTTGCGAGACCTTACCAATTATTTGGTGAGGTCTTTTATTTTAGTAGAGACATCGAGACCAATAATTGGTCTTGATGTCTCTTTTTTATTTTTTAAAACTACTGGAGGTAATATATTGAGTATGTATCAAGAACTTGTAGATTCGATCATCATAAATAAAAAGAATCGTCTACTGGGCTATAATCCTTCGTTGCAGCTAGTCGGAACAGGGAGAAGTGCATTTGTTTTTAGGATTATGTCTTCGAATAAAGCCATTAAAGTGTTCTTTCCAGGTTCTTCGTATATCGCGAAAGAAGAAGCTGAAGTGTATCAATCACTTACAAGCATTCGCTATTTCCCTAGTATTTATGAAACGGGAGCGAATTATGTGGTGATGGATTATATTGAAGGAGAAACGCTTTTCGATTGTATGACCAATGGGCGATTAATTACAGAGGTGCATATAAAAGAGATTGATCATGCGTTATCTTTAGCAGTAAATTGCGGATTGAATCCTTCAGACATTCATTTACGTAATATTTTCATCACGCCTGATGAGCAAGTGCGGCTCATCGATGTGGCACGGTATAGACAGAAAAAGAACTGTAAACAATGGAGTAATCTTAAAAAAGCACATCGACAATTTTATCAAAAACGTTACTTTTCGAAAAAAGTGCCTAGTTCATTTTTGAATGCGATAGCGTTCTTGTATAAAAAGGGACTCATACCTTCGTATAGGCTATAAAAAGAGGCGGGGACCGAATCTGTATAGATTCGGTCCCTGCCTTTAGTTAATAGGTTACCCAGCTTAAGCCAGTAGTTCCTTCACCGGCATGTACCGCTACGCAGACACTCAGTGAAACGACGTGTACTTGCAGTGTCGGGAATTCTGATTGTAATTCATTCTTCCAAATGTCCGCGTCATGCGCATTGTGGCAGTGGATGACAGCCACTTCGTGCACATCGGCTTTTACCATGTCAGCTCGGAGTAAGGATGTTACGTGATTTTTTGCCCGCTTATTCGACCGAACTTTTTCTGTCATGACAGCTTTCCCGTTCTCGAAACTGATCAGGACTTTAATGTTCAGTAGATTACTTAAGAAAGTCTGTGTCCCAGAAACGCGTCCACTTTTATGCAATTGGCCAAGACCACCCGGAATAAACGACAACTTCGAGTGAGAAGCCATAGCGTTAAGGGTTGCGACCACTTCTTCTGGTTCTTTGCCGTATGCGAATAATTCATTGCCAATTTCAATCATCTTAACCATCGGAAATGAACCGATTTTTGAGTCGATGGGATACACAGGGAAGTCTGTCATGTTCGCAGCCGCTCGAGCAGTTTCAAACGTTCCAGAAAGTCCGCTAGATAAGTGCACAGCGACCGCAAAGTCATATCCATCAGCCTGTAATCTTTCGTATAATGAAGTCATCTCACCGATTGCGGGTTGAGAGGTTTTTGGAGAAACTTTTGCCGCACGTAATTTATCGTAAAACTCGTCCTTCGTAATATCGATGGACTCTTTATAACAGACATCGGAAAAAACTACACCCAGTGGCAGAACATATACATCATATTTTTGGATGAATGCATCATCCAGTTGTGCAGCAGTATCTGTAATCCAAGCTATTTTCTGCAATAACTGTTTCTCCTCTATATAAATGTGATTTTGAAACGTACATGACCTATTCATAATCTACACTACTGCATAGTAACGTCCTAGTGACAGTTGTCATATCTTGTCGAATTTTAGGGGGACTGTCTTAATTTGAACATATGTCTATGACATAAAGAGGCGATAGACCCGTAGAGAATGTATATGAGCAAAAAAAATGAGTCCGAATATATTCAGACTCTTGTTGAACAATAAATTATTGAACTTCCTTTTGTGCCACTTTCAAACTAGCGGGGTCATAATATTGATCCACTAAATCATAAATAGTGATCAATTCATAGAGAATCACGAACTCTGGCGGGAACTGGTTCGGATGAATTCCTTCATCTGCTGTGATGCACTTCGTATCTTCCCAAAAAAGATCGGTGACATGTTGTAATTGCGCCCTGTGCTTTTCTGGATCATAGTCAATAGAATGCTTTAAGTCATGCGCCAGCTGCGTCACGGCTTGCATGATCACATGACGTTCTGTCGGAGTCCACGAAGTGATTTGCCGCGGAATATGCAGTAAAGTCCCCAAGTGAAATTCAAGATTATGCAAAAATGTTAATTGCCTTTCTGCCATGAGAAGTTCTGCCTCTCGATTTTTGACCCATGGATAAATTTTGGATTCATTGCGCTGAAAATTTATGAACGTTTCTGTCCTTTTGATGTCTTTCGTTAGTTGCTTGAGATTTTCTCGTTCACCTAAGTGATCTTCATGTTCATCATATAAATTTTTTCGGAATGTTCGTTCCAACATACTGCCTGCCCGTTCTCCGATACTTTGGATGCTTGTCAAAATATCTTTCCGGTAGTTCGGAGGGAAGACGAGCATGTTGACTGCGGTAGATACGAGTAGACCGACTGTTGTCGTACCTAATCGAATGAAGAACGCGATTAAGTAGTTGCTGTGGATGACTTCGACCATAGCGACGGCTGTCAATGTGGCAACGAGTAGGCCTGCGTGTAGATTTAATCGATAACAGACTAAAATCGTAGCGACCGCGGCCAATGTATACGTAATCGGGGAATTCCCGAATAATGTAATGAACAGAACAGCAAATGCGGAACCGATAGCGGAAGCCGGAAATCGCACAAGCCCTTTTTTGATGGAATCACTAACGGTCGGCTCAATTGTAACGATGGCTGTGATGACCGCGAATACCGGTGGCCAATTAAACCATTCACAAATAATTGCGGTTAAAAATATAGCCAGCCCTGTTTTCAATATTCGACTGCCATTGAAATGAAAGGATCGCATGCGGTTATAACCTCCAGTTCTAACTGCGTATATTTAGTACTGTAGTACATTATATCATTCACGACCATCGGAACGTACGAGCGGTACTATTTGCGCACATGCACCTACACAGATTTTTATTTGGCGAATACTATGCTGTATCAAGGAATAGATTATTCATAAGGCTGTAACTCGATCACTTCATTGTCAGGTTCGGAGATAAAGTATTAAATACGTATAAAAATAAGAGAAGGGGTGTGGGAAATGAGTATCCTTTTATATTTAATAATTGGCGGTGTCATTGGCTGGTTTGCTAGTCTAATCATTGGCAAAAGTGTTCCAGGCGGTATCGTCGGCAATATTATTACAGGAATCATAGGTGCGTGGATTGGTGGAAATTTATTCGGCAGTTGGGGACCGCGCTTAGGCGATTTTTATGTCGTACCAAGTATTGTAGGGGCGCTGATTTTTGTCATAATCGTTAGCTACATTATGAAAGCAGCGCAGAAAAGAAGGTAATTAGATAGGAAAGAGGGCTACCCGAATTGTCGTTGGGGAGTCCTTTTTTGTAATATAATGTGTGATGCAACGTAAGGGGCGATACATTCAGTAATGTTTTCAAAAATAATTGAAATTACTATTTTCACCGCTCAATAAATAGAATAGTTAGACAGTTTGTGGGATAATGAGGTAATGAAAAGGGGGGTTCGTCATGGATAGTCGATTTCCGATCGGAGAATTACACGTTCCTGAACATGTAACATTGGAAGATATTCAACAGTGGGTACGAGAAATTGAAACCTACACGACTCGATTGAGAGAAACTGTAGATTCATTGAATGACGAAGAGTTACATAAAACGTATCGCGAAGGTGCATGGACCGTTCGTCAATTGGTGCATCATATTGCAGACTCGCAGTTGACGATGTATCAGCGACTAAAGCTTGCGTTAACTGACGACAATCCAACAGCGCCCGCGTTTGATCAAGAGAAATGGGCTGTACTACCTGACACAAAACTACCGGTTGAGCCTTCGATTAAAATGCTCGAAGGAATCAATGAGCGTATTGTAGCGTTAGGCAATAGTCTAACGGAAGTGCAACTGCAACGAACATTTATTCATCAAGTAAACGGCGAGATCACAGTAGCGAAAAAGATCGCAAAGCTAGCTTGGCATGAAGAACATCATTTAGCGCATATTAAGATAGCTTTGGCGAAATAGGCGTGTCTTATATCGTATGACCCCGCCACTTCTTCACATGGAGGAAGTGGCGGGGTTTTATTAATGTTCCTAGATATCTCTTGAACGCTTTATTGCGCGAACCAATGCCAATTCTGACTGATGATTGGCATAATCAACCAACTGTGGGACACGAAATAGATCGAGCAATAGCCAAAGGTACGGAATGAGTGGAAGAATGATAAAGTGTGGATGCATGAGTAAAAATAAGATGTAATCGAACGTCATTTGATTAATATATGCTTCTCTGAAGAAATAGATAATTACACCATTTAGTAATAACGTATAAATTGCACCAAAAATCGCATATGGCGTAATACCAAGATAAAATCTGTGAAGAAAGTAATTGCCAAAGAAAATCAGAAGTACATACGTGATGACATTTGTTTTCTTGCGGTTATTGTATTCATACTGTAATTGCATTACCTCTTCGTGTGTCATGCCTTTCTTACTTATGTAGTCCATTGTACTATCATCCCCTATAGTTCTTTATGTTACTTAAACCACTATATCATAAACTTCTCTGATATAATGAGACTAATTAAAGGAGTATGAAAAGGGAGGCTTAATTATATGAAATGTACAAGATGTGGACGTCATTTGCAGTCTAGACATGAAGACTGTCCGAATTGTGGTGAGCCGATTGTCTATAAATTAGAGAAAAGTCATAATGTGGCGAAGATGTTTTTTTCAGCGGTGTTGACGATTGGAGCCATAGTCACTGTAATTGTTATACTATACAATGATCATGATTTTACGTTGAAAAAAGAGAGTGTAAAACAGGCGACAAAATCTGTCTTAGATGAATCAACAACTAATCCGAACTACGACGAGGGGTGGGAGGAAGAAGAATACGAAGAAATTGCAGATGATCCCTGGGTTGAGACTGAAAGTGTATCCGGACAATCTGATCCGGTTATAGGGGAGACGCAAGAATATGAAGTTGATGAACCGTTACCGATGCGTGAGCTAGTGGATGAATTCTATCAAGACTATCGCTTGATGTATAGTGAGTCATTGAATAATTTGGATTTTAGTATAGTCGCACCGTATTTAACTCCAAATAGTCCAGCGTACAGTGGGATGTATGAGTACATAGGCGATATCAAAGACTCTGGATACTATTTCAACTTCTATGATAACGAAGTATTGGACTATCATAGAGACAAAGGGATGCTGTATCTAAAAACATATGAGGCGTTCGATTTAATTGATCAGAATGGAAAAACAACTTCACATCAGCGAAATAAAACCTATACAATAGTATTGAATTACAATAATGTACCTGTTCAAATAGATGCAATCGAGATTACAAATTATTATCGATAACCTCAATATAATTTTGAGGCATATTTGGCTTTTCAAAGTACAATTTTATCGAAGGTAGAGAATTCTTTTTTACATAGATCTTCTTACATATAATAAACTACTTAATGCATGGAATATAGTAACTTATGGATGTGAAAGAGATGCAAAGAATAGTCGTGCTTGTATCATGGCTAGTAGTCAGTATTCTATTTGGTGTATTAACCAAGATGTTAGATTTTGTCCCTTTCCTTGGAGATGTCTTCACTAGAATGGGCATTTGGGTATTAATTGCAACTTGCATTGCGGCATACAGTCAAACAGCGATGCGGGCGGCGATTCATACATTACTATTCTTTTTAGGAATGCTGACCGGCTATTATCTATACTCCGCCCATTTATTCGGTGTGTATTCGACGAATGATATGAAATACTGGGGGAGTATAGCAGTCGTTACGCCGTTTCTTGCGGTGATGGTCTGGTATGCGAAACATAGTAGATATTTGGCTAATTTTTTACCCGCGTTACCTATGGGGGTGATGTTAAATCTTGCACTCGGCGTGGGATTGTTTTATTTTAATGTGAATTATTTAGAAGAGCTTATTATGTACGTCATTTTGTGCGTGATCTTCTACCGAAACCCTAGACAACTGTCTATCGTGATTATTCTTTCTATTATGGTCACAGGTGTAATTGAATTGACACCATTGTCTTGGTTCTTTGTGTTTTGATTTATCCTACTTTACGGACGCTTTCCTATCGATGAAGAGGGCTTTTTTTGTGGATGTACAATCACCGAAAATAAAATTTTTCATATTGGTAAACAAGCACTAAAAGCCCAATCTTTCAGAGGGCTTTTGGGAACAAAATTACTGGATTTCACTACAGTGGAAGTAGTTTTAGAAGTTCCCACCATGGAACATCTACTATAGCAACATGGTTTTGTACAAGTTGGGGTTATTGGTTATGCAGCGGATAACGCGTTGACTTTTGTAGGTGGGTCCGTTCTAGGTCCTAACGTATTGACCATAGAATACAAAATCAACTATGTACGGCCCGCGATAGGTGGAAAAATAATTGCCCGGAAGACAGTTATTTCTTCAGGTAAACGTCAAGCCGTCTGTCGCTGTGATGTCTTTGTTGTCAAAGATGGGGATGAGAAGGTTTATGCCACTTTCTGACGGTTGTATCGGAAATAGATACATACTAAAACGCACCCATTAGCTAGCGGGTGCGTTTTGTGTTATTTCATTTGCGTGCGCCTGCCGGTTGGGAGTAGATGGAACGTGGCTATGTTGACGTTTGGTCGAATGATACCAGCTGCTAAACAACAGAATGATCATCATAAGATCCACCGCATCACCACCGTAATACATAAGCATCGCTCCTGCACGCGCTTCTTCAATAGGTACACCAGCAGGCGGATAGGCGTATAGTAATTTGGATAAAATTCCGTGTCCCGCCAGAGCTACAATAAAGACTGCGGTGCGGTAACGGTAACTGTAGCGGCGAGATACGGGATCGATGTATAAAAGAGAAATAGTAAATAGATAGCCCGCAACAAACACGTGTATATGGATCACGATATGCAGCCAGAGATGGTGGTGCATGACCGCAAACAAACCCGTTGTGTATAACAGCCAAAGCCCACCGATGTTCAAAATGGAAGCGACGACGGGATGTGTATAGAACCCTGCAAGTCGGCTTTTTAGCAAGCGGCTAACCTTTCTAGCCTGCCGAACGGGAAGTGTCCGCAGTAATAATGTCATCGGAGCAGCGAGTGCTAATAGAAGGGGGCCGAGCATGCCGAGTAAAAGGTGGCCCAACATATGCCAGGTGAACTGATCATGTGATAGTTCAGCAAGCGGCCCGGTAACAGCGCTTACTGAAGCGAATACACCTGCTATCCACAACACAGTCCGTCTTCGTGGCCATTTACGCAAACGTCGTTGCCGATTGGAATGAAATACCGCGCCCCCGTATAACAGAACGGCGATCACTGCAAGCGTCCCAAACAGCCAATCGGTCGCGCTGAGATAGGCATCATGTGGCATGAAGCACCAGCCTTTCCGCCGATCGGGCATCCTGTTGCGCTGACTTAATTAACAATAGACCGGCCGCAATCATCACAATCGCAGCACCGTTCCAAACGATATCATACGGAACGATATCTACATCATAACGAATCTGATGAATGCGCATGACCTTATGTTGAATGGTCCCATCATACAATTGGAACGCGCCACCCCCGATCAACTTGCCACCCCAGAACATCTTATGCCATAACGCATTCCTCCTGCGTAAATCCGCAACCAAATACAATCCACCAACCGTCGCAAACCAGCTAAACGCATGAAATAAACCATCCGACACTAATCCGATCGCCACTGTAGATTTATCGTAAAACTTGTGCCAATGCAGCAATTGATGAAACAGTGTCTCATCCAAAAACGCCACAAACCCAAGTCCGAATAATATGCCGGCCCATAGGTTTCTCTTCTGATAACTTTTTCGATTCGACCAATTTTTCACTTGCGACTCAGCCATTTATTACTGCTCCTTTCCTCACGTACGTAGTGTTCCCTGAGAATGGTGTGATTAATACATAATGGGTACTGTAATATGTGATGGCTCATTACAGTACGTAGCCTTGTTTAGAGCGCTCGCGTCTTAAGTATGAGCGTATCCAGGTTGACATAGAGTGGATAAACACCCCCATAGAGCGGATAAACACTCTCATAGAGCGTATAAACACTCTCATAGAGCGAATAAACCCTCCCATAGAGCGCATCCACCCAACTATACAAAAAACTAACCATCTACAAAGCACTCTGAAGGCCTTCAATAGAAATACTTTAACCATCCACTATTTTACGGTAACTTTTCCCGCATAATCTGCTAGAATACGATTAAAGGGAGTGAGAGTCGTGAAGATTGTTATTGCACCTGATGCATTTAAGGGTAGTTTGAGTGCAGAGGAAGCGGCCGACGCTTTATCTAATGGAGTGAAAAAAGTGTTTCCAGACGCAGAGGTCGTACGGTTACCTGTTGCAGACGGAGGGGAAGGGACGCTGGATGCGCTGATTTCGTCAACTGGCGGGACTATTCAAACGGTGTCTGTGCAAGATCCGCTTGGCCGAGTGATCGATGCACATCTGGGGGTGCTTGGAGACGGCGAGACGGCGGTTATTGAAATGGCCCAAGCCTCTGGATTGATGTTGCTTGCGAGAAAAGAACTCAATCCGATGAAAGCGTCTACATACGGTACGGGGCAATTGATTCGTCATGCGCTCGACCAAGGATATCGTAAATTGATCATCGGGCTTGGGGGCAGCGCGACGAATGATGGAGGTACAGGTCTGCTTGAAGCTCTCGGAGTGAAATTTAAAGCGGCAGGGTGGCCGTTAGAAATGAATGGCTCCACGCTTTCTGTTTTCGATGAAATCGATAGTTCGAAACTGGATAAGCGACTATTGGAGGCGGATATTCGCATTGCGTCTGACGTGGAGAATCCATTCATTGGAGACCAAGGAGCGTCGGTGGTTTTCGGTCCGCAAAAAGGAGCCGATCCCGAAATGGTCTTGGATTTAGACGAAGGACTGGAGCATTTTGCGGATGAGACTGAAAGAGTGACAGGTGTACGTCTGCATGAGCTGCACGGAGCGGGCGCGGCAGGGGGAAGTGCGGGTGCATTAATTGCCTATTGCGGTGCACGTCTGGAAAGTGGAATCAGTGTCGTGCTTGAAGCGATAGATTTTGCAAACCATCTTTCTTCTGCTGACCTTATTCTGACAGGTGAAGGAAAGACAGATCGGCAAACGCTTGCCGGCAAAGCGTTAATGGGCATCGCGAAGCTAGCGAAAGTAGAGGGGGTTCCGGTCCTCGTCATTTCGGGAACTATTGATGAAGCGGCACGTACCGAGTTACTCGAATGGTTCTCTGAAGTGCATGCATTGGACGACGGAGAGAAGTCGTTGGCTGAATTGATGACCGACGCAGCAAATTTATTGGAGAATAAAGCAACTGTAGTTTTGCAAACTAGAAGCTAGTTATTTTATTATGTAAGGCATAGTAAGCAAGTGAGTAGGGTATAGAATACACAAGGAGGTGGTCAGATGTTTCAAAATGCGATCGACTGGCTTGTAGGGCCGGCGAATAATTTCATTTGGACATATGTTTTAATAGGACTTTTATTGGCAGCAGGTTTATATTTCACGATTCGTACGAAATTTGTACAAGTACGCTTGTTTCGTGAGATGTTCCGTCTAATTGTAGAGAAGAAAGATAGCAACGACGGTGTATCACCATTTCAGGCGTTCACAATTAGTGCCGCGTCACGCGTAGGGACAGGTAACGTAGCAGGGGTTGCCCTAGCAATCGGAATCGGTGGACCTGGTGCAGTATTTTGGATGTGGGTTATTGCGCTAATCGGTATGGCAACTGCCTTCATTGAAAGTACATTGGCACAAGTATATAAAGTGAAAGATGGCGATACTTTCCGCGGAGGACCCGCATATTACATGCAAAAAGCACTCGGTTGGCGGAAACTAGGTATCGTCTTCGCGATTTTATTGACAATGTGTTTTGGATTCATCTTTAACGCAGTGCAATCAAACACAATCAGTCAATCGTTCACTGACGTATTCGGCATTCCGCATTGGGCTGTAGGAGTTGGACTCATTGTCCTGACGGCAGTAATCGTCTTTGGCGGTGTGCAACGTATTGTTAAAGTAACGCAGACAATCGTCCCTGTAATGGCAACATTTTATATTATCGTGGCCTTGTATATTGTAATATTGAACATTACAGAAGTTCCAGCGATGATCGCATTAATTGTTGAGCACGCATTCGGTATTAAAGAAATCATGGGTGGCGGAATCGGTATGGCTATGATGCAAGGTGTACGCCGAGGTCTCTTCTCCAATGAAGCAGGTATGGGTAGTGTGCCAAACGCAGCAGCGACAGCGAACGTATCGCACCCTGCAAAACAAGGACTCGTACAATCATTAGGTGTATTTTTCGATACTATCATCATCTGTTCAGCAACTGCCTTCATTATCTTACTAGGCGGCTTGTACCAATCAGGCGAAACGAATGGTATCTTATTGACACAAGCATCCATGGAAGTACACGTAGGCGCTTGGGCACCATACTTCATCGCCGTAGCGATCATGTTCTTCGCTTTCAGTTCCATCATCGGTAACTACTACTATGGCGAAACGAACATCGAATTCATCAACGCCAACGTCATGTGGAAACGAATTTATCAAGTACTCGTACTCGCAATGGTCTTTTTCGGAGCCGTTGCAAAAGTACAAATAGTCTGGGACATGGCTGACCTATTCATGGGACTAATGGCCATCATCAACCTAGTCGTTATTCTACTCCTAGGCAAAATCGCCTTCAAAGTACTCGACGACTTCACCAAACAACGAAAAGCCGGCAGAAACCCCGTCTTCAAATCAGCTAGCATCCCCGGCCTAAAAGGCGCAGAATGTTGGGAAGAAACAGCTGAAAGAGCGGAAGATCGTTTGTGAGATAAGAGATTATATTGCGCTTTTATGTTTTGATCTTAAGACTTTGAATTGACACTAATAAATACAGTGAATGTTCTAGGTGGTTTACGTTAAGAAGTAGGATTGTAGCGGAAGCGGAAATCCCTTCTCGACACTAATTTCACAATCTATTTAAAAACGTTCACACAAACAATTTAGTCAAGAAGTAAAAAGTTTGATATACTATAAAATACTGAATAAGAAAAATCGAATCGTAGTTCAGAAGAAGGATTCTGAACATCGGTTCGATTTTTGTTTTGCATGTTTGAACACAACATGTTAGGGTTATATATGAATCAACACACTATATATAGTGTGTAACAGCATTTAGATGAATTGGTACCCACCACGTTTAAAAGGGAATCCGCCACGAACGGAGCTGCCCCCGCAACTGAGGGCACGGACGACTATCTTATGAAAACCACTGCTTCGGCGGGAAGGAAAGATGGAAGAACGATGTGCCAGCCAGTAGACCTGCCAGTCATCTCAGCAAAACATTCTTCGGGGTTGGAGAGTGAAAGCACAAAGCAGTCTTTTTTCAGTCTGCCTAAAACTTTCCGCTATCTACTACACGTCAATCGACGACTCCCGATTATATCGGGAGTTTTTTTATTTAGTACATAACCGAATTAATTAACTAAAGGGAGCGGATATAATGGCTATTATTCAAGAATCTGTGGGACTTAATTTATTGATGGAAAACTTACAACAGGAATTCGGCAAGAAACAAATTGAACCGTTGATCGAAGCGAGTGAGAAATTCCAAGAGCGTCATCCCGCGAGCTCAGCAACTGAGTGGACAAACGCTATGGTGCTAGAGTCTTTAAGCCGTATTGATGAAGCGAATGCGTATTGGACGTTTGTAGCGGCGCGTATTTATTTATTCGACGTCTATGCAAAGCAAAAAGCATTGCGTGGAGCGGATGTTTATACCGATTTTGCGAAAAATGTAGAACGCTTGGTGGAACAAGGTTTATATACACCCGTTTTGACTGAAAAGTACAGCCAGGACGAGCTACAGGAAATCGGTAAGCTACTTGATCCTTCTCGTGACCTATTATTCACATATATCGGTTTGAAAACATTGGTAGACCGCTATGTAACAGTAAACTTTAAGAAGCAGTCCGTAGAGCTTCCGCAAGAGCGCTGGTTAATCATCGCGATGACGTTAATGCAAGACGAAACAGTAGACCGTATTCATAAAGTCGGCGAAGCGTATTGGGCGATGAGCAACTTGTACATGACGGTAGCGACGCCTACATTGTCGAACGCAGGTAAGATGCACGGTCAGCTATCAAGCTGCTTTATCGATACAGTAGATGATTCACTGCAAGGAATCTACAACAGCAACACCGATATCGCGAACTTGTCGAAATTCGGTGGCGGGATCGGCGTCTATATGGGGAAAGTTCGTTCACGCGGTGCATCGATTCGTGGTTTCGAAGGTGCGTCAAGCGGTGTTCTTCCTTGGATCAAACAGCTGAACAACACAGCAGTCAGTGTCGATCAGCTCGGTCAACGTCAAGGTGCCGTAGCCGTTTATCTCGACGTATGGCATCAAGATATCTTCACGTTCCTCGACCTCAAGCTCAATAACGGGGATGACCGTTTACGCGCACATGACATTTTCACAGGCGTCTGCTTGCCGGACTTGTTCATGGAGAAAGTCGAGTCCCGTGAAGACTGGCATTTATTCGATCCACATGAAGTTCGCACGAAAATGGGCTATTCATTGGAAGATTTTTATGATGAAACAAAAGGACAAGGAACATTCCGCGAGAAGTATGAAGAATGTGTCCGCAATGAAGATCTATCGAGAGAGACGGTTTCAGCCATTGAAATCATGAAACGTATCCTACGTAGCCAGCTGGAGACAGGAACACCATTCATGTTTTACCGCGACGAAGTAAACCGTATGAACGCTAATAAGCATGAAGGAATTATTTATTCTAGTAATTTGTGTACAGAAATACTACAAAATATGTCAGCATCTACACATGAATCGGTTACACTCGAAGACGATATGGTCGTCACACGCACGAAGCCAGGCGATTTCGTTGTATGTAATCTATCATCGATCAACCTTGGAAAAGCTGTTACAGCAGACGTTTTAGACCGCTTGATCAAAATTCAAGTACGCATGCTCGACAACGTTATCGATCAAAACCAAATTCCAGTTGTACAAGCACAACGCACAAATGCACGCTACCGTGGAATTGGACTCGGCACATTTGGTTGGCACCATTTACTCGCATTGAAAAACATTCAGTGGGAATCAGATGAAGCCGTGAATTTCGCAGACGAATTATATGAAAATATCGCGTATTTGACAATTAAAGCTTCAATGGAATTATCAAAAGAAAAAGGCGCGTATCCATTGTTTGATGGTTCGGATTGGCAAACGGGCGAATACTTCGAGCAACGCGAATACGATTCCAATAAATGGCGTGAACTGCGCATGGATGTGGCGATGAACGGTATGCGTAACGGCTACTTGATGGCAGTTGCACCGAACAGCTCGACGTCGGTTATCGCAGGCTCAACAGCATCCATCGATCCAGTGTTCAAGCCGTTCTACCATGAAGAGAAGAAAGACTATAAATTACCGGTTATTGCACCGGATCTAGATCACAATACGTATGACATTTACCGTCGTTCTGCTTACATCGTCGATCAGCGCTGGTCTATCAAGCAAAATGCCGCGCGTCAGCAGCACATCGATCAGTCGATTTCATTCAACATCTATGTACCGAACTCCATCCGCGCATCTGTTATTTTGGATCTGCACTTGCAGGCATGGAAATCCGGCATGAAAACGACGTACTATATGCGTTCAACCGCAGCGGAGATTGAGGAGTGCGAGTGGTGTCATTCTTAATCGCCTATGCATCCTGGAGTGGCAACACGCAGGAAGTAGCGGAATTGATTACGGAGCGACTACAAAATGAAGGTGTCGAAGTCGATACCTATCGTATCGGCATCGGCCTCATCCCAAATGTTAAAGAATACGACGCGTTGTGCATCGGTTCATTCACATGGGAAAAAGGGGCAACGCCGGATGAAGTCAAAGATTTCGTGGCGGACGTCGGCTATAAACCCGAGCTCGTCTACGTCTTTGGCACAGGGGATACCCAGTTTGGCGGCGATGATCTATTTTGCAAAGCAGCAGACAAGCTAGCGAAATTTTATCATTCCCCATTTGAACCATTGAAGATCGAACAAAGCCCACGCGGCATGCAAGAACAAATCGTTACGAATTGGACGAAAGGAGTGCTCGAACATTGGCGACACTTACACGAGTAAAAGTACTGAATCCTGCAAACCCGAATAAGGCAACAGCTATTTTCGGAGGGGAAGCAAGCGGCATCCTGAACTGGAACGACATCGCGCACCCTCATTTCTATACACTACGTCAGCGAATCCGGGCTCTTTTCTGGACAGCGAATGAAGTGGACATGACACAAGATGTCAAGCAGTTCTCAAGCCTGACAAAAGAAGAGCAATCCGCATTCCTGAAAATTATCGGCCTACTCGCTACACTTGATGGTCCACAAACCGTCATTGCAATGAAAATCGCAGACTTCACAACGGATCCTTCCGTCAAGTCGATTCTAGCGACAATTGCAGACCAGGAAAGTGAACATAATCACAGCTACGCGTACGTACTTTCATCTGTCACGAACTTGGACAAGCAAATGGAAGCTTTCGAAATGGGACGTACAGATGAAGTATTAATGAAGCGAAATGAACGAATTGTAGACGTCTACAATGAATTTGCGGAGAACCCGACAATCGAAACGGTTCTAAAAGCGATGGTCTACACGACTTTATTAGAAGGTCTATTCTTCTACAGTGGTTTCGCGTTCTTCTATAACTTGGCGCGCCACCAGAAAATGGTCGGCACATCGACGATGATTTCGTACATCAACCGTGATGAACTGCAACATGGTAAAGCGATCAGCGATATCTTCCGAGCAGCATTGGCTGAAAATCCAGAGTACAACACAGACGAATTCACGGAATGGATCTATGACCAATTCCGCCACTCCGTCGAGCAAGAAGTCATCTGGAGCCGCTACGTATTAGGAGGCATCGATGGTCTGGAGCTGGAAGAGATGGAAGGTTACATCAAGTATCGCGCAAACAAAATGTTGCGCATGCTCGGCTTGAGCGAAATCTACCCAGAGTTCACGGACAATCCAATGAAGTGGATCCGCGCGTACGTTGATAACTTCGACGATACAAAGACGGACTTCTTCGAGCAAACTAGCCGTCAATACGTGAAGACTAGTGATTTGAATGGTTTTGATGATTTGTAATAGATGAGGAGGAGAGGGACCCGTGATGGGTTCCTCTTTTTGTGTCGAGGGTAGGAGAAAGCACCGTTGATCAACTTGTGCTGTTTTTTTGAAATGATGTCACTTCTGGAATGCTCAATGAACATGGCTGAGTGCTCTATCAGGCAACTTAAGCGCTCTATGCCAGTGCGTGACCGCTCTATCAGCCGTGTTATTCGCTCTAAGCCGCCCCGCGACCGCTCTATCAGCCGTGTTATCCGCTCTAAGCCGCCCCGCGACCGCTCTATCGGGCATGCTATCCGCTCTAAGCGACCCTAGCCACCCCAGCCACCCCAGCCCTCCCAGCCACCCCAGCCACCCCAGCCACCCCAGCCAACCCACATAAAAAAAACCGAGCGGGTCTAACCCCGCTCGGTCTCTTCAAATCTATAAAATTACTTCTGAGCTTCTGCAGTCTTGTGCATAGTCTTGTTTTTCGCAAGATTTACGTGCCAAGATAGAGCTTCTTCCAAGATGTGTGGAGTTTGTCCGCCAACTTGTTCACATGCTCTGTTGTAGTAATCACGTAGCTCTTCCTTGAAATCAGGGTGAGCACAGTTCTCGATCAACAACTCCGCTTTTTGTCTTGGAGCCAAGCCGCGAAGATCCGCGTAACCTTGTTCCGTAACAATTACGTCTACATCATGCTCCGTGTGGTCTACGTGAGAAGAGAAAGGTACGATGGATGACACGTCTCCGCCTTTTGCGTAAGACTTCGTAACGAAAATCGCGATGCGCGCGTTACGAGCGAAGTCACCAGATCCACCGATACCATTCATCATGCGCGTACCGCTAACGTGTGTGGAGTTAACGTTTCCGTAGATGTCTAGCTCAAGCGCTGTGTTGAATGAAATAATACCCAAACGACGGATTACTTCCGGGTGGTTGGAGATTTCCTGTGGACGGAATACCAACTTGTCACGGTATTTACCGATGTCGTCTTGGAAGCTGTCCAAACGTTTTTTAGATAGAGTCAATGAAGTAGCAGAAGCGAATTTCACTACGCCGTCATCGATTAAGTCGAAGATTGCGTCTTGAAGTACTTCGGAATATACTTCGATATCTTTAAACTCAGAAGTTCTCATACCGTCAAGTACTGCGTTTGCAACTGAACCAACACCTGATTGAAGTGGCATTAGCGTTTCATCCATGCGGCCTAATTTGATCTCGTCACGGAAGAAGTTCAACAAGTTGTTCGCAATTTCTTGTGTCTCTTCGTCTGGAGGAACGATAGGGGATGGAATATCACCTTTCTCCGTAAGAACGATTCCGACAACCTTAGCAGGATCTACTTTGATTCCTGGTGTACCGATTTTATCTGTTGCACTATATATAGGGATTTCTTTACGTTGGTTTTGAGCATCTGGAATATAAATGTCATGCAAGCCTTCAAACTCCATAGGTGCATTCACGTTCAATTCGATGATGACATGCTTCGCTTCTTGAACGAAAATCGGAGAGTTACCAACAGAGCCAGTCGGGATGATATATCCTTCTTCTGTGATAGCAGCTGCTTCGATGATCGCATAGTCAACAGGACCAATTACGCCTTGGCGAATCCATTCAGATGTATGAGAAAGGTGCTGATCGATGTAGAAAGAATCACCTGAGTTGATTTTACCACGCATTGCTGGGTTGCCTTGATAAGGAACACGCAAATTGATAATGTCTGCGTTTGCCATCAATTCATCAACGTTCGGGCCCATGGAAGCGCCAGTGAAAACGTTTACTTTGAAGTCTTCAGTCTTGCCTCTTTCTGCCAATGCCAATGGAACCGCTTTTGCGTCTCCGGACAAAGTAAATCCACTCAGACCTAGAGACATTCCGTCCTCGATCCAAGATGCTGCTTCTTCTGCTGTAACAATTTTGTCTTTCAGTGCTTCGCAACGAAGTACCTTGTTTAATTCGTTTGCCACGGTATCATCCACCTTACCTTTCAATTTGTATATAATTCTATCATTTATATAAATAAAATCAACACAATATTATGAGAACTATACTGATTTATCCACTTATTCAATAAAACCACTTTAATTGATGAAAAATTACAAAAACCATACAGCGCGTGGAATAGACGGTAGCTGAGAGTTTTCCCTTACGTGGAAATACAAAAAGAACATTGTTATGGAGAGAATAGGGAATTCCCCGATAGAAACCTACTAAAAAACACGTATACTTATATAATATAAAGGAATTTTATTAGAATTAGGTAAAAGCTCACATATTACACAAAAAGAATAGGGAATACCCTTAGTTTAAATTCAGATTACTTAGTTTATTTTAGGGTAAGAAGATTAGTAGGTTTACTACATGTACTCTACATTCTGAGAAGGAGTGGAAATGTTCGATGAAAAAGAGATTCGGATTGAATTATTTTAAACCCGTCGAGAGTTTTTCTGGAAATTGGTCAGTATTGGAAGAGAAAAATCGTGATTGGGAAAACATGTACCGTCAACGCTGGTCGCATGACAAAGTAGTGCGCACGACGCACGGCGTAAACTGTACAGGCTCATGTAGCTGGAAAGTTTTCGTCAAAAACGGCATTATCACTTGGGAAAATCAGCAAATCGATTATCCTTCTTGCGGTCCAGATATGCCGGAATTTGAACCCCGTGGTTGTCCACGTGGTGCATCGTTTTCTTGGTATGAATACAGTCCATTACGCGTGAAGTATCCTTATATAAGAGGGAAACTGTGGCGTATGTGGAACGAAGCATTGCAGGAAACGAAAGATCCGGTAAAAGCATGGACATCAATCGTCGAAGATCCCGCGAAGTCCAATGAATACAAGAAAGCGCGCGGCAAAGGCGGTCACGTTCGAATTCATTGGCGTGATGCGACGATGCTGATCGCAGCTCAACTCATCTATACGGTACAAAAATACGGTCCGGATCGCGTAGCTGGATTCACACCGATTCCTGCTATGTCGATGGTTAGTTATGCATCGGGCGCACGCTTCATTTCATTGCTCGGTGGCGAAATGCTCAGTTTCTATGACTGGTACGCAGATCTTCCACCATCTTCACCACAAATTTGGGGGGAGCAGACGGACGTTCCAGAATCAAGTGACTGGTTTAACGCGGGCTACATCATTATGTGGGGCTCGAACGTTCCGCTTACCCGTACACCGGATGCGCACTTCATGACAGAAGTTCGCTATAAAGGAACGAAAGTCGTTTCCGTCGCGCCGGATTATGCGGAAAGTGTAACGCACGCAGACGACTGGATCGCAGCGAACCCGGGAACAGATGCAGCGGTTGCGCAAGCGATGACACATGTCATTTTGGATGAATTCTATCAAAAACGTAAAGAACCAACATTTATAAACTACGCCAAACAGTACACGGACATGCCGTTCTTGATTTTATTAGATCCGCATGAAGATTCCTATAAAGCAGGACGTTTCTTGCGTGCAAGTGATCTTGGACAGCAGTCGCCACATGCTGAGTGGAAACCCGTGTTATTTGATGAAGCGAAAGATGAAATCATAGTTCCGAACGGCACGATGGGGCAGCGCTGGGAAGAAGATGTCAAGTGGAATCTGCAACTGGAAAATGCGGATGGCACCCGTGTTGAGCCTGCATTATCCATTGAAAAGCATGCAGAGAAATGGCGAGAAATTCATTTCCCTTATTTTGATAACCGAGGAAACGGCACATTCAAGCGCCCAATCCCTGCGATGAAAGTTCAATTCGCAGACGGCACAGAGCGTTTAGTTGCGACAACATACGATGTCATGCTGAGTCAGTACGGTGTCAATCGAATCGACAGTGAGCTAGAAGCGACAGGGTATGACGACGTGACGTCTATCTATACGCCGGCTTGGCAAGAAGCGATCACGAACGTTAAACCTGAACTCGTTACGCAAATTGCAATGGAATTCGCACAAAACGCCATCGACACAGGCGGTCGTTCCATGATCATCATGGGAGCGGGAATCAATCACTGGTTCAACAGTGATACGATCTACCGCGCGATTCTTAATCTTGTAACATTGACGGCTTCACAAGGAGTCAACGGCGGAGGCTGGGCGCATTACGTAGGACAAGAGAAATGTCGTCCGATTGAAGGCTGGAGCACGATTGCCTTTGCGAAAGACTGGCAAGGCCCGCCACGTCTGCAAAATGCGACTTCATTCTTCTACTTTGCGACCGATCAATGGAAGTATGAAGAAGCGGGTACGGATACACTCATGTCACCACTTGGTGGAGAAGCGCGTTACCAGCATCCGGCAGACTATAACGTACTTGCAGCGCGCCTCGGCTGGTTGCCATCGTATCCACAGTTCAATAAAAATAGTTTAATGCTTGTGGAAGAAGCGGCGAAGCTTGGGAAGACCGATACAAAAGAAATCGTTTCGCATGTTGTCGATCAGTTGAAATCAGGCGAACTACAATTTGCGGCAGAAGATCCAGGCGCACCAGAAAACTTCCCACGTTCATTATTTGTCTGGCGTTCGAACTTGATCTCCAGTTCGGCAAAAGGGCAGGAATACTTCATGCGACACTTACTCGGTGCTTCAGACGGCTTGCTTGCAACGCCGAACGAAGATATGAAACCGAAAGAAATGGTTTGGCGCGATGATGTGGAAGGAAAGCTGGATTTACTCGTAGCACTCGATTTCCGTATGACGGCGACACCGCTCTATGCAGACATCGTGTTACCAGCTGCTACTTGGTACGAAAAAGTAGATCTGTCTTCAACAGACATGCACCCATTCGTCCACCCGTTCAATCCAGCAGTCAATCCGTTATGGGAATCAAAATCGGATTGGGATATTTACCGCGAGATCGCGAAAACATTCTCAACACTTGCGGAAACGCATTTGCCGGGCGTCTACAAAGACTTGGTCACATCACCGTTAGCACATGACTCCGTTCAAGAAATTGCGCAGCCGATGGGCGAAGTGCATGACTGGAGTAAAGGTGAAATTGAAGCGATCCCTGGTAAAACGATGCCAGGCATGACGATTGTCGAACGTGACTTCACAAAAATCTATGATAAATACATTACACTCGGACCGCTATTATCCACAGGGAAAACCGGCGCGCACGGCGTCAGCTTCTCGGTAGCTGATGAGTACGAAATGATGAAAGGAATCAACGGTGTATATGACGACGATACCGTAAAAGACGGTTTGCCGAAATTGTACACAGCGAAACACGCAGCAGAAGCGATGTTGACACTGTCTTCCGCAACGAACGGCCGTGTATCGCAAAAAGCGTTTGAAGCGGCAGAGCACGATACGGGCATGGAGTTAAAAGACATCTCGGCAGACCGCGCAGCGGAGCGATTCACATTCGCAAGTATTACCGCGCAACCGCGTGAAGTCATTCCGACACCAGTCTTTAGTGGTTCCAATAAACTCGGTCGACGCTACTCGCCATTTACAACGAATATCGAACGACTTGTCCCATTCCGTACATTGACGGGCAGACAGCATTTCTACGTCGATCACGAATTATTCCTTGGATTTGGTGAAGCATTGCCAGTCTATAAACCAACACTTCCGCCATTCGTCTTTGCGGATCGGGATGCAGAAATTAAAGGCGGACAAGATGCACTCGTCCTTCGTTACTTAACACCGCACGGTAAGTGGAATATCCACTCGACGTACCAAGACAATCAGCACATGCTGACATTGTTCCGCGGAGGTCCGACTGTCTGGTTATCGAATCTCGATGCAGAAGAGCATGGAATCGACGACAATGCTTGGCTTGAAGTGTATAACCGAAACGGCGTCGTCAATGCACGTGCCGTCGTCAGTCACAGAATGCCTAAAGGTACGATGTTCATGTACCATGCACAGGATAAGCACATTCAGATGCCTGGCTCGGAAATTACCGAGCAACGCGGAGGAAGCCATAATGCACCGACGCGAATTCACATGAAGCCGACTCAAATGGTAGGCGGCTACGCACAGCTCAGTTATGGATTCAACTACTACGGACCGATCGGTAATCAACGTGATGTCTACGTCGCAGTCCGTAAGATGAAGGAGGTCAACTGGCTTGAAAATTAAAGCACAGGTTGCAATGGTGATGAACTTAGACAAGTGTATTGGGTGTCATACGTGTAGTGTGACGTGTAAAACGACATGGACGAACCGCGAAGGTGCCGAGTATATGTGGTTCAATAACGTAGAAACAAAACCGGGGATCGGCTACCCGAAACGTTGGGAAGACCAGGAACTCTATAAGGGTGGCTGGCAGTTGCGAAAAGGAAAGCTTGAACTGAAATCGGGTTCGAAGCTTTCGAAAATTGCACTAGGGAAGATCTTCTACAACCCGGATATGCCTGAAATGAAAGATTACTATGAGCCTTGGACATACGACTATGAAAAGTTAACATCTGCGCCGGATCAAGAACATACGCCGGTTGCACGTGCAAAGTCTGTCATCACGGGTGAATACATGGATCCGGAGTGGGGCCCGAACTGGGAAGATCAGTTAGCAGGCGCTCATATCACGGGACCAACTGACCCGAATATCGAGAAAATTGAAGAAGAAATCAAATTTAACTTTGAACAAGCGTTCATGATGTACTTGCCACGACTATGCGAACACTGCTTGAATCCAAGTTGTGTAGCATCTTGTCCTTCAGGTGCCATGTACAAGCGTGACGAGGACGGAATCGTTCTTGTCGATCAGGATGCGTGTCGTGGCTGGCGTTACTGTATGACCGGTTGTCCGTACAAGAAAGTCTACTTCAACTGGAAAACGAATAAAGCAGAGAAATGTACATTCTGTTTCCCACGAGTGGAATCTGGTTTACCAACAGTCTGTTCGGAAACATGTACAGGCCGAATCCGTTATTTAGGTGTTTTGCTTTACGACGCAGACCGCGTACAGGAAGCGGCATCTACACCGGATCCAAAAGATTTATACCAAGCGCAGTGTGATTTGTTCTTAGATCCACATGATCCTGAAATCATCGAGCAAGCAATCAAAGATGGCATTTCCGAGGACTGGATTGACGCAGCACAGAACTCACCTGTTTATAAGTTAGCGATCGAGTACAAGTTAGCGTTCCCATTGCACCCCGAGTACCGGACGTTGCCAATGGTATGGTATGTTCCACCGCTTAGCCCGATCATGAACTACTTTGAAGGGAAAGACTCTATCAAAAATCCGGACATGATTTTCCCTGCTATCGAAGAAATGCGAATTCCGCTTCAGTATTTGGCGAATATGCTGACGGCTGGAGATGTAGATATTGTCAAAGGAGGTTTGCAACGTATGGCGATGATGCGTTCATACATGCGTGCAGTTTCTTCCGGCAAAGACTTCGACGAATCCAAACTAGAACGCGTTGGATTGACTGCTAAACAGACGAAGCAAATGTATCGTTTGCTGGCCATTGCGAAATATGAAGATCGTTTTGTAATTCCGACTTCACATAAAGAGAGTCAGATGAACGTGTACCGTTCCCAAGGTTCTGCAGGATATGACGGCATGGGTACGTATGGCGAACAAGCACCTGCCCAAAACCCATATTCCTCATTCTCCGTAATGGGCTCGGACGGAGGTTGTGACGGTTGCGGTCCTGTAACACCAGGAGCAGCTCCAGTGAAAACAGGCAAGCAAATCTATGAAGAGAATTTCTATGGGGGGATCTGGCGTGATTAATCTTGATCTCTTATATGAAAAGAAGCATATCTTCGGCTTTTTCTCCCATCAACTGAACTACCCGGAAAAGCTGACATTCCATCCAGATATGTGGAATGAGTATGTCACAGAAGATGCTGCAGGTTACGAGGACCTGCAGCTCTACTGGGAGACAATGCAAACGTACAGTTTGGATGAAATACAAGAGATGTACACGTACACATTCGATTTCCAAAAAGACGCTACGTTGTTTATGACTTATGTGAAATTTGCAGACTCGAAAGAGCGCGGTCAGACACTGGCGCAGTTAAAAGTGTTATACGAAATGTTCGGGCTCGAAATGCCGGATGAAGAACTATCTGACTTGCTTCCGTTAATGTGTGAATTTATTTATGCAGCTGAATGGAAGGGAGATCCGCGAGCGCAACAGAGCTTCACGATGTTGCTTGCGGTCATCGAGGACGGTTCATATTTCTTGATGAAAGCACTTGAGAAATATGAAAGTCCGTGGCTTCATTTGATCCGTGCACTGCGTGAAACATGTAAATCATGTATTCAACGGGAGGTTTCCGCTAATGACTAGTCAATTTTTGTGGGTCATTTTTCCTTACATCTGCATCGCAGTATTTATTGTAGGACATATTTTCCGCTATAAGAACGATCAATTCGGCTGGACCGCGAAGTCGAGTGAGTTCATCGAGAAGAAGCAATTAATGATTGGTAGCTTACTGTTCCATATCGGAATCTTCCCCGTCATTTTAGGGCATGTGGCGGGACTTGGGATTCCTAAAGAATGGACACGCGCAATGGGAATCAGTGACCATATGTACCATATTGGTGCTGTATGGGGTGGCGGATTCTTTGGAGTCGTGACGTTCGTTGGAATGATTATTTTAACATCCCGTCGTTTCACGATAAAAAACGTACGCAAGCTATCTTCTAGATCGGATTTAATCGTCAACTCGTTGTTGCTGTTCATCGTATTCCTCGGTGTCTACAGCTCCTTGATCACGAACACGATGACGCCGGGATTTGATTACCGTGATACGATTTCGGTCTGGTTCAGGTCCTTACTGATTTTCCAACCGGAAGCCGCGTTCATGGCGTCTGTTCCCATTATGTTTAAGCTTCACGTTTTGACAGGATTCCTCATTTTCGCGATGTGGCCATTCACGCGCCTTGTGCACGTTTGGAGTGTGCCGTTGAATTATGTGGGCAGAAGTTATATTCTATATAGAAAACATCAGCCGACCAAACAGTCACCTCGTTAAGCGAATGATGAATAATAGGAGATCATATCTATGACGGGACAACCAAATAGTAATTTCCAACTAGCGATCGACGAATTGAAAGAAACGCTTCATGCCGATTTCATTGCTCTAGCGTTAGTGGATTTACAGAAGAACCACCACGAATTAAAGTGGCGATATGTCACGGGGAATATAAGTTTACGCTATCGTAGAATTGTTCTTCATTCAGGTAAAGGTATAGCAGGGAGCGTTTTCAAAACAGGTAAGCCTCTGAGAATCGAAAATGTGGAGACGTCCGTAAAGTATCAGAATTTATATAACTATCCCATAATCGTATTTGAAAAGCTGAAGAGTTTTGGCGCGATTCCTTTGTTTCAAGAGGATCATGTGCAAGGTGTGCTACTGATCGGCTACCGTGAAGTGAATCGGTTGACGGCTGAAAAGTTTGAGGAATTTAGGCGCGTAGTAGGACCTCGATTCGGACCGTTTCACATGAAGGAGCGATTGAAAGATGACTATATTGAACAATGACGAGCTAACCACTATGCTTCGCAAACTATACGACCGCACGACGGAAGCAATGTTCTTTTTCGGTGCACACGGTGAGATATTGTCAATGAACGAAGCGGCGAAAAGCATTATGGAGCCAGCGATCTATAGCAAAATGCAACGAGGCGAAGCAGATGCGATGTGTCTTACATGTCGGGGGTTTACAAGTGAAGACGAGCAGATGACATGTGTCTCGTGCTTCATGGAAAAACCACAGCAAACATTATCTTCATTCCAGCTGTATTTGGAGACGAAAGATGTAGGGTTACAACCGTATAGTGCGACGTATCAAATACTTGATAGGGAGCAAGAGATTTCTGTGCTAATGCTGCGTAATTTGACACGTCAAACGCAAACGTCAGAAGTTCTCCATCAAAAATTGCGCATGCAACAAGTGATTTTAGCGCAGGAAAATGAACGCAAACGAATTTCACGCGAGTTACACGACAGTGTGGCGCAAGAAATGCTCAGTACGCTTGTCGACTTACGTGTACTGAAATACATGGGCATGAACGACAAAGCCCTTGATAAGTTGCGGCATACAGAAGGTTCATTAATGCGTTTACTCGATGAGATTCGTCATCTATCCGTTGAACTGCGACCAGCTGTACTCGATGACTTCGGATTGGAAGCAGCTTTTCGGACGCATATGAAGAATTTAGAGAAGAATTACGGATTATATATTCATTTGGAATCGAATTTGAAAAAAAGCCGCTATGACGGTGCGATTGAAACTGTTGCTTACCGTATTGGCCAAGAAGCGATTCTTAACGCCATGAAGTATGCGCAAGTAGAAGATGTCTTCTTATATTTGGATGAAGTTGATAATCAGCTGCAAATAAAAGTCTGCGATGAAGGTGTTGGCTTCGACGTCAATGACTTTTCACCGCAAGGCACGGGCCTCGGCTTATATGGCATGAGAGAACGGGTAGAACTAGTAGGCGGTAGTTTGACGATTATTTCCAGTCAACAAGACGGCACGACAGTTCAGGCAACTATTCCATTGAAGAAGGAGAGAGCAACGAGTGAAAATCATAATAGCTGATGATCATGCAGTCGTCCGCACAGGTTTCATGCACATATTGAATTTCCAGGAGGATATGGAAGTCGTAGCAACAGCTGCAGATGGATTGGAAGCGTATGAACTGGTTGCTAAACATAGACCGGATATTATTTTACTGGATCTAAGCATGCCTCCTGGCCAAAGTGGATTAATTGCGACAGGCAAAATTCATGAAGACTTCCCTGAAACGAAAATTGTTATTTTGACGATGTATGATGATGAGGAGTATATGTTTCATGTATTGAAAAATGGTGCATCGGGCTATATTTTAAAAAATGCTCCCGATGAAGAATTATTACATGCCATTCGTGAAGTGTATGATGGCGGCACGTACGTCCATCCATCGATGGCTACTTCGCTCGTGCGCGAGTTTGTGACAAAAGGGCCGAAAGAGGCAGACGAAGATGATCCGTTTAAGATTTTATCTAAACGAGAAATCGAGATTTTGCCACTTGTTGCAAAAGGGTACGGCAATAAGGAAATTGCAGAAATGCTTTATATTTCCGTCAAGACTGTAGAAGCGCATAAAGCGAAAATGATGGACAAGTTGCAATTGAAGAGTCGTCCTGAACTCGTCGAATATGCGTTACGCAAGAAGTTTTTAAGTTTCTAACGATAGAGGTGAAGGATGATGGTCAATACAGGACTTACGCATACGCTACCTGCACTCCGCGTGCTTGAAAATGAACATCGCTTCCTAACGACTTTGATGGAGGAGTGGCATGCGATTGTACTGGACTTCGAGAATGATAGATTCACGCGTGACGAAGGTCTAGAAGCGCTTAAACGATTGCGTGTGTTAGTCGTCGAATTCATTGATCCGCTGAAGAATCATACGGAAAAGGAAGAGGAATTCCTATTTCCGATGCTTGCAAAATATGTAGGCAGTGATCAAGGTCCGGTTCAAGCGGTGCAAGAAGAACATGACGAAATCGATGCGTTTATCGGGCATTTTCTTCATCATACAAGAGGCGATCTATCGGAATTTACACTCGCTATGATGCAAGATGTCGTAAAAGATGCAGGCGAAGCGTTTGAAGTCATCATGATTCATTTTGTAAAAGAAGAAAACGTCATTTTCCCGATGGTATTATCGGTGTTACTTGCAAAAGAGCAAGATGAATTATTCGATCAATTATATACATCGATTCTACCGGAATAATAAAAGTAAAATCTTATAAAAGAGTAAGTGGGTAGTTTTGCAACTAACTTTAGATTGGATGGATTCCTATGACACAAAAGATTCAGTTGCCTTTGCAAACGGCAAATCTAGTTGTCGGCTTCATGGTGTGGGTTCTCATATCTTCCTTGCTACCATTTATCAGCGAAGATATTAATATTCCACCAGAGCGTGTGGCCATCATCACAGCAATCCCTGTAGTACTCGGTTCCATATTGCGGATTCCGCTCGGCTACTACGCCAACGTCTATGGCGCGCGTATGATGTTTTTCATCAGTTTCATCGTCTTACTATTTCCTGTCTACTACATAAGTGAAACATCAACAGTGACAGGACTTTTGATCGGCGGAACGTTACTTGGGATAGGGGGAGCGATTTTCTCTGTTGGTGTTACATCGCTACCGAAGTACTATCCTAAGGAAAAGCACGGACTCGTCAATGGTATTTACGGGATGGGGAACATCGGGACAGCGATCACGACGTTTTCAGCACCGGTTCTCGCGATGAAGTTCGGCTGGTCCATGACCGTCAAAATGTATTTGATTTTATTACTTGCGTTCATCGCGTTGAATTTCTTCTTAGGTGACCGTAAAGAAGTCAGGGTGAAAGCGCCGATTGTCGAACAGATTAAAGGGGTCTATAAGAACGAGAAATTATGGTTCTTCTCGTTGTTCTATTTCATCACATTCGGTTCATTCGTTGCATTTACGGTGTTCTTGCCAAGTTTCCTCGTTAATTACTTCGAGTTAGATAAGGTAGACGCGGGACTTCGAACAGCCGGTTTCATCGTCGTTGCGACGTTGTTACGCCCTGTCGGTGGTTGGTTAGGTGATAAATTCCAACCGTTATTCTTATTGATGGGTTGTTTCGCTGGTTTGACGATCTCATCCATCGTACTAGCATTTTCACCAGGTATTGGACTGTACACAGTCGGTAGTATTATGATTGCGGCGGCTGCAGGTCTCGGGAATGGTGTCATCTTTAAACTAGTACCGATGTATTTCAGTAAGCAAGCAGGTACTGTGAACGGGATTGTATCAATGATGGGTGGTCTTGGTGGATTTTTCCCTCCATTACTACTCGCAACTATTTTCTCGATGACAGGTTCGTATTCAATTGGTTTCATGGCATTTTCACAAGTGTCGTTAGCCAGTCTCGTATTAGCTTTCTGGCTTTACTACATGGATCGCACAAGCTTGTCCAAAGAAGTATTTGATTCAACAGGACAAGGCATTCTCGTGACCAATTCCAAGGGGCTCATTGTTTCGGTCAATCCGGCATTTACGAAACTAACAGGGTATAGTGAAGAGGAAGTGCTTGGTCAAAGTCCGAATATCTTAAGTTCAGGCAGACACGATCGGGAATACTACGACGACATGTGGCGCACAATTGATCAACAGGGTGAATGGCAAGGCGAGATTTGGAATAAGAAAAAGAACGGTGAAGAGTACTTAGAGTTCCTATCTATCAGTTCTGTAAAAGATGGAACAGGCGACGTCGTTCGCTACGTTGGTTCGTTCAGCGATATTAGTCCAGAAGCAAGCGTAGGCAATCGGTCATAACCGGTTGCCTTGCTTCTTGTTTTAATGAAAGGAAGTAGATCCAGTGGAGAATCGATATTCGAGACAAACGTTATTTCAACCAATTGGCATGTCGGGACAGAGACAATTAGCTGACGCACATGCAGTCATCATAGGCTGCGGCGCGCTTGGCTCTTCCATTTCAGAGACGCTTGTACGTGCAGGAATTGGAAAAGTCACACTTGCAGATCGTGATTATGTCGAAGCGTCGAATTTGCAGAGACAGCAATTATTTGTTGAAGCCGATGCGAAAAACAGTGTGCCAAAAGTGGTCGCGGCAAAGCGACGTTTGCATGCTATTCGTGAAGATGTGGAGATCATAACGCTGCTCGATCATATCGACGGCCCGTTGCTCGAAGAAATCGCGGTAGGGGCGGATATTTTACTTGATGCAACCGATAATTTCGAGACGCGTTTGTTGATCAATGACGTCGCATGGAAACTGAATATCCCTTGGGTCTACGGCGCAGTCGTCAGCAGTTCAGGCAGCGTCTTTCCTTTTATTCCAAGCAAGACACCGTGTTTCCGTTGTTTACTGCCGGTCATGCCAGCGGTCAATGAAACGTGTGATACAGTAGGGGTAATTGCGCCCGCTGTACAGATTTCGGCTGCACATCAAAGTGCGGAAGCGATGAAATGGCTGACGGGGAATGAGTCGGCTATGCGCACGAAACTTCTACATTTTGATGTGTGGAATAATACATCAGTTGAAGCGGGAATCAGTCGGATGAAGAACCCGCAATGCGAGACATGCGGGGAACATCCAACGTATCCGGCGCTGCATCAAGCAGCCGGTACACAATATGCTGTGCTATGCGGACGTGATACGGTACAAATCATACCGGACGCAGGACGTCAGCTGACGGTGGCAGACGGTGTGAAAGTCGCGAAGCAGTTAGGGTCCACATTCCGAGAGACACCATTCTTCGTGGAGTTTCAGGCGGAAGGATACCGCTGTATTTTATTCGGCAATGGCAGACTATTGATTCACGGTTTAAAAGATATGCAAGAAGGGCGAAAAATCTATCATTCATTATTCGGCTAGGAGGAATGGGAAATGGAAGAGGCTCATTTGCCGCAGAAGGCGCGTAATCAATCGATTGCAGTCGCAGTATTGACGATCAGTGATACGCGGACAAAAGCGGATGACAAGAGCGGTAAGGTGATTTGCGACAAGTTAGTGGAAGCTGGACATACTGTGAAAGCGTATGAAATTTGCCCGGATGAAGCGGAGCGTATCGTAGAGCGGTTATCCGTTTGGTCGTCCGATTCATCGATTCAAGCCATGATCTTCACGGGTGGAACGGGCATTGGCGCACGGGATATTACGATAGAGACCGTGTCACCTTATTTCACGAAGCCATTGGACGGGTTCGGCGAGTTGTTCCGATTTTTGAGTTATACCGAAGACGTAGGATCGAAAGCATTACTCAGTCGTGCGACGGCTGGCGGAATCGGCTTGCAGGCGGTGTTTTTATTGCCGGGATCTTCAAAAGCTGTAGCGCTTGCGATGGATAAGTTGATTATTCCCGAGTTGCCGCATATCGTGCATGAACTGGGGAAGCATTTGGAGGCTTGATAGAGCGTTTGGCTTGTTGGATAGAGCGGGTATAGGGCTTGATAGAGCACTCATCGCGTGGCATAGAGCGGAAACGTGGCTTGATAGAGCACTCATCGCGCGGCATAGAGCGGAAACGCGGCCTGATAGAGCACTCACCGCGCGGGATAGAGCGGAAACGTGGCCTGATAGAGCACTCACCGCGCGGCATAGAGCGGACGCGCAGCCTGATAGAGCACTCACCGCGCGACATAGAGCGGCCACGCGGTCTGATAGAGCACTCACCGCGCGGGATAGAGCGGAAACGTGGCTTGATAGAGCACTCATCGCGCGACATAGAGCGGCCACGCAGCCTGATAGAGCACTCACCGCGCGGGATAGAGCGGAAACGCGGCCTGATAGAGCACTCATCGTGCGGGATAGAGCGGCCACGCGGCTTGATAGAGCACTCACCGCGCGGCATAGAGCGAATACGCGGCTTGATAGAGCACTCACCGCGCGTCATAGAGCGGCCACGCAACCAAATAGAGCACTCAAGCAACATCATTGAGCCCAAAAACTCTCCAACACGCCCAATCCAACCCAACTCAATCAAAAAAACACACGGAATTTACTCCGTGCGTTGGTAATCGCCATTTTTTCCACCAGATTTATGTTGCAGCATCGTCGGTCCGATGACCATATCTTTGCCAGCGGCTTTACACATATCATAAATGGTCAATGCAGCGGCGGAAGCGGCAGTCAAAGCTTCCATTTCGACGCCGGTGACGCCTTTTGTTTTGACTTCGGCTTGAATGAGCACATTATAGTGGGAAGATTCTTTATCGATATCCCAATCGAATCGCACATCCACACCCGTTAAGGGAAGGGGATGGCACATGGGGATGATGTTGGACGTGTTTTTTGCGGCCATGATGGCGGCGACTTGCGCAACTGCGAAGACGTCTCCTTTTTTATTCGTACCATGGGTGATTTGCTCGTAAATCGATGCGTTAACCTTAATTGATGATGTAGCGATTGCCGTACGTAATGTAGTTTCTTTGTCGGACACGTCGACCATTTTGGCGCGACCTTGTTCGTTGAAGTGAGTAAGTTCGGACATGTTGATCATCCTTTCATTTCGTTTCATTTCATTGTACTGATTAGTATAACAAAAGAAAGTAGGAGATGTACGTGGTAGAAATTCGAAAACCTATTCAAGTGGCGGAAGCTGTAGAACGAGTGATGAATAATGTACATAAGTTGGGGACAGAGACCTTGCCGTTAGAAGATACATATGGACGTGTGTTGGCCGAGCCCATCATAGCAAAACACGACGTACCACCTTTTGATCGCTCGCCGTATGATGGTTTTGCGATTCGTGCGGAAGATTCTGCAGGAGCTTCAGGTACTGACCGCAAAGCTTTTGACGTTATTGGTGAAATTGGTGCGGGACATGTGGCGGATCGTCCACTTGAGCGGGGTGAGTCGTTTCGTATCATGACAGGTGCGCTCATTCCGGAACAAGCGGACGCAGTCGTGATGCTTGAGCAAACGGTGGAAAATGAGACAGGTTTTACGTTGCGTAAGCCGTTTGAAGCGGGCGAGAACATTTCACGTCAAGGTGAAGATATGAAACAAGGTGAGACGCTGATCGAAGCAGGAACGATCATTCATCCAGGAACGATTGCGTTGCTTGCGACGTTTGGCTATGCCGAAGTATGCGTCGCGAAACGTCCAATTGCCGGAGTGCTTTCGACGGGTACGGAATTGCTGCGTGTTACGGATGAACTGGAACCTGGCAAGATCCGCAATTCGAACGGACCGATGATCAATGCGCAGTTGACGCGGATGGGTATTGATTATAAATCATATGGCATGATGGAAGATGATTTGGCTGCATGTACCGAAATCGTCAAGAAAGCACTGGAAGAAACGGACCTCCTCATTACGACGGGGGGCGTGTCAGTTGGTGATTATGACTACTTGCCAAAAATATATGAGAGTCTCGGGGCGGAAGTGTTGTTCAATAAGGTGGCAATGCGACCGGGAAGCGTGACGACAGTAGCAGTGCTTGACGATAAACTATTGTTTGGTCTGTCTGGCAATCCATCCGCATGTTTCACGGGATTTGAATTATTTGCACGTCCTGCTATTTACTCGATGATGGGTTGCACGGCTCCTTATATGCCACGCATTCAAGCAAAACTCGGAGATGATTTCAAGAAAGCCAATCCATTCACTCGTTTCGTTCGTGCAAGCTGGTCGATGACGAATGAAGGAATCATTGCCACGCCCGCTGGTTTCAATAAATCTAGCGCCGTGTCTTCGATCGCACGTGGTAACTGCATTATCGTTTTACCAAGTGGGACTCGCGGCTTTGAAAAAGGCATGTCGGTGGATGTATTGCTACTAGGAACGGATCAAGGCGCGGAGTGTTGGGAGCTGTGAAGACGCTACATGTTGTTGGCTTCAAGAACAGCGGAAAGACGACGCTTGTTTCCCATTGGATTACCGTGCTCAATCAGGCTGGTTTCGAAGTTGCCGTACTAAAACATCATGGTCATGGAGGCGCACCGGAACTACCTCCAGCACATACGGACACGGTGCAGTTTCTTGATTCTGGAGCTGTCTCAACCCTTGTCGCTGGTGGCAATATGATACAATTGATACAGAACAAAGAACATTCATTTGAACAGCTAAAGGCATTGGTCGCGTTAGGTGAACCAGATGTTTTATTAATAGAAGGCTATAAAAAAGAGGCCGGTGAGAAAGTGGTGCTCATCCGTAATGAAGAGGAACGGGAAGAGTTGAAATCGTTGCCTGGAATCATTCGGACGGTGAAAACAGCCGAGTTGTTCGAAGATATCACACGACTCGACGACTGGTTGCAACAATGGGTGGAGGCGAGAGAATGAAACGTTATGAAATCATAGACACGCCGATTGACGTGCAGAAATACAGCGATCTAGTGTTGCATCCTGCAGCGGGCGCCGTGACAGTGTTTACAGGACATGTGCGTGAATGGACGCATGGCGTTCGCACATTATACCTCGCGTACGAAGCCTATGTACCGATGGCGGAAAAGAAGCTGGCAGAAATCGGTTCGGAGATGGAAGCGAAGTGGCCGGGAGTTCAAGTCGCTATGGCGCATCGAATCGGTGAGCTGAAGATTTCCGATATTGCTGTAGTTATAGCTGTTTCGTCTCCGCATCGTAAGGAAGCCTATGAAGCGAATGAATACGCGATTGAACGCATCAAGGAAGTCGTGCCGATCTGGAAGAAGGAAATCTGGGAAGACGGTGAAGAATGGATCGGTGCACAGAAGAAATATCCGGAGAAAGGAAGCGAATCACAATGATTACAGTTCATTACTTTGCAAGATTACGTGAGTTGACAGGTAAAGGGGAAGAGTCTTTGGATCGTGCACCTTTGACGGTGGAAGAATTGCTTAACTGGGCAGAAGAAACGTATCCGGGATTTGGTAAAGAGACTATCCATGTCGCGGTGAATGAAGAATACGCATTGAAAGAAGATGTCATTCAATCAGGAGATGTCTGCGCGTTCATTCCACCAGTGAGTGGCGGATGAAAACGGTAGGAATTCTACTGGCAGGCGGCAAGTCTAGACGTTTCGGTTCACCGAAAGCATTCGCGACGCATGAAGGCCACGAGTTCTATCATTATTCGCTGGATGCGTTACGTCCGTTTTGCGATGAAATCGTAGTGGTAGCGCGACCGGAATTTGTGAGGTGTTTTCCCGATACGGTTCACGTGACGACGGATCTCGAAACATTTGCAGGGATGGGACCGCTAGCGGGTATTTTATCCGCCATGGATAAGATCGCTGCAGACCGATACGTCGTGCTGCCATGTGACATGCCGTTTATCGTGGCCGGTGTGATGGGAAAGTTGCTCGAATTACACGTAGGAGATATTTCTGCAGTCACAGTCGATGGGAAACGTCATCCGCTCGTTTCAATTTGGAACGCGAATGTTAAACCGTCGATCAGACAAGCGTTACTAGACGATAACCGTCGTGTAATGCATGTCCAGTCGCAACATGAAGGTCAGTGGATTGAAGGAGTCTTATTGACGGATACTCCAGAAATTGCTTTTAAAAATGTCAACACGCCATGTGAACTGGAAAGGGGATGAAGAAGATGAATGCCATTGTAGATCAACTCGGACGACCGATCCGTGATTTGCGTATTTCCGTGACGGACCGTTGTAACTTCCGTTGTACGTATTGCATGCCAAAGGAAATCTTTGGGGATGACTTTTTATTCCTTGCGAAGAATGAATTATTGTCATTTGAAGAATTGGAACGTTTGGCTCGGATTTTTGCGAAGCTAGGTGTGAAGAAGCTTCGATTGACGGGCGGTGAACCGCTAATGCGCCGGAATTTACCCGAGTTGATACAGAAGCTTCACGACATCGAAGGGATCGAAGACATCGGACTTACAACGAACGCAGTACTGCTCGGTCAATATGCGCAACCGCTTTATGATGCGGGATTGCGCCGGCTAAACATCAGTTTGGATGCACTTGACCCAGAACTGTTCGGGCAGATTAATGGCCGTGGCATTTCACCTGACCTCGTTCTTAAAAACATTCAAAAGGCGCAAGACATCGGCTTCACGATCAAAGTAAATATGGTTGTACAAAAAGGCGTTAATGAAAGTGAAATCCTCCCGATGGCTAAATATTTTAAAGAACGCAATATTACGTTGCGCTACATCGAGTTCATGGACGTCGGAAATGACAATGGCTGGAGCTTTGAAAAAGTGGTCACGAAGAAAGAAATTTACGATATGCTGGCTGCTGAATTCGATATGGAGCCTGCAGAAGAAGACTATTATGGCGAAGTGGCAAAACGCTATCGCTATACAGGAACGGATGCACAAGTAGGGTTTATCACTTCAGTTTCAGAGTCGTTTTGCTCCACTTGTACACGTTCTCGTCTATCGTCTGAAGGGAAGTTGTATACGTGTCTATTCGCATCAGACGGCTTTGACCTACGGGAATTAATTCGCTCGGGTAAAACAGATGAGGAATTGTTTGAAGAGATCGCGAACGTCTGGAGAGGTCGTAAAGATCGCTACTCTGACGAACGTACGGAACAAACCGTGAAGAACCGCAAGAAGATCAATATGAACTATATCGGTGGCTAAAGGAGCGTTGTCCATGAAACCAGTAGTATATATTTGCCGCGAGATGCCGGAAGACGTAGTTGCGCCTGTTCGTGAACAGTATGACGTGCGAATGTGGGAGTCAACGAGTGAACCAGTCCCGCGGGATGTGTTATTGAAAGAAGTGGCAGAAGCAGACGCGCTGTGGGTCGTCATTTCCGATCAAATCGATAAAGAAGTATTTGACGCGGCACCGAAATTAAAACTGATCGTCAATATGGCGGTTGGATATAATCATATCGACGTACAAGAGGCGCAGGCACGCGATATTCTCGTGACGAATACGCCGGACGTGCTGACTGAAACGACTGCAGATTTGGCTTTCGCATTACTCATGGTGACGGGTCGCGATTTAATTGGTGCAGAAAACACGTTGCGTGAAGGACGATGGACATCATGGGAGCCTCTTGGTTTCACAGGTATGGATATTCACGGTGCCACTCTTGGTATCGTCGGTATGGGCCGGATCGGTGAAGCAGTGATGCGACGCGCGAAAGGGTTCGATATGGACGTGCTCTATCATAATCGTACCCGTAAGTCTGAAGTGGAAGATATGTATGGCTGTCGCTATGCCGAGCTTCCGGATTTGTTGGCGACATCTGATTACGTGTTAATTTTGGTGCCGTATAGTGAAGAGACGAAGGGTATGATTGGTGAACAAGAGCTGTCTCTGATGAAGGAGACGGGGATTTTGATTAATGTGGCGCGCGGCGGGATTGTGGATGAGACTGCGTTGTTTGATGCGCTACGCACGAAGAAGATTCATGCGGCAGGGCTAGATGTGTTTGAGACGGAGCCTGTTCCGCTCGATCATCCGTTGCTGACGTTGCCGAATTTGACGGTGTTGCCGCATATCGGCAGTGCGACGGTGAAGACGCGTAAGGCGATGATGAAGCTGAACGTAGATGCGTTGCTTGCGTTTGCGCTAGGAGAAGAGCCTAATCATCAGGTTCGTGGTTAGTAGGGATGTGTAGTGATTCCCCCATAATAGACAAATAAAAACGTCCTCTAGCACCGAAGCGGTTTCAATAACGTAATTTGTTTACAACTAGAAACCACTCAACCTAATCCTTAACAACTGAAAAAGAGACTAGCAAAGCTATAATCGCTGACTTTGCTAGTCTCTTTTGTGCTGTTATTGAGATTTGTCGATGAACGACCAAATCGCCGCGGATAGTTCGATTACTTGTAGTTGCAGTTCGGAACCTTCGAACGCTTGGCGGAATGAGCGCACGACGGATTCTAGTAAATAGAGTCGTGGGTGGTCAGATGATAACTCGTCCAATAGAAATTGGCTGTAAAGCATTCTTTGATTTTCCTCTTCGGGTAACTCTTCGATGAATTTTTGCAAACTCTCGGTCAGCACTTCGCGTGTCATCGGATAAAACTCGGCGGCTGTTAACATGTCTTCTAGCAAGCCCTGTGACAGGAAGTGTGCGTCACGTTTTACAATGTCCGGCACGATGACTTCCATTCGTTGCATGACGAACTCTACTAGTTTCATCGTATCGATTTTCTCTGTAGTGGAACTTTTCCAGACGTTAAGCGCATGTTGGATGAAGCCGAAAAGTAACGATGCGCAATCATAAGAGTACGGTTTTACTTCCTCGCCGTAGACGTTGACCAAACGTTTCGCAATCCATGCGAGTTCTCGAAAATGCATCTGCTTGACGAATTGACGTAGCTCGTCATCAGGCGAATGAACAATCGTTTCAAATAACGGAAGCAAATTTTGTTGTCGGTTCATCGTCAAACGAATTTCAATTTGTGCAGAAAGTAGGGCGGGGTCTGCAAGATCTTTGCCGATCGCCAGCTCGTTTCTTCGTAAATAACTTATATAATAAGCATCGCGCAATATCGCCATGAGACATTCATTTTTAGAAGAGAAATAATTATAGAACGTTCCCTTTGAAATTTGTGCTGCATCCAAAATATCTTGAATGGATGTCGCGTGAACGCCTTTGTCGATAAATAGTTTTTTTGCGATAAGCAATACATGTTTTTTTCGGTCGTTCATAGATAATCACCTGTGTATTTTGATTTTTTTTATACTGTGTGTATACTTCATATACTATTCTTAAAACACTGTTATATCAAGCTTTTGAATCTATACGAATTAATTAGTTGTAATAAATGAACTGGCGGTATAAAATATAAACCTGACATATTTTCACGTGTTATAGGAGGGTAAAATGGTAGAATCATTAGAAATTAAAAAAATGCATGAGAAGCCACCTTATGGCATCATTGCAATTTTGTTCATTGGTGCGTTTGTTGCGATCTTAAATAATACTTTACTGAATATCGCATTACCGGTCATTATGGAAGAGTTTTCGATTACTCCATCAGCTGTTCAGTGGCTGACAACGGGGTATATGCTAGTCAACGGGATTATGATTCCAGCCAGTGCGTTTTTCATTCAGAAGTTTACTAATAGAAGAATCTTCATTACAGCGATGGTGCTCTTCTCGTTAGGGACGTTTATCGCTATCATCGCGCCGACATTCTCTTTACTAGTCGTCGCACGTATGATCCAAGCATCCGGTTCCGCATTGATGATGCCGTTGTTAATGAATGTTATGTTAACAGCTTTCCCGATCGAAAAACGGGGAGCGGCACTAGGTATGTTCGGTCTGGTAATGTTCACAGCACCCGCTATTGGACCGACTTTGTCCGGCTGGGTAGTTGAGAATTATTCATGGCGGACGTTGTTTGAAATCGTTCTGCCGATTTCATTGCTGACACTAGTCCTTGCTATCGTCAAGCTGAAGAATATTACACCGAACCGCGATGTCCGCATCAACTTCTTCTCGTTGGTATTGTCGACGATTGGTTTCGGTGGCCTGCTATACGGCTTTAGTTCAGCGGGTGAAAAGGGTTGGGGTTCTCCAATTGTCTATGGCACGATCGCGCTCGGAACGATAGGGCTTGTATTGTTTATACTAAGACAATTACGTATGAAAGAACCAATGCTCGATTTTCGAATTTACAAGTACCCGATGTTTGCACTCGCTTCCGTCGTATCGATGGTGCTGTCTGTAGCGATGTTCTCCGGGATGATTTTGACACCGTTATACGTGCAAAATGTCCGCGGTATTTCACCACTGGATGCAGGATTGCTCATGCTACCAGGTGCAGTTTTAATGGGGATCATGTCGCCAATCACAGGTCGTTTATTCGATAAATATGGCCCGCGTGTCCTCGTCTACACAGGATTGATCATTTCTGTAATCGGAACGTATTTATTAAGCCAACTGCAGATGGATACAGGCTATTACTATTTAATGGCAGTGTATACATTCCGGATGTTCGGCTTGTCGATGGTGATGATGCCGGTTATGACAAACGGAATGAACTCGTTGCCGATGATCTCAAATCCACATGGTACGGCAATGAATAACACATTGCAGCAAGTATCTGGTGCGATTGGTTCGGCCTTGTTACTGACACTCATGACCAAGCGGTTGGATGTATCAGCAGCTAACCAAGTGAAGGACTTGGCTGCATCTGGCGTCGATGTATCTACTATGAAAGAAGAGATTGGACGTCTAGCGATGCTGGACGGCGTCAATCACGCGTTCTTTATCTCGACAGTTATTACATTGGTCGCGTTGATCCTATCGTTATTCATTAAACGGGTCATGCCACCGACTTCACCAGCTATTGGGGAAGTGAAGGAACAGTCTGAAAAGTAGAATAAGGAGTTTCGTATGCTACTATGCATGCGGAGCTTCTTTTTAGTATGGTATAGTAAAAAGAAAAGGTTGTGTTCGATGTGATAGGGAATAAAGAAAAATGCCCATGCGGAAGCGGGGAAATCGTAGAGAACTGCTGTGGCAAAACAGATGTGCCGGGCACAAATCAAATACAAGAAGAGCTTAAGCAAATACTAAATAGCTATTATGAAACTACATTATCTCCTTTAGAGATTAAAACGCTTGAAGGCTTATTAAAAGAGTGGGGAGGACGTCTTGGTGAGTGGATGGAAGAAGAGGAACTCGTGACGAATGTCAGTGATTATTACTTCTTCATCGTCCGTAAAGATCTATGGAGACGTCATCTAGTAAAAGCATTGAACCGTACACAAAATAGAGCGGTACGAGCTATCTTGAAAAGCTGGCAGAATGCGTTCGTTACGTTTGCGGAAGTATCGAAGGCAGATAAAGAAGTCTACCATATGAAAGAGATTCTTGGGACTGGCGAGTATTTATTGGCAAGAGAAGCAGGCGAACCAGAAGACGTACGAGCTGTCATTGCGATTGTCCTAGAAGAGATGCGCAATGACGAGCGTTGGGTCATGCCGATATCTGCCATCGCGGTGAATGAACATATGAGTACCGAACTAAAAACACGTGTGCAGGAAATAGCAGAAACGAGCGAAGAAAAGAATAGCTTCGATTTCTTCAAAAAGCATCTCGTGGATATTTATGAAGTCGTTTGCAAACTTGACGTTCAGACATTATCAGATGTAGTCGAGCAGAACTTCACGCCATTACAACGTGAAGTAGTAGAAATACTGGATGCTAAACTCGAAAAGGAAGAGCTATATCCAGGTGCGTATGAAATGTTGCTGTCCTTGATGGCCTACTACTTTACCGATCAAGATCCGAAATTCCGTAAGCCGGAAGTACTCGCAGCGGCGGCGTTTCAGTTGGCTGTCGATACGAGCATGATGCCGAATACGTATACACAAGCGGAAGTCGGGAAAATGTTCGATGTATCCGTATCTTCTTTCCGAAAGCATACAGATATCTTGCAAGAGAAAATTGAAGATCTTGAGAAAATGATGGCAGAAGGACAGACAGAAGCTGCGTATCATATCGGTACTAATCCTCTTCCGTCCGAGCAAATGAACTGGCAAGTGCATATGTTAACGCAAAAGCATGACTTCGATTCGTTTGAAGAAGCACAGGCATATATTCAAGAAGCAATTCAGCAACCATTTGAGCCCGAAAATCAGCAGCAAGAAGCGCAAATGCTTTGTTATATGGCATATAACGCGGAAACGGTAGAACAGCGACGTGACTTTGCAGAAGGGGCATATGGCGCGGATCCGACGAATGTCGATGCGTTATTGCTTCAGACAGAGTTGACGGATTCGAAGGACGAGCAGGACAAGTTCTTCAAGCAAGCTATTTTCTCTGGCGAAAAGCAGTTCGACGGTCGTGCAGAAGATGCATGGAAGTTTGCGCCGAACCGCCCGTATTTGCGCAGTCTAATGCTGTACGGTGTGTGGTTCTATGAGCAAGGCCGTTTTGCAGAGGCGAGTGAGATGTTTATACGTCTGCTGTCGCTTGACCTCTTTGACCATCAAGGTGCGCGATACTTGGCGATTTCTTCTTTGATTCATCAGGGAGAGATTGATCAGGCGACACGATTGTTGGAGGCGACGGTAGAAGTTTCTGAAGGCGATGCGGCGTATTGGTATTTGTCTTGGTTGGTGGAGATGGAGCGTGCGCAAGGTGAGTCTTCGGAGCGTGCTTTGGAGTTGTTTGCGAAGGCAGAGCAGTTGAATCCACATGTGAGTAAGTTGATGGAGATGGCTGTGGAGAAGATGAGTTATCCGAAGAGTGTGGCGCTTACGCCAGGCAGTCATGAGGAAGCGCATTATATTTGGTATTTATTGTAATGAATGTTGGCCGTCATGGCGAGTTGGAATTTCCGACTTGCTGTGGCGGTTTTTTGCGTTGGTGAGTGGGAAGGTACCGTTGATCTGCATTTTAGGCGGACGTTTTCCTGCGGGCATGGCTTGAGCCCATAGCTGTCAACTTAAGAATTGATAGTAAATTTATAACCCGCATCCCATGCACTATCCATGGTTTACTAGCTTGATTAAAAGGGTAAGATCTTTGTAAGCACGCTAAAT
>NZ_PDYW01000015.1:0-58729 GCF_002743245.1 Sporosarcina sp. P26b
CAATGAAAGTAATTGTTCAAGCATGTCAAAATGATGGTTGATAGACATAAAAAGAACTCCTTTCAAAAAAGATGGTATGTATCTTTACCATCTTTTTAAGAAAAGTACACCTATTTCTTAAGTTGACAGCTATGTTCGCCCCAACCTCCTGATCAGAATTCGGATAAAAGTACGTCCTATTCTACCGTCCAACGCGTCGGTCTAATTCTAGGTCCGCTTTTATTTATTATTATGATGTTCTTTTTATCTCCTGAAGGGATGAATCCGGCAGCGAAATCGGTGCTTGCGGTGACTCTGTGGGTGGCGACTTGGTGGATTACTGAAGCGATTCCGATTCCCGTCACTTCGTTGCTTCCTATCGTTTTATTACCGTTAACGGGCGCTATGGAAGCGGATGCAGTAACCTCTTCGTACGGTAATGATATTATTTTCTTGTTTTTAGGTGGATTCTTTATTGCCACAGCGATGGAAAAATGGAACTTACATAAACGACTTGCACTTGGTATTATCGCGTTCATCGGTACAGGAACGCAGCGGATTTTGCTTGGTTTCATGACTGCGACCGCATTTTTATCGATGTGGGTTTCTAATACCGCAGCAGTTATGATGATGATTCCGATGGGCTTGGCGATTACCGCTCAGGTGGCAGCCGCTTTAAAGGGCACACCGGAAGAAAAAGAACTGCCGAAGTTTGAAAAGACACTTATATTCGGTATTGGTTACGCAGGAACGATTGGTGGACTAGGTACGTTAATAGGTACACCACCCAATATTATTCTGGCGGCACAAGTAAAAGAATTATTCGGTGTCGAGATATCCTTCGCAGGTTGGATGCTGATCGCGGTACCTATTGTTATAGTTCTCTTGTTTTCGACATGGATCTATCTGGGACGATTTGCTTTTAAGATGAATATTAAAGGTCTTCCGGGTGGAAAAGAAGTGATCCAAGAAGAACGGAAAGCATTAGGGAAGATGACATTCGAAGAGAAAGCAGTGGGAGCTGTTTTCGCATTTGCGGCGTTTATGTGGATTACACGAGAATTCCTTTGGATTAATATTCTTCCGTCATTAAAAGACGGCATGATTGCGGTAATAGCTGCAGCATTGTTGTTTACTATTCCAACTTCCAAGAAATTCGGCAAACGTATTCTAGGATGGGAAGATTCCAAAGAAATTCCATGGGGCATCTTGTTGTTGTTCGGTGGAGGACTAGCGATCGCAGCAGGTTTCCGTGAAACGGGGCTTTCTGAATGGATTGGATCGCAATTGACGGCTTTGGAAGGACTTCATATGATTGTGATCATTGCGGCTTCCTCATTCCTTGTTCTAGCTTTGACGGAGTTCACTTCCAATACAGCGACCGCTACAATGATCCTGCCTATATTGGCTGCTCTAGCTCTAACAATGAATATCCACCCGTATGCATTGATGGTACCCGCTGCAATGGCTGCAAACTGTGCATTTATGTTGCCGGTAGGTACACCACCAAATGCTATCATTTTCGCTACGGAGAAACTCCGCTTAAGTGAAATGGTACGCGTTGGATTTATCATTAATGTGTTTGTGCTGATTCTCATTGTATTAGCCGCCTACTTCTTGCTACCACTTCTTTGGGGAATTGATTTGCAAGTGGTACCAGAAGAGTTTTATGCGAATTTTAAATAACAGAAAATGAATGACTTTCGTCAATAGTTAGACTCTCTAGTGAGCGCCAGATTCTTAAACAATGCATATTGTTTGAGGAGCTGGTGCTTTTTCAATGATGGAGGTATCCGAACGCTACACAACGGAAGGCCGATTCAGAATAATGTCGGGACCTGGTGCTTATAGTGATAGTTACTTTTCTTTGTCTTGTAGTTGGACAATTGCTAGACAAGCAACACCAATGGACAGTAGTGTGATGGCGGTATCTACAGATACATCCCCTAAAATACTTAAAACAATTGTACTGACACCCATTGCCAATGCAACTGCTTTAAAAATCAGTTTGATATTTTTCATTTGAATCAACTCCCATTCTGGCCAGTAATGGCAATCTTTTATTCAGCGTTATTTCATTTATCGAACTTTGTGGAAAACGTAGTC
Organism: Sporosarcina sp. P26b; assembly: GCF_002743245.1. Taxonomy (NCBI): domain Bacteria; kingdom Bacillati; phylum Bacillota; class Bacilli; order Caryophanales; family Caryophanaceae; genus Sporosarcina; species Sporosarcina sp. P26b. The sequence continues at coordinate 2,086 of NZ_PDYW01000015.1, forward strand.
ATCAACACTATAAAGATAGGTAGCAAACTCCATAAAAAGAAGCCCCAATTCTTTGTTAGTAAAGATAATACTAAGAAGAAAGCTAGTGCGGCAATTGAAATATATATAGTACGTTTTTGATATTTTTTCATTTTGTAGCTCCTTTTCGAGAGTAGGTCCTAGTTATATGTATCGACGAACGTTTTGGCAGTACTGTACGTACTCTTCTCCATAAATTTTTACTAAAGACTGTTCTTCGAGTCGTACTTGTCGATTAAATAACCAAAAAGCTGAAATCAAATATATTAATAGGATCCAATTGGGGTAAATGAGAAATTCACCACATAAGACCATTCCAAAAGCAGTATAAATCGGGTTTCGACTAATGGAAAAAGCGCCAGTAGTAATCAGTGTACCTGGGCTTTCTTCATCAATGCCTACCCTAAAGCTTTTCCCGAATGAAATTAAGCTATAAAGGAATAGCAAAAGTCCAGCGGAGCAAAGGGCGACACCAATCCACCCCACAATGCCGTTAGTAAATAGCTCTGTTCCCAACCTTGGTAAATTAAAAGCGTTTGAAGTGATTAAATATAACAACAGCAACGCAAAGGGCGGTATGATGAAATCTTTTTTGTACATGTGACCAAATTTAAATACGTTAATGCCGAATTTCTTTAATTGAATCGACCGAATAATTACGAGTATGATTAATAGTGAAATGGTTGTAACAGCAATATATCCCTGCATCAAGACCCCCCTCTAATTTACTGTTTTTCTATATTCATCGTATCACAAATATCGTAGTAAAATACTATGTTTAGAGACTACTCTGACAATAGGATGGTACCACTTCAATTGTATTACATAGTAGAGAAATATAGAATCCCAGAGGAGCAACATCTCTTTCGGGACCTAGTACCTTCCCATACATAATTATCAATATGAATACTCAAACGTTAAAATTTGACTTGACATTCAAATTCTGAAAACTTAGAATGTAAACACAACGAGATGTGGCAATGTGAAGGAAGTGAGAAATTCATGTCATTACGAGAGAAGAAAGTAGAAAAGAAAAAAGAAGAGATTCGGCAATCCGCTATGAGTGTGATCGCGGAAAAAGGATATCATGCTACTACGATGGAAGACATTGCAGCAAAGTTACTCATGACGAAGGGTTCCGTTTACTATTATTTTAAAGATAAAGAAGCACTAGTGTATGACAGTCACAAAATACTTCTAGAACAAAGTATCGAGCAACTTAACGAAGTGTTGGCGGAAGAACTTCCTTCTATAGCGAAGCTTCGGAAGGCTATGATTGTCCATATGGAATATGTCATTACAGAAAGAACGGACTTCTTTATAGGTGCTAAGCCGGATCAAGTTTTCGTAGGAGAGCATTTAGAGGAAATCATACGTCTACGAAATGAATACAGTGATTGCATGGACGGACTGATTAAACAAGGGATTGAGGATGGTAGTTTTGCAAATGTAGATAGTAATATTGTGAATAATATTATCCTAGGTGCCATGAATAATGTGGTGATTTGGTATTCTCCAAAAGGAAGTAAAAGTATACAAGAGTTAGCCAATTCGATTGCCGATTATTTATTGAAGATCTTAGTCTAATATCGTAAATCCTTAAGACGAGAAAGGGAGAGAATATATTATGAATATGGATCACGTATCAGCAGTTATTACAGGAGGCGCATCAGGGTTAGGCGAAGCGACAGCAAGAGAGATCGTCGCGTCTGGTGGAAACGTTACGATTTTTGATTTGCAGGAAGATCGAGGGAATAAGTTGGTGAAGGAGCTTGGCGATCATGCGACATTCGTAAAGACAGATGTCACTAGCGCAGAAAGTGTTCAAGCTGCGTTAGATCATGCCGTCAGTACTTTTGGCATGATTAATGCAGTTGTCAATTGCGCGGGAATTGGTGTCGCGGAGAAAACGTACAGCGGCAGAAAAGGCGCACATAACTTAGAGAACTTTAGTAAAGTCATTCAGATTAATTTAATCGGAACATTTAATACGATCCGACTCGCTACCGAACATATGGCGAAGAATGAACCGAATGATAATGGAGAAAAAGGAGTTATTGTGAATACAGCATCTGTGGCGGCATTTGACGGACAGATTGGCCAAGTAGCGTATGCGGCATCGAAAGGCGGGATCGTCAGTATGACATTGCCGCTGGCGAGAGACTTAGCATCTGAAGGAATCCGCGTGATGACTATCGCACCGGGTTTGTTTGAAACACCGATGTTTGCTTCATTGCCAGAGAAGGCAAAAGAATCTCTTGGGGCGATGGTCCCTTTCCCTTCGCGACTAGGCTACCCCGAAGAATATGCACAACTAGTAAAAGGTATTTTCGAAAATACGATGCTAAATGGGGAAACAATTCGCCTCGATGGCGCAGTCCGCATGCAGCCTAAGTAAGGCGTTATGCGTAAAGACTGACCTGCTTGTATCTAATAAAATGTAAGGGCTTACAAATATATTGAAGGAAGAGGGATCGACATGAGAGAAGCAGTAATTGTGGAGTGGGTAAGAACGCCAGTAGGAAAAAGAAATGGTCTATTGAGTACCATGCGGGCTGAAGATTTGGCAGCTAAGCCGCTGGCAGAAGTAATTAAACGAGCTGGAATCGATGCCGGACTAGTAGAGGACGTAATCTTCGGCTGTGTATCGCAAGTAGGGGAACAATCCTTTGATATCGCGCGTGTCGCTGCTTTGCAGGCAGGATATCCAGTTGAAGTACCGGGGACTACAGTGGATAGACAATGTGGGTCAAGTCAACAGGCTGTACATTTCGCGGCGCAAGCGATTATTAGTGGAGATATGGATGTCGTCGTGGCAGGAGGCGTCGAGAGTATGTCTCGAGTACCGATGGGCAGTACTCGACTCGGCGTTGCATTCAGTGAAGAACTTACATCGAAATATGAAATGGTTCACCAAGGTGAGTCAGCCGAAAGAATTGCTGAACAGTGGGAGATCACAAGAGAAGAAATGGATCGTTACTCACTCGAAAGCAATGAGAAAGCTATCGCTGCTCGAAAAGAAGGTAAGTTTGATAGCGAAATCATGCCAATTGAGGTCACACTTCCTGACGGTACGAACATGATCGTGAAGGATGATGAAGGACCGAGGGAAGATACGACGATGGAAAAGCTCAGCAAGTTGAAAACTCCTTTTAGAGAAAATGGTGATGTGACGGCAGGAAACTCGAGCCAAATCAGCGACGGTGCCAATGCGATTTTGTTGATGTCACGTGAAAAAGCAGAAGAACTTGGATTGAAGCCGAAGTTTAAAGTACTCACGCGTGTAGTCGTAGGTTCCGATCCAACACTTATGCTAACAGGGCCAATACCTGCTACGCAAAAAGCATTGGAAAAGTCGGGACTGACTATGGAGGATATCGATGTGTTTGAAGTAAATGAGGCGTTTTCTGTTGTGACGATCGCATGGTTGAAAGAAACAGGTGCAGATCCAAAGAAGTTAAATCCAAACGGCGGGGCTATCGCTCTTGGTCATCCACTCGGTGCAAGCGGCGGACGTTTGATGATCACGATGATGAGTGAACTCGAACGAACAGGTGGCCGCTATGGTTTGCAGACAATGTGTGAAGGTCACGGCATGGCCAATGCGACCATTTTGGAAAGGTTGGAGTAACTGCTGATCACGCTAGTCAAGACGTAGAGAGGAGGGATTTCATTGCCATTAGATGCTATTCGGGTACTGGATTTATCTCGCTTATTACCAGGGCCATACTGTTCGATGCTTCTTGCCGATTTTGGTGCAGAGGTGATCAAAGTGGAAGAGCCTAACGTGGGTGATTATGCGCGGGCGGAATATCCGAAGCTAGGTGAAGATAGTGCGCTGTTTCATTCATTGAATCGTAGTAAGAAGAGTATTTGCCTTAATTTAAAAGCGGCAGAGGATCAAGCGAAGTTCTTACAGCTCGTGAAAGATTCGGATGTAGTGATTGAGTCTTTCCGACCTGGCGTGATGAAGCGGTTGGGGCTGGATTATGAAACGTTGAATGAAATTAACCCGAGTCTAGTGTACTGTGCGATCACGGGTTATGGGCAGGAGGGTCCATACGCGGAGATGCCGGGACATGATGTGAATTTTCTCAGTTACGCGGGATTGCTAAATATGATGGGGGAACAAGGAGGTGCGCCGCAAATTCCAGCCACACAAATCGCGGATATTGGTGGCGGGGCATATCCAGCGGCGGTGGGAATTCTGCTTGCATTGTTTGAGAGACAGAAGACAGGCAAAGGCCAAATGGTCGATATCTCCATGATGGATGGGGCGATATCCTGGATGCCAACATTCTTCCCGAACTTTCTTGCGTCGAGGCAGGAGTCAAAAAGAGGCGAACTTGATTTAAGTGGAAAGCTTGCTTGCTATGCAATCTATGAAACGAAAGATCAAAAATGGTTGTCTGTTGGCGCACTCGAACCGAAATTTTGGGGTGAGTTTTGTCAGGTGATTGGAAAAGAAGAGTTCGTCGCAAAGGTCCGTGATCCGATCGATGTGCAGACACAGATGAAAAAAGAAATTCAGGAAATTATGTGGCAGAAAACACGTGAGGAATGGATGGAGATTTTCGAACAGATCCCTGCATGTGTCTCACCCATTCTTTCATTTGGTGAAGTGGTAGAGAATCCGCACGTGAAAGCGCGTGGCATGATTCAGGAAATAGAAGATCCCGTGCTTGGAGTAATCCAGCATATCGGTACGCCTATTAAGCTATCGCGAACACCAGGGAAAATTAAAGGCGCTGCTCCAAGTTTAGGTGAACATACAGAAGAAGTTCTTCGGGGATACTAGAAAAATCGGTAGGCGGTATGTAAACGACAGGAAGTTTAGTGAGAGAAAGGGGACAACAACAATGGATATCGGATTATCACTTTCCCGTAACGCGCGCAGAATACCTGAGAAAACAGCAGTTATTTATGAGGATCGACGTTATACGTATCGCGAGCTGAATCAAGAGGTGAATAAACTTTCACATGGACTGATTCAGCATGGCGTGAAAAAAGGTGACAAAGTCGCGCTTATGATGAAAAACTCAGATACATTTATCATCGTCTACTATGCCATATTGAAAGCTGGAGCTATTACAGTACCCGTGAATTTCCGCTTAACCGCTACTGAAGTGTCGTATATTTTGGATGACAGTGATGCAAGTGTTGTGCTGTTTGATGAAGAGTATGCTTCGTTAATCGATCAAGCAACAGCGACAAATAGCAAAATCAATTTGAAAATCACAACAGGTGCTACAGCAATAAGTGACCAAGTCCTTTATCAAGATGTAGTACAAAATCGTACAGATGATCCCGAGATCTCTGTCGATGAAGCGGATGATGCAGAAATATTATATACATCCGGTACAACTGGCTATCCGAAAGGCGCGTTATTTGATCATCACCGTGTGCTTCATGTCGCCTTTAACACCTCTTTAATCCTCAAAATCAATCCCGATGACATATTGCTTCATGCGGCACCGTTGTTTCATTCCGCACAATTAAATTTATTTCTCGTACCAGGAATTTATTTAGGCTGCACGCAAGTCGTTCATCAAAACTTCGAACCTCAAAAAGTATTACAAGCAATCGATCAATATAAAATCAGCTTCTTCTTCGGTGTGCCGACGATGTATAATTTCTTGCTGCAAGTTCCAGATAAACAGCAATACGATCTATCTTCTGTTACACGATGTGGATACGGTGCGGCGCCGATGCCTGTCGCTTTGTTGGAACAGATCATGAAACTTTTCAGTACAGACCAGTTTTACAATATGTGTGGTCAGACAGAAGGTGGACCAGGTGGCGGTGCTTTTCTTCTGCCAGCAGATCATAAAGATAAAATCGGTACGGGAGGAAAAGCTTCGCTGAACACGGAAATACGCGTGGTGGATGATCATGATGAGGATATACTTCCTGGTGAAGTAGGAGAATTTATTATCCAAAGCGAGATGGTCATGAAAGGCTATTATAATAAACCAGAAGAAACGGCGAAAGCGATCCGGAACGGTTGGCTCTATACCGGTGATTTGGCGACGATCGACGAAGACGGTTTCGTTACATTAGTAGACAGAAAGAAAGATATGATCGTTTCTGGAGGAGAGAATGTCTACTCAACGGAAGTAGAACAAGCGCTGTATAGACATCCTCAACTGCTAGATTCAACAGTGGTCGGCTTACCGGACCCGGTGTGGGGAGAGAAAGTAGTCGCGATTGTAGTAGCAAAGAAAGACGAGACGCTCGATTATGCAGAGTTAAAAGCGTTCTGTAAAACCCATTTAGCGGATTATAAAGTGCCAGTCGAATTTATCGAAGAACAAGAGATCCCGAGAAATGCATCAGGGAAAGTATTGAAATATCGTATTCGGGAAGCACTAGTTTCCAATCGACCTGTTAATCCTCACGTATAAAAATAGAAGCTTTCTTACAGGAGAGTAAAGGAGTGGCGGATGCATGAAGCGACCATTTATGACGGAAGAGCATGAACAGCTCCGAAAATCAGTGCAGAAGTTTTTGCAGAAGGAGGCCGTACCTTATATAGATGAGTGGGAGAAAGCACAGCAAGTGCCTCGATCATTTTGGAAGAAAGCTGCCGCCCAAGGATTGATCGCACCATCCGTTGAAGAAAAATATGGCGGGATAGGCGCGGATTTTGGCTATGCTGTCGTCATTAGTGAAGAGTTTGAAAAAGTGGCAAGCGGCATCGGTGGAATTGGATTGCATAATGATATTGTCATTCCTTATATACAATCCTTTGGTTCGGACGAACAGAAAGAACGGTGGCTCACGAAAGCTGTAACCGGAGATATGATTAGTGCCATTGCAATGACGGAGCCAGGCACAGGTTCCGATCTCGCTGCAGTGCGGACGACTGCGATAAAAAAGGGAGACCATTATATTATTAATGGAGAAAAGACATTCATCACGAATGGCTCTTCTGCCGACTTCGTCATTGTGGTCTGTAAAACGGATCCTACCGCGTCACCTGCTCATAAAGGCATCAGCTTGCTCGTAGTGGAAGAAGGAATGCCTGGGTTTACAAGAGGGAAGAAACTGAATAAAGTAGGACAGCATGCGAACGACACGAGTGAATTGATATTTGAAGATGTAGCGGTTCCGGCAGAAAACCTTCTGGGTGAGGAAGGGAAAGGTTTCTACTATTTGATGGAGAAACTCCAGCAAGAACGGTTAATGTGCTCCATTCAAAGTGTAGCTTCTGTGCAGAAAATGCTAGATATTACATTAGCGTATGTAAAAGAGCGACAGGCTTTCGGCAAGCGGATCGGAGATTTTCAAAATACGCAATTTAAAATGGCAGAGATGCAAACGAAGGCAACCATTGGTCAAACATTTGTTGATCGTTTAATTATCGAGCATATGCAAGGCAAAAACGTTGTAGATGAAGTATCGATGGCGAAATGGTGGACGAGTGATTTGGCTCAAGACGTGGCAATTCAGTGTATGCAATTTCATGGTGGCTACGGCTATATGGAAGAATACGAAATCGCTAGAAGGTATCGCGATGTGGCAGTCAGTTCGATTTATGCCGGAACGAATGAAATTATGAAAGTCATTATCGCGAAGAATATGGGGCTATGAAACAAAGTAGGCGAGTAAGATGGAACAGCATATTAGGTATAAAAAAACGCGATGAACAACTCATCGCGTTTTTTATATTAAGGCTGAATCAATACTTTGATACAACCGTCTTCTTTCTTATCAAAAATAGAATAAGCATCTGCTGCGTCTTCCAATTTCACTTTATGCGTAATAATATCTGTCGGATCGAATTCTTTTGCTTCGATCTTTTTAAATAACTCAGGCATTAAGTGAATAACGGGCGCTTGTCCCATTTTCAAGGAAACATTGCGTGTGAAGAAATCACCCAGTGGGAAGTTGTTGGCGTCTGTCGCATAGACACCTGTCAATTGCACCGTACCAAATTTCCTTACGACTTGTGAAGCCGTGACAATTGGGCTGATCGTTCCAAATTGGTTATCTCCACTAGATCCGAATGTTTCGCCTGGTTGTACAGTTCCGTCCATTCCTACACAATCAATGACGACGTCTGCGCCGCCTTTCGTTTCTTCATGCAATAATTTGCCAATGTCGTCATGTTCTTTAAAATTATACGTTTCTACTTTATTCGTCTTCTTGGCATGCTCTAAACGGTAATCTACATGGTCCACTGAAATGACTCGTTTCGCGCCTTGCATCCAAGCAAACTTCTGCGCCATTAATCCAATAGGTCCGGAGCCAAGAATAATTGCGGTATCGCCTTTTTTCAATCCGCTATGAAGTACACTCCAATACGCTGTCGGAATGACATCAGATAGTAAGGCAAGATGCTCGTCATCTAGTTCGCTGTTCTCCGGTACTTTAAATGACGTGAAATCTGCGTATGGAACACGTAAATATTCGGCTTGACCTCCCGGGAAGTTCCCGTTTGGCTCAGCAAAACCAAATAACCCACCTACTTCACCGTGCGGATTGGATTCGTCACATTGACTTTCCATTTCGTGTTGGCAGAAGAAACATTCTCCACAGCCTATATTAAAAGGAACGACGATACGATCGCCTTTCTTTAATGTTTTCACTTCAGAACCTACTTCTTCGACAATCCCCATCGGTTCATGACCGACTACATAATCTTTCTCGGGCACAATCCCGCCATGGTACAGATGCAAATCCGATCCGCAAATACCACTTGTCGTAATGCGTACGATTACATCACTATTTTCTTGGATACTCGGAGCTTTCACTTCTTTTGTGACCATCGACTTCTTTCCTTGAAATGTTACTGCTTTCATACCATCACTTCCTTCTCATATTATATGTGTTTTCTACCCGCCTCCTTTATTCATAAACTAGATTAGTGAGAATATGATTATTGGTACCTAGTAGGGGAATAGATAGAAGAAGGTAATGCAATTAGAGAATTTCAGAGTTGCTTTTGTATTTACAATATGAAAAAGATGCACTTCACTATATAATTAAAGTAGATTATGTATTTACATAAAGATACTAGTATATAGAAACATAGTTGGAGGCTAAAGTTTGTTACAGCTCATCATTTTCTTCATCATTTGGTACGTTGTCGGTAGCATATTGCCTGCGCTTTATATAGGAAAAAGAAAAGGACTAGATTTACGTGTAGAAGGTAGTGGAAATCCAGGAGCGCGTAATGCAGGGAGAGTGCTCGGTAAGTCGATGTTCTTTATTGTGTTGTTTCTTGACGCGGCCAAGGGGGCATTGCCGATCCTCGTCTCGCGTGCCCTTGGATTCAGTCCCGAACTTATATTGTTGATGCTTTTCGCGGTCATACTTGGGCATTGTTTTCCGCTGTTTCATCGCTTGCGTGGAGGGAAAGGGGCGGCTTCTTTACTCGGCGGTATGATCGTCTTTCAGCCACTTTTCTTGCTGTTAGCCCTTATTTTTTCAGGGCTGTTGTACTCGTGGATTCGTCAGAAAACGAAAGCGGCTGTGCTTGGACTGTCGGCCATTATTCCAGCTATTTTTATTGGCTACGGTGAATGGGCGGGAATTGTTGCTATCTGTTTGGTTGCGCTAGTCGTCTATACACATCGTAGTTATTTCATTAACTAGCATTGGAGGCAATCAGTATGACCTATTATTATCGGCTTGCCGTACTTCCACAAGATGCGGAGCGAATTCATCAGTTGAATTATCGGGCGTTTGTGGAAGAAATTCCGCAGCATGCATCCAATGAACAGCGTTTGTTGGTCGATCCGTTTCATGAAGAAAATACATACATCGTTTGTTTGAAGGACAATGAAATTGTTGGGATGTTGGCATTGCGTTCAGTTCGTCCGTTTTCATTGGATAAAAAGATTGGTCCGATTGAGGAATGGCTTGAACGAAAGCCACAGCATCCTGTAGAAATTAGATTACTTGTAGTGGATCGAGCACATCGTCGCGGTCGTGCATTTTTCGGTTTGATGCAGGGGCTAGTGAATTGGTGCAAGCAAGCGGGATATGATGCCGCGGTGATTTCGGGTACAGTGCGTGAGTTGAAACTTTACCATCATATGGGCTTTGAGCCGTTTGCCGATCCGGTGGGTACGGAGGAAGCGAAATATGTGCCGATGATATCGTCGTTCGCCACGTATGAAAAAAGTGCGGCGAAACGTCTCGTTGCGCCTGTCGTGAATTTTTTGCCAGGTCCACCAAAAATTGCTGAAAATGTTAAAGAAGCTTTTGCACGTGACGCATTTTCCCATCGTTCGGCTGAATATACACGATTAGTCGCGACGGTTAAACGTCAATTACTCGACTTAACGGGAGCGAACTACGTCCAGTTGTTGCAAGGAACAGGGACGCTTGCGAATGATGCGGTGGCGGCTCAGTTGACTAGAATTGGGGGAAGGGGACTCATTGTAGTCAATGGAGAATTTGGTCAACGGTTATGCGATCATGCGACGCGTTTTGGTTTAGTTTTTGATTGCTTGGAACAAGAATGGGGCGAAGTGTTATCGCTGGAAATGTTAGCGGAGCAATTGGATGCTCAAGAATATAGTTGGCTGTGGATGGTTCATTGTGAAACGTCGACGGGTGTGTTGCATAAGTTGGAACAGATTACAGCACTTTGTCGCGCACGTGCTGTTCGGATTGCTGTGGACTGTGCGAGTTCAATCGGGACAGTGCCTGTGAATTTGCGTGACGTCGATTTCGCTTCTTCAGTTAGTGGGAAAGGACTGGCTTCGTACGCGGGGCTTGGTCTAGTGTTCCATCAAGAGGCGATCGAGCCGGATGATACGATTCCGCGCTATTTGGATCTCGGTCAATATGGGAAATACGATGGAATTCCGTATACGCAGTCGTCTAATGCAGTAGTTGCGTTGCATCAGGCGCTTGAAAATCTATTAGTGGATCCGCAACGCCGTTTTCAGCGTATTCGCTATTGCGCAGATCGTTTGCGTGAGGGTGTAGAAGGGGTAGGTGTGGAGGTGTTGTCGCCGAAAGAGTCAACAAATCCTGGCATTCTGACGTTCGTACTTCCGAAAGAGATAGGTTCGAAGCGTCTCGGTGATGATTTGCTTCTGAATGGCTACCGCACGCATTATGAAAGTAGTTATTTACAGACGCGTAATTGGTTGCAAGTGGCGGCAATGAATGAGCCATCAGATGAGGAGATGGAGAGGTTTCTGGAATTGTTACGTTGTTTAGTAGAGGGGGTGCGTAACGGGGAACATCTTAAATATGGACATTGAATGAGGTGGAGGGTGGACACCAGTCGTTCATTGCTGCAGCTCTCGCTGAAATTTCTGGAGTGTCTGCTCGAGTGAACTAAGGGGAGTAGTGGTTTGAAACTGTTGATCTGCGTTGCAGCCGGACGCGTGTCCTATGGGTGGGCTAGTGCAAAGATGTGCTCCTAACGCTACGCTTTTACTCGCAAAAGCCGTTCTTCGTTACGGCTTTCGCTGATCCTCCCGGAGTGGCTGGCTGTAACGAAGATCAACTAAGTGAGTACAAAAAGCGTATGCGACAATCGCGCCCGTTAGTTGGAATCTGCATTATTTCGGGTTGTTTTAGGAAAAAGATAAGAAATTAGAATTAAAATAATTCCTATTGTAAATCCTGTCCAGGTTATGGCATTCATTGTGATATCGGTTAGATTGTAAGCAATTCCCGTGGTGAATAAAACTAGTTTTAGAACAAGTGAGAGCATTACAATCCCAAGTGCAATCCACTGAATAATAATCCGTTTGTTATTATTTTTACTTTTCATAAGACCACCCTTTGATAAAGCATAATTTGATCAGCAAAAATGAGCTTATCTTGCAAATTGGCCCTTTAACGACACAACCCATCTTCCATAATTGAGCCCGATAGCAGAGGTCTAATTTTTATTTACTTTCCAAATTACTGAAATCAAAATAACTGTGAGAATTAACATAAAAAGTGAGATTTGAAGCAAGAATTGTACATTGCCGCCGGAAGGATTGAAATACGAATATATACCAATCCCAATACATGAAACAGCAAGCATTAGTGTTAATGTTCTTAATAAATTCATATTATTTCATTCCCCTTATTGCTACTTTAGCCTGTATGAATAAAATTTCTTTGTAAATGGCTTTCCCAAAGGCTTAATTTTAATACCATTTCCATTAGCAGATTTTTGGCCCGATTGAAGCGTAGTCCTATACAACAAACGCACCCATTACTTGAACAGTAAAATGGGATACTTAGTTTAATGGTCCATATATATCAATAAGTTTACCCGTATAAGCATCAATAACAATTGTTGGCTCTGAGCCGTTAATTTTTATCGTGACTTCCCAATTCATTCTATTTGTTAAGTTGTTCCAGATACCATTCTTTTGATTTAATGATACAACAACATCTTCTAATGCAGTATCATCCCAATTATAGTCTGAAAAATTTTTCCCCACTCCTTTGGTGGATTTTGCAAGTGTTTTTCTGCACTATCTATCGCTTCCCCTGTACTCATAATTGGTAACTGATATGAGTATGAAAAAAACATCACAATAATAATAACTAAAACAAATAACAGTTTTTTCAAATGAACGCTCTCCCTTGTCAATTACCTGGTCGTTATGTAAATCGAAGGCAAACTCCACGATTTGGCCCTATTACTGAAAAGGGTGCAGATTCCTTATACAAGAATCGCGCCCGATTCTTGAGTTATTTTAATTAACGAACAAAAAGATATATAAATCAATAGAAATGTAAACCGTGAATATTAACGGAATTACAAATAGAAACTTACTTTTAGGTGAGAGTTCTTTAATTTTATTTTTAAAAATAAGAGCTAATAAAAACAATGAAATATATAAAACGACGAATAATGATGCTGGGAAAAACAACTGATATACTACTCGATCAATAAATGTTATATCGCCTAGATAATTGGAAGCAGCCATACTACGGCTTATGTCAATATAAATATGACTAGCCCATCTCCAGAAATAAGTAGTTAAAATGCTTATTAGCAATGCTATAAAAACCATATTTCTTACTCCATTTCTAACAATCATTTCTTTAATCTGGCCCGATTGTTGAACAGCAAAAACATTTTTAATCATTTTTTATATAATAATTTTGTCGATTCTAATTCCACATTGCCGTTACCGTATACGCAGGATCCTCTTTTTCTTTTTCTTCATCTTCGCCATCTACTTTTATTAAATCGCCATCTTCAGCACTATCTAAATTTAATTTCTTATGAATCTCTTTCAACAAACCCATCGTAAGAAATCAATCGTTTTCGGAACAAACCCTCTTCTAAATCCTTAACAATTTGCAAATTCCGTTCTTCATCATCTGTTAAATAATCATCAGATTTACATGAACGAACTTGTTATTTTTTTATCAAAAGTGCCGGTATACAAATCAACGAAATTATTGCTAAAAATACCCATATACCGAAAGGGTAGTTGTGAGAATAATTATAAAAAATATATCCAACACACAATATCAGGAAAAAAATAGAGATAACAAGATAAATTATTCTTTTTTTATCGTTCATTTTTTCCATTAACAATTACCCAATCTATATTTTGTTGTTCCCTTATGAGCGTCTCTGGCTACATTAGCTTTGTGCTCTGTATTGAAATATGTAACCAATGTGTAAATTTGACCTATTCCAGGTACCGCTTTGCCTATAGTTTTAAAAGCAGCTTTTATAGTAGCTATTGTTACTTGTTTTTTGCCAATAGCCTTCACTAATTCTCCAAGTCCCTTAGCTGTTCCAACAATAGGTACAGCTGCTTTCTCTTGTGCTATAAGACTGTCAACAATCCTTGTATATTCGTCAAACTTTCTATCTGGAGTTTTGACAATAATATCTAAAGTTCCTAAACGAGAAATGCCCTGATTAGTTTTCCAATTGTGAGCGTATTGGTGTCCGGAAACTATAGGTTTTTTCCCTTGAAAACCAGAAGGCCATACTTGGCTGCATTTCACCATTACAGAGTACTCTGTATCAAGGTTATTCGCATTAATTTCTATTTGCTCTGTCGTGTTATTAATGTTGTCATATACACTCAATGAAAGAATATTATCAACCAATTTGACTGTCGTTGAACTATCTTCGACCAATGTTCTTGAAGATTGAGTAACTCTGTATTTCTTTGTATAAACTACGTCAGCAACAGTTCTTTCTTCATAATCATAAATGAAACCGTTTTCCTCTGTTCTGTAAGACATAAAATCTTCTTCATCTTGAAATACTGTCAATTTATTTTCCAAACTTTCTAAGTCTTGAGCAGCAACTGCTTGAAGCATTGAAGTTTGGGAAATAGCAATCAAAAAAACAACCGTCAATAAAAACATTTTCTTCATTTCTTTTTCACACTCCTTATGGATTTTTTACTCATGATAACCGGATGTTACCACCTAGCTCATTCTGGCCCGTTTGCTTAACAAGCCAATCTCTTACAATCCATTTTAACATAAACCCCCTTTTTTAACTTCGACGTATTAAATTCCCCCGAAATATATTCTCTGGTGCCATCCCACTTATCCATTCATAAGGAAATTTAATAACACAATTAGCTGTGGCGCATTTAGTTATGTGCTGTTGTTAATTTGTTCATCAAATAAAAGGTGATTTACAATCTGCCGTGCTACATATTGTTTACTCCGCATGTACCGCACCTCGTATCTCTTTAAGAACAGCGTGTTACCTATGCCGATGAACTTTTTCAGCCCGTGGCCAAATGAAGTAGGAGAGTGAGACGACCATATCAAGGCCAACGATGAGCGCCCATAACTTCAGCATTTGAGAAAGTGCTTCGGTTTTATTGGTATCTCCAATTAGGTAAATCATGACAAACAAGAACCCGCCACCGATGATAAATGCTAGTACATGTTGCAACGCACCTTTTACGGAATGGCGCGCATGGGCATATCCTGTTTTCTTCGCAGGTTTTGTGCCTTCTTTCTTGACGTAGTAAAGAAAGCGTTCGTCCGCCCAGTGAATCATGCTTTTTCCGAATGCGATCGATACTCCGAGATAGATCGCCGCAATGGCATGAACTTGTGTGGCAACAGCGCCGTTATATAAATCGGTAGCCGTGACGACTAGCAAGAGTAAATCGATGACTGGTGTTAACGCTAGAAAAAATAAGCCGAGCCGTTTTTTGTTGAATACATAGCGTGTAATAAGACCGGCAAGAATAACGACCCAAAAACCTATTTCACAAGCAATAATCAACCAAGCCATGAAATTCATTCGCTCACCTCTTTTAATAGAGTAGTATTGGTTATGTGTATCATAGCATAAACATTCTGAATTGTTTGTGGTCCTGGTACCATTTGAATAGATAGATATGAGATAATAGACACGGAATATGGACTCATATAAGTATTTTATTTTATGGCAGGAGGGATGGTATGGTGAAATCAAAAAGCTTCGAAGAATTTTATTATACTAAAACGGATGAGAATCATTTTATAGAAGAGGTAGTAGATTACGCCATTGCTAATCAGGGCGACTATTCTCCATATGAAGGCTTCATGCGATGTCCCGAATGTGAAATGGCGGATTTGTTTTTAGTGAGTAAATCATCTTCGGCAAGGACCCATTTGAAAAAGAAACCCACTTCGGACCATCGTGAAGGATGCTCTTATATGTATGAGTATGCATCTAAGAAATTGATAGAGAAGTATGTGGAAAGTCTCAACTACGATAAAGTCCAAGATAAGCTGGATTCCATGATGCGCATGCTATTTAAGAATACACATCGACAATCGAGACAGCAGGATCATAACCAGAAAACGACTAAAGAAGAGCAAAATCCGATGTTGATTCATGGGGATAAAACAGAGCTTCAAGAAGTGAAAGCAATCAGAAGAAAAAGTTTAACGAGCTGGATTGACGCATCTGACGGAACAGATATCCGTCTTTTATATGGAAAAGTTAAGTTGGAAGTGACTGAAAAAGAAGCTGTAAATAAAAAAGGGAAGAAATTCACTTATTACTTACTCAAATTATGGACTGAGAATAAGTTAGGCGAATGGAAATATAGAACGCAAATATATAGAGGTTCGAATAAAGATGATGTGATGTTTGATAAAGTGTATCAGATCGCAGTTATCGGGAAATTGAATTTTAAATGGAAATGGTGGCAGATTGATTTGGTCGATCCGTCTGCTGTGCGTATCCGAGAGGTTTGAGTATACACAAGATGTCTGTGAAATTCCATCAACTATAGGGAGTGAAGTCAATGTTTGCAGTGGGACGAGAGGATATGCGACAGATGGATCATTATGCAATTGAAACGCTTGGACTGCCGGGGGCGATTCTTATGGAAAACGCCGGCATGAAAGTGACTGATGAGCTGTTGAAACTGACCCGTGATAAGCCTGACACAAGATTCCTCGTGTTCGCAGGTGCAGGCAATAATGGCGGAGATGGATTTGTTATCGCTCGCCGATTACAGGATGAAGGCAAATCTTGCATGCTTATCGTTACCAATACATCCTCCTTGCAAGGCGATGCGAAAGTTCATTATGATGTCTACAAGAATCGAAAACTTAAAATGGTGCCTTTTATAGAAGAACTTATTCCGGATATAAAGCTATTGTTAAGTGAAAACGTCATCATTGTGGATGCGTTGTTAGGAACAGGATGTACGGGCAAACTACGTGAGCCTGTTCGCTCAGTTATAGAGCTAATCAATTCATCAAGGAGTAGAGTCGTCTCGGTAGATATTCCATCCGGGGTAAATAGCGATACTGGAGAAGTGGCAGATATAGCTATACGAGCGGATCATACGATTACGTTCGTTGCGCCGAAGGTTGGATTCTTCCTGCAGCAAGGTCCAGAGCATATAGGCGAATGGAAAGTGGTTGATATTTCAGTCCCATCTTCTATAGCTGACGAGCTTACACTGGAACTGCCACAAGTGATTACGGAAAACAATGCCATCCACGCGTTGCCGAAACGACCAAAGCACGGACATAAAGGAACATTCGGTCATGTGCTCGTTCTGGGCGGTTCGAAGTCATATGTAGGTGCACCAATCTTCACTGCTAAAGCTGCATTGCATTCGGGTGCGGGGCTTGTGACGCTCGGTGTTCCAGAGGGGATCTATCCGATGGCGGCTACGCAGTTTCCCGAAGCACTGTTTTGGCCAATGGCAGAAACGGGTGGTCATCTCGCTGTAACTTCATGTGAGCAAGAATCATTCAATTCGTATGACGTAGTGGCGGTCGGACCTGGGTTGAGTCGATTTGCAGGCGGTGAAGAGTGGATGAAAAGTCTATGGCATTCATTGGACGGACAAGCGGTTGTAGTCGATGCGGATGGGTTGTATTTATCACGCGATCTGCTGGACATAATTAGTGTATATGATGGCCCTGTAGTGTTTACACCGCATCCTGGTGAAATGGGTGCTTTGCTGAATACGACCGTACAGGACGTGGAAGCGAATCGATTGGATATAGCGAAACAATTTGCGTTGGAGCATCGGCTGTATTTAGTGTTGAAAGGGCATCGTACGGTTATCACGACACCTGAAGGGGAAGTGTATATTAACCCCTTAGGTAGTAGCGCGCTTGGCAAAGGCGGATCGGGGGATGTGCTGACGGGTTTGATCGCCTCATTCCTTGCTCAAGGAGCTAAACCAAAACAAGCGTTGATTGCGGCAACTTACTTGCATGCGTCAGCTGGTGAAAATCAGTCGGCTCTTCATTCGGAATATGGCGTGACTGCACCTGATATTATTGAAGGTAGCAGAAAGTTATTACATGATTGGACAACAAACTAGTAAGTGAATAAGGAGGATTTTATTATGATCAATGAAACGGATTTACAGCATTTACAAAGATGTGTGGAGTTGGCGAAAGAAGCAGTAGACCACGGTGATCAGCCGTTTGGTTCGGTACTTGTTTCAGCTGAAGGCAAGGTGTTGGCTGAGGATCGTAATCGGGTAGGAAACGGTGACGCGACGCAACATCCTGAATTTGCTTTGGCACGTTGGGCTGGCGAAAATATGACAGCTGAAGAAAAGAAAAACGCAGTCGTCTATACTTCCGGAGAGCATTGTCCGATGTGCTCGGCTGCTCATGGATTAGTCGGTCTAGGGAAAATCGTGTATGCGAGTTCATCCAAACAGTTATCAGAGTGGAAGAAAGAACTGGGGGTCGAATCCCAAAGCATTCAATCGATTCCGATCGAGGGTGTCATTTTGAACGCGGAAGTGGTAGGGCCTGTTCCAGAACTAGCAGAGCAAGTTCATGAGCTGCATCGCCAGTATCACGCGAAGCAACGGTGATATATAGGAAAAGATGATGATGTCAAAAGCCTATCAGTTTAAACTGGTGGGCTTTTGTGTGTGAAAAGACAAATTCAATGCAGCTTAGAAGTAGGTTGACTATATTTCATTATTTACTCGTATGCTCGTGTGTTGAAGCATTGTGTATATTTTGTTTCGCACTTCAAATAATTAGAGAATTCTATGTACAGTTTGCGTTATTCCATAGTATGATAGATTCATAAAATGCTAAATTCTACTAGAAATTGATTACTATTGTGGGGGCAATGAAAGATGTCCAATGAAATCAGTCGCCACATATTATCCATTCACACAGTTTACACGTACATATAGTCAATCGGAAGGGGTTGGGAAGAATGGAAAAGAGGAGTACTAGTTCCACAAACGCTAAAAGCAATAAAAATAAAATCATTTTAACTATATTATCCGTGGCAGTCATTGCGGTAAGTGTATTTTTATTCACTGTCATTAAAGACAATAAAACGATCAAGCAAGCAGATTCATTGGTTGCGATAGGAAAGTATGAAAATGGCATCGCAATCTATGACACGGTGCTGACGAAGAAATACTCGGACGATGTAATGGCAAAGCGTGAAAATGCGATTGAATTAATGGAAGCAAATGAAAATTATGAGCGAGGCATGGAGTCACTAGATCATAATGATCGATACAAAGCGCTGAAGTATTTTTCAAAAGTGCCTGAGAACGATACCAAATTATATGAAAAAGCAACAACTGAATTACAAGACATTGAAGATGTGACTGCTGCCGAAATTGAAGAATTGATAGGGGATCAAGAATTCGATGAAGCACATGACATCGTGAATGCGTATCTGAAAGCAGCTCCAGGCTCTGCAAGAATCAGCAATTTAAAGGACACTTTACTAGCTATAGAAAAAGATGTTACTAAGAAAAACGCCGTAGCTAAAGCAGAAGAAGATCAAAAGATTGCACAAGCGAAGAGCGAAGAAGAAAAACAGGCAAAAGCGATTGAAGATGAAAAGAGAAAACAAGAAGCCATAGCCATAGCAAGTGCTAAAAGTAAGGAAACAGGTAAGTGGGAATTAGAACAAGCGAGAATAACGGGTGCTAATTTGGTGAATAAAACTCTTTATACAACGAGTAAAATCGCCAATCTAAGAGATGCGCCTACTTTAGGTGGGAATGTGGGAATAGTATTGTATAAAGGAACTGAAGTATATATTTTGGAGACGCACGTAGAGAGTGCTAGTAGAACGTGGTGTAAAGTGAGAGCCTACACAAATGAAGGTTCTTACGTGGGATGGATTTCGTACAATACGATGAATAACAGTATTCCTTAAAATGAAGGGTGAGCGACTCACTATGAATAATCGAACGAAGAAAGAGCAAAAATTACTAGATCAAGTGGTTGGATTTATTATTGTGTCTGCCGGTACGCCGTTTTCAAGTTTCAGGTAGGCAGTGACGTATACACCTACATGACGTGCGCATGGTAGATCGAGAAGCATTGATTCGACTAAGTATCGAAATGAAAAGAAATGTACAGATTACAGCTTAAAATATATGTTTATTCAACCTATCAGATAAATAATCTGGTAGGTTTTTGTGCTACTGCCCATATTCATTCACTTCCTACGTATCGTCATACTGCGAAACTTGATGAGTTTACTCCCTTTTTGTAGTATGATGCATAGAGAGTTGGAATTCGAAAACAAATTATGCGGGGGTACGACATGAATTATGGGGATCCGTTAAACAATAAAAACATTGAACCAGATAGAACGATTTATAACAGTGAGGGCTTCGATAGACAAGGGTTCAATAAGTTTGGTTATGATCGTCATGGGTTTAATGAACATGGATATAATGCTAGTGGTTTTGATAAATATGGTTTTGATGCACAGGGCTTCGATAAAAACGGCTATGACAATCAAGGCTATGATAAAGAAGGCTTTAAGGCAACGGGCTTTAATAAAGCAGGCTTTGATCGGACGGGTTATGATCGCTACGGCTATGATGCAAACGGTTATAATAAGAACGGTTATAACGTGCAAGGCTATGACAAAGACGGCTATAAAGCGGATGGCTTCAATCGCCAAGGCTATCACAAAAATGGCTATAACAAAGAAGGTTATGATGTCAACGGCTTCAATCGGGCAGGATTCAATAAACAAGGCTATGATAAATATGGCTTCAATAAATACGGTGTCAGTGCACAAGGTTATCGGACAGACGGGTTTAATAACTTGGGTTACGATAAGAACGGCTTCAATCGTCAAGGCTATAATAAATTTGGTTACGATAAAAGAGGCTTCAATCGCGATCGCAAGCATATGAATGGCACGATGTATGATGGCAGCGGTTTTGATTTCCAAGGTGTCCATAAAAATAACAGTTCATTTGACGAACAAGGGTATGACCAAGAAGGCTTTGATGAACAAGGTTTTAATAGAAGAGGATACAACCGTGAAGGTTTTACACGGGATGGTGGCCATATCAGCGAAAAAACGTATGATGAAGCGGGTTATGATCAGCATGGGTACAATCGAGATGGTTTTGACAAAGCAGGGTACAATGCATCCGGCTTTAATTCGCTCGGCTACGATAGTGAAGGCTATGATGTAAATGGTTTCAATAAGCATGGCATCGACCGCGAAGGTTATAATCGCGATGGCTTCAATAAAGCAGGCGTCGACCGAGAAGGCTTTGGCAAGAACGGCCGAAACCGACAAGGCTATGACAAGAAAGGCTTTAATCTGCAAGGATATGATAAGAATGGCTTCAATAAAGACGGCTATAATCGTTTCGGCTATGATCCACACGGTTTCAATCGGGATGGCAAACATGCGAACGGTACGAAATATGATACTAAAGGATTCGATTGCAACGGCTTTACTCCTCAAGGGATTCACCGAAACGGGACGGATCGCGATGATGAAGGATACGACAAGTCGGGCTATGATGAAGAGCGCTATGACCGAAGAGGCTTTAATAAGTTAGGCTACGATAGAAATGGTTATGATAAATATGGCTATGATAAATCGGGGTTTAGGGCGGATTCGAAATAGGATTCTTGTTTAACTTTGATAGAATTTTATAAGTGATGGTTGTAATAAGTTCAACACCCCAAATTTCAGGTAGAGTTTGGGGTGTTTGTAATTTGTAAAAGATATCTGTACATAAAAATCAAACTGTAAGCCTCTCCGTATAAAAAACATGAGGAGTGTATAAGTGAAGATATTCAAGCTATGTGTAGTCGTATTATTTATCATTTTATTTCCCGATGTGTCATCCGCTGAAGAGAATACTGTGACGAAGATTATCGATCCTTATACTATAGAAGTCAATGACACGAATCGAATTCATCTTTATGGCATCTCGACTAGTATGTTCGAAGAGTATGAAGAGTTTAAAGGGAATTTTGAAGAGGCTCCACTAAAAATAGAAACTAAAAAAATAAAAGACGCAGTACTGTTTGTGGAGGATATAGTTACTTTTGATCAGCAAGATGCTGTAAATGAAATTGAAAAGATTCTATTAAACAAAACTATTTACTTGAAGGAAGTTGAACAGGACGACTATCTCATATCTTTTTCAGCTGATGATGATCTAACTATAAATGAGTTAATTGTTGCGGAAGGTTTAGCTAATATGGACGACCTAATTAAACCAGAATATAAAATGCGTTTTTTACATGCGGAAAAGATGGCTAAAGATAATCAATCAGGGATTTGGGGCATCCGTTATCAAAGCAAGTCGATAAGCAATTCGGAAGTTATTATGGGGAAAGGAATATATAAAGTATTAGCGGTAATTAGTATAGTTAACTTGATGTACTTGCTATTCACTATAAAACAGTTATCAAATATTCCGAGTTGGTCAGGACTGTTCTATGGATTCATTTCCTTATTGTTTATTCCTTTTCCAGTGATCATAGTAGCGATTCAATATAAAATGGCTGCTAAGATATATTTAGGAATCTGTTTAATTATCATACTAGTTATTTTTTACATTCTATCTAAATTCATATTGAAACACATAGAAATATTGAATATCAAGAAGTTAAGTGCCCTCATTGTCGGGTCAGTCCTAGTAGTTATTTCTTATTTTACATTTGTCTATGCTGTATTTGATAATCCACGAATAGTTCATATAACTCAAGAGGATTTCTTTTCGGGAAAAATATACACTGACGACAAAGAAGTTATAGGAGATCATATTTCCGTAAATGGCGGGGCAGATCATCTGAATGATTTAGGTGATTATCTATATTTAAGTGGCACTACTTTCTTTGGTGGATCGTATGGTGATGTAATTCCTAATGGAAATATACGCTTTATAGTTGTGTTAGAAATGTTTATTGGTTTCTTATTACAATTACTTTTCTTTAGTATAGTGATCAACCTTATTTACGATAAATTTATCAAAAGTAAAAATATAGTTGAGGAAACGAATACACAAGGTGAAAAGGACATAATGGAACGAGAAGATAAAGAGTGCCAAGTCGAAGAGGTACCACTTAAAATAAGTGCGAGAGTAAGTCTAGACAGAGAAACTACTAAATTGTCTGCGATTTTAGCGACATGTATAGTCTTGTTTCTGGAAATATGTAAGAGTAAAAAAGATTGAATGATCTATATTTAGATATTTAATAGAGAAAACAAGACACCCGAAACTTCAGTTGAAGTTTCGGGTGTCTTTGATTAATTCTTACATAAATACTCCTCTAACCACTTCAACGCATCATCCTTGGAGGCAATATCTCCATTTAGCTGACTCACTTCCAGAAGGAGCAAGATCTTAGCGAATGCTGGTCCAGGCTTGAGTCCGGCTTTCATTAAATCGCCACCCGACAATAGATTTTGAAGTTGGTTGCGTTTGTACAGATAATCAATGACGGATTCCAGATGCGCTACTTCATCCGCCACTAGGATAAACAGGATTGCTTCGTCAGAAAAATCGTGAAGGAACAAGTGGTAGTCTCCAGATTGTTTTGCTGCATTCCATTGATCATGCCGCTGCAATGCCGTGATTTCTTCCAACAGCTTCCTACGGTTTTTTCGCAGTGTGAATTTTTCCGCTGCATACAAGCTATCATTACAGTAGAACGGCAACAGGAAGTAATTGAACCAGCTTGGTTTTTCACCGATTTTCAGATTCGCGATTTGACGTACTTGTTCGTTGTACAGCTTTTCTAAGTTACTAGCGACCATTACGGAAGCACCTAACTGTTTCTCGCTGACACCAAACTGTTGCCAAACTTTTAGTTCAAATAGGCGACGAATGACTTCTTGTGGTCTGCCTTCTGTGAATAAACGAATCATTTCTTCATTAATACGCTGCGGTGACAAGTGGATGACTTTATCAATTGATTCCAGTGCCAATTTTTCTGTTTGCTCATCCATCGAGAAACCGAAACGTTCTTCAAAGCGTACCGCACGGAAAATACGTGTCGGGTCTTCAATGAAACTAATATTATGGAGAATCTTGATTTTCTTTTGGCGCAAGTCTTCTTGTCCGCCAAACGGATCGATCAACTCACCAAACGCTTCTGTATTCAAACGGATTGCCATCGCATTGATCGTGAAATCACGTCGTTGCAGATCATCTTCGAGGATGGAGATTTCAACTTCAGGTAAAGCAGCTGGCTGTTCGTAATATTCGAGCCTTGACGATACCATATCAATGGATAGGCCGGACGGGGTATTCCACGTCGCAGTGCCGAAGCTTTCATGTTCCACTACTTCGCCGCCATGGGTTTCCATCATACTTTTCGCCAGTTCGATTCCATTGCCTTCCGCCACAATATCGATGTCATAATTCGGCTTGTCGAGTAAAATATCCCGTACAATCCCACCGATTAAGTAGGCAGGTGTATGGATGCGGCTAGCCGTTTCGCCGATGTCTTTCAGCAATTGCGAAACTTCTTCACTCATATGCTTGTCCATCTTTTCAATCAGATCAGTGGTAGGGGACGTGTTTTCTGTTTGCTTGTCAGCTGTCATATCGCTATAGAGCACTTCGATAATATTCGACCGTGTGACAATCCCAACGATTTCTCCGTCAATTAGCACAGGTAAGCGACCGATATTATGCTCGATGACGAGTTCCTGTATTTCTTCAAGTGAAGCATCGGGTCCGATTGAATAGATTTTAGTCGTCATATATGCCTTCACCGGTGCATGACCGAGTCCGTGGTGATTTGCTTTATCTAGATCACGTCTCGTAATTAAACCGACCAATTTATTGTTTTCGACGACAGGGTAGCCTGAATGCCCGTATCGATACATGCGATGGCCTGCTTCTTCAATCGTTGTATCAGGCGTTAGTGTTTTGACAGGCGACGTCATCAACTCTTTTGCAGTAATCGCAGGGCGCAACATTGTACTCATACTATTGTTGATTTCCTCAAGAATGGCGTCTTTATCTCCTTTTTTCACAGTGGCGGAACCTGCATGCTTGTGACCTCCGCCGCCTAGTTTTTTCAGGATAGGTTGCAGTGTAATACGTTCAGAATTTGCACGCCCTACGACGCATACAGTATTTTTCATTTTGACGACAGTAATGACCGCATCCGTTCCTTTCACACCCAGTACTTTGGTGGTAATCAATGCCAAACCGTTCAAGAAGCTATCCAACTCATGCGTACTGACTGCAATTTCAAGACCATCGACTTCATGAATTTCTGTATGTGTAAGCAATTGATCCAACAAATCTTGCTGGTCTGAAGTTAATGATTCCTCCGCGAAACTGCCAACCATCTCAAGGCTCATTCCTTGTTCGAGTAAATATGCAGCAGCTTTCATGTCACGGACCGTTGTATTCGCGTATGTAAAGTTTCCTGTGTCTGTATACAAGCCGAGACCGAATAAGGAAGCCTCAAAACTTGTGATCGATACGTTCTTTCTCTGGATTTCCTCAAGAAGCAATGTCACAGCAGCCCCTGTAAGTTCCACAGTCCCTTCATCGTATGCTAGGTCCTTTTCGCCTTTTTGATGGTGGTCATAAATAATGACTTTGCGTTTTGAGACGTCGAAATCATCGGGGAGTCTACCGATTCTAGAAAGTGAAGCGACGTCCACGATAATCATTTCTGTTACTTGATTCCAATCAATACGAGCGCTTGGCACGAAGTCGAAGACATCTCGGTAAATATTCAAGAAACGTTGTACGCGACCTTCCAGCTTATCGGAAATGATCAACTGTGCATCCGGATACAGCTTTTTCGCTGCAATCATTGAAGCGAGCGCGTCAAAGTCAGTATTGACGTGTGATGTAATAATTTGCACTGATAGTCCCCCTAGACAATATGTGAGTTAGTAAAAAAATAACCACCCTCTGCTCTGCCTGAGTGGAAGGTGGTTATTTTTCGCGTTAAATAGTGTAATAGGTACAGTTTATCAGTTTCATTCAAAATGTTCAATTGAGTCTAATCTATGGTGCTTTTTAACCCATATAGACACTATCACAAGTCCCAGGTTGCGGTTCATAGAAACAGTGATTTTTAAATTGCCCTGTAAACGGCTGACCATACCAAGTAGGCGGGCAAGGGGCGTATGGATTAAAATACCATAGCGCATAGTGGGCAGGATGTTGACGCCAGTTTGTTAGAGTCCGTTCAGCTAATCTTTTTTCTGATTCTCTTGCACGTTGGTAGAACAAGTTTCCTTTTTGTACGGCTTCGAATGAATAATTATTTCCTTGTATTTGGAAGATTACATCGTTGATCGAACGCACATCCCTGAAGTCCAGACAATCGGCTACTGCGCGATTAACAATAACATTTCCAACATATAGCATTCCTTGGTTACCTTCCGCCTCGGCTTCCGCTCTCATCATTCTTGCCATTAAGTCGACATCTGAATTTCGATATTTGACTCTCGCCATAGTTTTCACCTCACTCATAGTGTATGAAAAAGAGGGGTGATGATGTGCCATTTTAGGAAATAGTTATAGGAATGAAAATAAATATACTAGCGAACGTTGAATCGCTAATGTAGATTACTGTCTAAAAATGAAATATGCAGGTTTAATAGATTGAAATAGATACACTGAACATTTCACTGTACATAGTACTCTAAAATATTTAGAATAGTAAATTACTATTGTGATATTATTTATATCTTCTGATCGCATTGTCTACATGTACAAATTCATACATCTGTGCATACGCATTCAAATTATTAATTATTGTGTATATATGAAGAGTGCAACGGTGTTGTAGAAGTGATGTATTCATACAAAAAAGGAGGACAAGCTCATGGCAGATAATAATACAAATAACCCCAAAAACACAAATGAAGTTTCAGATCCGGGCCGCCGCAGTTTCGTCAAGAACACAGGAATTGCTGTCGGTGGGGTAGCCGGTGGTGCGTTGCTTGGAGGACTATTTACAAGCCGCTCTAAAAATAACAACAACGCGAATTCCACTGCGGACAAAGGAACAGCTAAAGAGAAGCGTTATGAAGAAGCGCGTATGTATTTCACGCGCATGGCGGACTTTGCTATTTTGGAGCAAGCCGTTGAGCGAATCTTCCCTGAAGACGATAACGGTCCTGGTGCTATAGAGTTAGGCGTTCCGTATTATATTGACAAGCAACTTGCGGGTCCTTACGGGTCTAACGTTGGCGATTACAGACAAGGTCCCTTTAAAGGTCCTAAAACTTCCGCAGCAGATTCAAGCCTAGATCGTGGGCAGATTTTCATTAATGGACTGCGTGCAATGGATATGGAGAGCCAAAAGAGATTCGATACGAATTTCATTAAAGCAACAGAAGATCAACAATTAGAAATCATGACGGACTTTGCAGATGACAAAGTAGAAGTAAAAGGAATTACCTCAAAGGCATTCTTTGCACTATTGCGTTCAACTACGCTTGAAGGAGCGTACTGTGATCCCTTATATGGTGGTAACCGAGATATGAAAGGCTGGAAAATGAAAGAATATCCAGGAGCTATCGCATCTTACGCCAACATGATCGAAGAAGATAAATTTATTAAAATGGATCAGGTCAGCCTGACGGATTATCAACCTAAATAAACTTTAGGAAAGGGGAGAACAGAATGGTAAAAACATTGGAAAAAGTAGATGTAGTAGTCGTAGGTTCAGGCTGGGCAGGCGGTATTGCAGCAGCTGAATTAACGAAAAAAGGATATAAAGTAGTAGGTCTGGAGAGAGGTAAGGCACAGAAACGAGACGATTTCGTCGGTTCAAAAGATGAATTGCGTTATGATGTGCGGAAACTCATGTTCCAGGAATTGAACAAGGAAACATTGACGATTCGTAATACGCTGGATGAAACTGCGACACCAAACCGTAGTAACGATACGAATGCTATTAATGGTACTGCTACTGGCGGTTCAGGTGTTCACTGGAACGGTATGGTTTATCGCTGGCTTCCGACAGATTTCGAAATTCGCACGAAGACTGTGGAAAAGTATGGAGAGGAAATCATTCCGAAAGATATGCAACTTCAGGACTGGGGTATAAAATACGACGAACTAGAAAAGTATTATGACCAGTTTGAAAAAACGGGAGGCATCTCTGGGGAGCCCGATCCATTGCGACCAGGTCAGCGTTCAGATGATTATCCTACACCACCGATGAAAGAAACGGATATCATTCGTACATTCACGAAAGCAGCGAAAGATTTAGGGTATCACCCGTATCGTATTGCTTCTGCCAACATTTCAGAAACATATACAAATCCAGACGGCGAAACAATTAATGCGTGTGTTTACTGTGCATTTTGTGAATCGTTTGGCTGTGATTTTGGAGCGAAAGCGGATCCAATCGCTACGGTCTTGGCTACTGCCAATAAAACGGGTAATTATGAGTTACGCAATAATTCATATGCAGTCCGAATTGTACATGAAAATGGAAAAGCTGTCGGTATCAAATATGTAGATACCGAAACAGGTGATGAGTTCATCCAACCGGCTGATCTAGTCGTAGTGGCAGGATTTACATTTACGAATACACGTTTAATGCTTTTATCGGAAATCGGGAAACCGTATAATCCGAAAGATGGAACGGGTGTTATCGGTAGTCACTTGACAGCACACCAACGTAACTTGACGCACACACGCGTACGTGGATTCTTCGATGAGAAGAAATTCAACCGCTATGCAGGTACCGGTGCACTTGGTGTGACGATGGATGATTTCAACGTGGAGCAACTGGATCATACGAAACTCGATTTCTTGCATGGTTTCTGTTTGCGTACGTCTCAAAGAGGAGATCGACCGATTACGAATAACCACGTTCCGGCAGGTGTTCCTTCTTGGGGGAAAGAATTTAAAGACAAGTCCATTTTCTATGCAAACCGTCGTATAGACGTTCAGCAACAAAATGGTGCACTCGCTTGGCGTGAAAACTATATGGACTTAGATCCAACGTATACAGATATGTTTGGTGATCCATTGCTGCGCGTTACGAGCAAGTTCCATGACCAAGACCGCAACATTGTCCGATATGCTCACCAAAGAGGAAAAGAGTTACTAGAGCAAATGGGCGCGGATTATATTACAGTTCCTGAAATTACGGATGAAACAGAATTTGATAAGACATCACTTTCCGATCATACGGGTGGCGGCGTCATCATGGGAGACAATCCTGAAACATCTGCTGTCAATAACTATTCACAAGTATGGGATATGGATAATTTATTCGTAGTAGGGGCATCTTCATTCCCATTGATGGGTAGCTCCAATCCTACAGCGACAGTTGGTGCTCTCGCGTATCGTGCTGCTGAAGGAATGATCAAGTTCCTCGAGGACGGCGGAGGCCAGTTGGTCAAAAAGGAAGAAAGCGCAAAAGCGTAAACTAATTAAAGATATGACGTGGGGGGAGAGGGAGATCGAAGCCTCTCTCCTTTCTTTATATAGATTATAGCGAGGAAAGATGCTTATGAATATCCGAATACTTTTTCTCCTGTTGACAGCCGTATTTCTCAGTGCCTGTTCCAATCAAATCGAAACGAATATGTCCGAAGAATTACCGGATTTCGAGTTTACTACACAAGACGAGAATACACTCGCGCTGGATGATTTGAAAGGTGATTGGTGGATTTCTTATTTTTCCTATACGCACTGTACAACAGTCTGTCCACGAACGACAGCGAATATGGTCAGTATTCAGGAGAGTTTGAAAGAAGAAGGTGTAACACCGCAAATTATTTCGTTCAGTATCGATCCGGAATTGGATACACCTGAAATATTGCGAGATTATGCAAGAGATTATGGAGCCGACCTAGATACGATGACGTTTTTAACAGGCTATGATTTTGAAGAAATTCGTAAGTTGTCTGTGAATACATTTATGGCAGTATTGGAAAAAGGAGCGCTCGGTCAGCGATCCCACAGCTTTTTCTTTTATTTAATTAATCCTGACGGCGAGATTGTCAAACAGTATAATGGCATGAGCGCTACGGATAATGACTTGCTAGTCGAAGATGTGAAGACGATTTTAGGGAAGTAGCGTTATTTGAAAAATAATTTATATAACTAAATCAGGCATACTTTCGTTCTAAAAAGGGCGAAAGTATGCTTTTTCTTTTTATGTACGTTATACGGTTCTCATCGATAAAAAACTTTCTAAAAAACTTTTGAAACTTTTTCTGTATTCCTCCGTCTGTAGGGTGCGCAAATGATAATAGGGGGATTCACATGAAGAAAATATATAGCTGTGTGTTGTTACTAGCGAGCTTACTCTTATTTATAATGGGAGATGGAGCCAAGTGGAATTTGAATGAAGTGCCACTGTTCCATGAGCAGCCAGCCACGGCATTTGCGGAAACTATACAAAGCAAACCGTTCATTACAGAGAGAGAATTTGAACAGGTAGTCACACTTACACAAAACCAACCGATGTATATGAAGCAAGAGAATCTTGTCCGAATTGGTGAACTGCAAGCGAATCAAGCGGTTGCGATCATTGGTGAAGATGAGGAATATTATGAGATTCGAGTAGGTAAGATGCCAGCTTTTATTCGTAAAGGGCAGGCAAAGGTGGAAAAGAACGTGATCAAAGCACCGTTACATACAGAACGTCTTGGTGCAGTAAAAACAGCTGAAGAAACACCGGTCTATTCGGAAGCAAATCGTGAAAGTGGTATCCTCATGCAATTGAGGGAAGGTTATCGCTATCCAGTTGTGCAGGAAGAAAACGATTGGTATATTATCAAAGTCGGTGAACGTGCGGGCTATATTCATAAGTCATCCGCGGAAATGGATGAAGGCTTGCCGGTATTGCTGTATCACCAAGTACTGCCACGTAAACTAATGGAAACAGAAATGAGTACAATCTCACTTGAAAAATTTGAAGAGCAAATGGCGTATTTAGCCAATGAACAATTTACGACGCTGACTTCACAAGAATTGTATGATTATCTTGAAGGGCGATTAGTCATACCCGAAAAAGCTTTGATTATTACATTTGACGATGGATTATTATCATCGAAGAAATATGCGTATCCCGTCTTGAAGCAATACGGTTTTACTTCACCTCACCACATCATTTCTTCACGTTTGGACAGAGGAAAAGGGGCACCGGCATTTGACGGTGGCGGGTTGTTGAAGTATCTTGATGCGGAAGATCTGAAAGAAATGACAGATGTCTTCCAGTTTGAAGCCCACACATGCGCATTGCACGAGCTAGGGATAGAAAGCGGAGCGGGTTTAGTTTTCGAACATTCCGAAGAGGAAATTATCGAAGATTTGAAGCTGAATTTGCACCATGTACCGTCAGCTATTTCGATCGCGTATCCATATGGCCAATATAATGATGAATTTATCGCGGCTGCTAAAGAAGTAGGATTGCTAATTGGCTATACAACAGTAGAAGGATATGCCAATATGGATCGTTCCAATTATGAAGTGAATCGATTTGGCATGACAGAAAAAAGGTCGTTTAAAGATTTTGCAACGTATGTTGACGGAGACATGAGATGGCCATAGAAGAGAGTGACTAACCCAAATGAATGAAATGGATCAAATAATGAATGAGCATTCGCATTATTTAGTACGAATCGCTTATCTATACGTGAAAAACTGGTCAACTGCTGAAGATGTCGTGCAGGAAGTCTTCGTCACGTACTTCCAGAAGAGCGACCAATTTCGCAATGAAGCCTCTCTTAAAACGTATTTGACGAAAATGACGGCGAATCGTGCAAAAGATTATTTGCGCTCCTGGAAGCATAAAAAAGATGTCGTATTTGAAACGATTTTCGTATCAACCAAAAGCTCGGAAGAACAAATCATTGAGCAAGAGCAGCTCGCTTCACTTGAAAAGCACTTATTCCAACTGCCGCTGAAATATCGCGAGCCTCTACTTTTATATTATTATGACGAGCAATCGATTGCGGAAATCGCATTATTTCTAGGGCTCAATGAAAACACGATCAAGACTCGATTACGTAGAGCAAAGTTGCAATTGAAGGGATTTTTTGAAGATGAGGAGGTGGACGACTTTGAATGACTTTAAACGAAAACTCGACCAAATGATGGGCGATACAACAGAACAGGAACGTCGAATTAAACAGCGCGTGCACGATGACCTCCAACCTTCGCGAAAGAGACAGTTTTCTTGGCAAGCTTTGCTCGTCACAGCGGCATTACCCGTTGTCGCCTTGTTGCTCGTGTTCAACTTGATGCCGGACAATCAAATCTCTTCCGATCAAGGACCGGGCACACCGTATGATCCACTTGACGATATGGCGTTGATTTCTGCGCTTCAAAAGAAAGACCAACTATCGTCCATTGATTACGAAGAATTTTCTTCATTGCCTGAGGCGAAGGAAGTAGACGGTCTATTATACGTCGATGATGAATCTTTTTCACTGCAATTTAGTACAGACACATATCATCCAGTTCTAGAACGTAAAGCGGATCTATACGATGCTACGGTCTATGAGCCAGGTGACATAGTGAAGACCTTTACGAATACGAATAGTCACTTGCCGACGTATACAGGTGTCTATTATGAAGTCGTGGCGGTACCTGGAGATCGTGTTGTCCTGCAAGACGGTAAGCTGAACATTAACGGCAACCAGTTATCGTCTGAGCTGATGGATCGCTATAAAGAACAAAACGTCAAGATCGCTGGCGGATATGATCAGTTGTTGAACGCGCGGGAATATTTACTGCTGAACCACTTCCCGGCAAAGGGGACGGTTCAAGGAGCGACCGTCACGCCAGTGCACAAAATTTACGGTAAATTAATTGGCGTCGCAACGGAAGAAAGAACCGAGTCAATTTACATCGATTATCTGACTGATCAAATGAAGAGTGATTATACAGCCGAAGAGTACTTCGATTTGTATTTATACGATCAGCTCACAGGTTTGAATAAACTACCCGAGTCATCAGTATTCGCGGAATCTAGCAGAATCGGAGAACTATTCCTCGAGGCTGCTTATCGCAGAGCCATTTCAATCAATGAAGACAGAGTGGAAATACGTTATCGATATGGACGCGAAGGAGTCGTGGAGCAAGCGTTCTCTATGGGAAGAGACGCTAACTCTGGACAGTGGATTGTGAAAAATTGATCTGTTAAAGACTTTAAAGGAGGTGATGCCAAATATAGCCTCAAAGAAACCAGGTTGGCACCTGTTCAGCACTAGCCGTCAACCAACCGCTCGCTTATAGAGCCAGCCTGGTTTTTATTATATGTAACATGAGCAAGAACACTGGTAAGCACTATCGAAACAAGAAATAGAAAACATACCAGACCGGCACCTGTTTTGCATAAGCCGTCAACCAACCGCTCGCTATATAGAGCCGGTCTGGTGTGTATACATAATCGTTTAAATAGCGTGATACAAGTATTACAGACATACTAGCGATTGAAACTATGTGATGGATCAAGTACTCGTTATAGTTGATGAAAAAGACAAGAACTTCAATTTCAAGAAGTAAGAAAGAAGTGCCCGAACCCTCCCGTTTGCATTGGAAGATGTATGATGAAATACTAAACAGGTATACTCATACAAGGAGATGATACTATGGCACTCAGCAGAAAAGATTACTTACAGAAAATCATTGGATTACATGAACGCTTGATTATAGCGTCAGAAGAATATGAAGGTATTTCTGAAGAATTTATTTCTAAACAAGAACTCGATATTCCAGGGATGCAAGAACAATGGATGGGGAAAGTAGAAGAGTTCAAGCAAATTCTGAATGACATGAATGCATTGGAAGTTCCGAACGCGTTTGAAACGGAAGGCAATGAACTAAAAGAAG
Organism: Sporosarcina sp. P26b; assembly: GCF_002743245.1. NCBI lineage: Bacteria > Bacillati > Bacillota > Bacilli > Caryophanales > Caryophanaceae > Sporosarcina > Sporosarcina sp. P26b. Next base: position 35,589 of record NZ_PDYW01000015.1, read on the forward strand.
CCTATACGATATTCGTCAACTGTGTAGAAGAGAAGACGAAGAAGTTCAGCGTGGAAGCGATGGAGAACGGTGAGCTGGATGCCCTCCAGTCGAAGGAACTGCACGCCGCAGAGGATATGGAAGAATTGATTGAGAGTATGTTTGAGAAGTAAATCTTCCTTCATACGATAATTAAATACAAAACAATCGAACTGCAGACAACCCTCTAAGTAGAGTGGTCTGCAGTTTTTCGTTTGCAAAGAATGCACTTTTTAACCGTACCAGATATGATAAGAGTACTAGTACACGAAATCGGTTCAGAAAGGAGTTCTCATTGATGCAAAGTTTCATCGTCATGCAAGGACGTACATATCACGAAGAACGAGAAGTAGGAATCATTTGGACACCTCGAAAAGATCGTATTGGACAAGAGCAACATTCATGGGAGCGCGTAAGGGAAGTGCGTGCAGGAGATCGGATCCTGCATTACGTGAAAGGATATATTGTCGCAATGAGCGTGGCTACATCTGACTATGTGATCGCAGAAAAGCCTTCGAGTATGAGGACACATCTAGAAGACAATGAAGAAGGATATCTAGTTCACTTAGAGTATCATGAGTTAGAAATTCCATTAAATGTTCGCGATCATTTTACTCATATCGAACCTTACCTCCCGATGAAATATTCTCCATTCCAACAAGATTCAAATGGAAATCAAGGCTACCTATATCCGTGTAATGAAGAATTATTGATTAAGTTAGTGGAACTGATTGGTGAGTTGAATATTTTTGTAGAAGATGACGAACAGTTGGAATTTGCTATTGGGATTGTGAAAAGAACCGAGCATAATACGTTCATCCCTATGTTGACTGAAACGGAATCGGAAGCTAAAACGAAAGTGCGGCTAGGCAAACAGAAGTTCAGAAATGAATTGATGGATCAATGGAATGGTACATGTGCGATTTGTGAAATTAAGCTACCCGCTTTGTTGAAAGCTAGTCATTCCAAGCCCTGGAAGGATAGCACTGAAGCGGAAAGATTAAATCGGTATAATGGGCTATTACTATGCCGTAATCATGCGGCACTATATGACGAAGGTTTCATAGCATTCGATGGTCAGGGAAAGATCCATATTTCTTCGCAAATTCCGGAAGAGGATTATGAGAAGTATGCGATACATGCAAAAGTAAAAATTGTACGTGTGGAAGAAAATAAATACTATTTTAAATGGCATAAGAAGAATATGCTCAAAAAATAAAATCGTATATTCTGTATCTTATTTACTTTCTTCAGTCTATATAGAGCAAAAAAGGGTTTTTTCGTTTATTACTGCTCAAATAGATTGTACGATGGGAGCAAAACAGTCCATGTAGTAGACAAATTTGCACCGTTCCATGGGACAGTTTTGCACCTAGCAATAACCTAAGCATTTAAGAAAACTACAAAGAAAAGAAAAAGCGCGCGTGGACAAAAGATTTCCACACGCACTATCCCTTTTGGATTTATTCTCTATATAGTGGGTAACGAGGAGGGATGCTTTTCTTGAAACTTCACCATACTAGTTATAATTGTGGTCACTTTATTGCAAATAACGACCGACGTTCAAGTCGTCATAGGACGGCGTTAGTATAAAAACATTATTTGTAAAATCAAAAGTTCTTCTAGGTAGTTCAACAGTTTTAACCGCATACTTGCCATTAGCAAAAACGAGCAAGAATAGATCATCTCTAAAATCAATATTTTGAATACTGCCTTTGACTGTAATATCCAAACGGTCTTCAATCATTTCTCTCGAAGTATATGGACCGAAGACCATGGCTTGATCCCAATCGAAATTTGTTAAATTACTTAACCGGATTTTCATCACGCCACTGTTGGCTTGTTCCTCGATTCGCTTGGCAAGAATCGGATCTTCGGTCGCTTTATGTAGGAAAGTCGATGCGAAAACTAGTACGATCAGCAGCACTAGAATGGACCCTATAACAACTTTCTTTTTCATCCCATCACCTCTTTGATTTTTGATTATAATATATATACGACGAGAGTGGATAGTAGTTCCACTAATTGAAGAGATTCAGTATATAATCATGGTAAAGAGGATGAGTGGTATGGACTTTTTAACACGTAAGGAATCACTTCATCTACAACACGCTGGCCTAGCAACCTATACTAGGGGCCAATACAGCCAGAGTGGATTAAAATTTCCTGATCTGCATATACACTAAATACAACTTAGATTACCAGGAGGCCATAAAATGAGTACAACTAAGATCATGACTGAAATTAAACGATTGATAGAGCAAGATCCGTCACTCGCCATTAGTGAATGGCAGGGGACGTGCCATTATGTAGTTGGTGAAATGATATCGCTTGAAACGAAAGATCTGCACGAAATTGATTTAGAAGGATTTGCGAAGCCTGGAGAAAAGCAAGTGATGCCGATTGAGTTATTGATCGCTGCCGCAACTACTAGTTTTGGCGTTACATTTCATTTAGAAGCACATAATCAAGGTGTAATTGTGGATCGAGCGGAAATTGTCTTCAGTGGGGTATGTGATAAAGCACCGTTTTTAGGAATTCAAAGTGGAAATAGTGGAATTACGAAACCAATGATCGTCTTATCAGCACAGTCTGCTACGAATAAAGGACATCTAGCAGAGATTGCGGCCATTGCAATTGAACGTTCACCGATTCTTTCTAGCTTGAAAGAAGACGTTACGTTGCATATTAAGTGATTGTATGAAGCAAGGTTATAAATAGGTATAAAAATACGCCATCATTTGTCTATTGAGACGAACAGATGGCGTATTTTTCATTCAAATCAAGCATTTTTCTCAAGTGACGCAGCCGCAACATTGCCGCCTTCTTTTAAGAACTTGATCATCCCTTCAGCTGCACGATAAGCGAATGCACCAATCGTAACGGTTGGGTTGTAGTTACCAGTATGCGGGAATGAAGATCCGCCTACGACGAATAGGTTTTCCATATCCCACATTTGTGAATAGGTATTGACTGCGGAGTTCTCAGGAGAAGCTCCCATGATCGCACCACCAAAGAAGTGGTCTGTAAAGAATTTATGGTCGAATACAGTATCGTCTTTTACTACATCGACGTTCATTTGGTCTGCACCCATTTCTTTCATGATCTCTTCACACCGCGCGACTCCTGCTTTTGCACGTTCAATGTCTTGTTTTGCATATTCCACTGTGACCCGCAGAAGCGGATTACCGAGTGCATCTTTATATGTTGGATCCAAATCCATATAGGTATTCTCGTTTGGCAAGAAGCCACTCTGTGCTGTGATGAATAGGTTACGGTTATAATATTTTATCGAATTCTTTTTAAATTCCTTACCCCAACCCGGTGTGTCATACGGAACTGCATTATTGTTAATAGGTCGTGAACCGAGCTGGCTGTAATGTACTTCATACCCGTGCAAGTAGTCGAGGTTTGTATGATCTTCATTGTCTCCACTGAAGTCGCCAATGGAAGAACCCATACCGCCAGCGCCCATGAAGTTGTTGAATTTTTTATCTTCGAAGAATCCACGAGCCCCGATATACGTTGACAAGTTGTTGAAGTGACCTGTAAAGTTCTTGCCGATCATGCCTTGTTTTGTTTTGGGATCGTATGGCTGTCCAATTTTAGAATGTAACAACAGCTTGATGTTCGTAAAGACGAAACCTGCAAGTACTACAATGTCGGCTGGTTGTTCGAATTCTTCGCCAGTCGTTGTATCAGTGTAGACTAACCCGTTCGCTTTCTTTCCGTCATGGCTTACCCGATTAACGAATGCGTCATTACGAATCTCCATCTTACCCGTTTTATGTGCCGTCTTGAGCACTGTACCGATCGGATCTGCTTTCGCTCCAAAGTCACAGCCGTATTCTTCGCAAAAGGCACAATATACGCAACCATTGATCGTTTCACCATCTGGATTGGTATACGTTTTTGATGCGTTAGCAGACGGAATCCGATAAGGGTGGTAACCGAGAGCTTTCGTTGCTTTGGTGAACAAACGAATATTCGGTGTTTCTTTCATTGGTGGATTCGGATATTTATCGGAACGTGGAGGACCGACTGGGTTTTCTTCACCTGAGATCGCTGCTGTTTTTTCAAATTGATCAAAATACGGCTCGATCTCATCGTATGTAATGCCCCAATCTTGCATCGTCGAACCTTTTGGAATTTTTTCTTTCCCATACCGTTCTACAGTCTTACTATAAATTTCAAAATCATACGGCAACCAGCGAAAAGACATGCCGTTCCAGTGAACACCTGCGCCACCTGTATGGTTTCCAAGACGTGCGTTCATATTATTCCGAACCGGTATAGCTTCTTTGTTTATAGAGTTTCTAGAAGTGATCGTATCTTTGTTTAATTCCTGCATCAGCTCATATCTTTTGGAGTAGCGTAATTCATCTTTCGTTCCGATGAAGTCTTCATGCTTTTTGTTTTTACCTCGTTCTAATATGACCACGTTGTATCCTGCTTTTGTAAGTTCTGCAGCCGTGATTCCTCCAACCCAGCCGGAACCTACGATGACCGCATCTACTTTTTCAAGTTTTTTTACCATTGCATATCCTCCTCACTGTTTCTGTTTTAGTGCCCTTGGTAATCTCTTAGACTGACGGGATCCAGTTTTGCAAATTCATCTGATTCAATATAGTTTGCATAGGAAGCCACTGCGCCCGGAAACTCTTTCATTTTCCAGCCTTCCATATTAATATTCCCTCCATACAATGGATCACAATAAGCGCCTTCTAATGTCGCTTGTTTTAACAGAATGAAAAATTCAGAAGCTTTTACACCTCTCATCTGCACTTTGTTTGCCTCGACGTCGGTCATGATTTCTATTTGTTGTTCTTTAGTTGCTTTATCAAAAGTGACTTCGAAACGCTTTTGACTTTCTTCATCCATTTTACGTAGTCCGAGTAGGAAGATCATGCCGCGATCCAAAATGGATTGTTCTCCACCAGGTCCAGCGGTTTGATCGACAGCTTTCAAATCGATTGCATAGGGGGCCTGGCGATAATCGTATGCATTGACACCCCAGCGTCCTGCTAGTTGTTTGTCGATATAATACGGAACACCTAATTTGATTGCGCCTGGACCAAGTTCATCTTCAGGAAAAATCTGTTCAGTCGCTGCATTTAATACTTTGAAATCTTGATGACGTGTAAAGAATTGACGTGCTTGTGTTACTTCGATACCTTTATTGTTGTTTTCTCCAGCTGGCTTGTTATTTTTATCATTCTTCTTATCCAAGCCGCCTGTGAGTAGACCTCCGAATATAGATCCACCGACAAGTCCACCAGCTACGAGTCCAGTGTTTTTCAAGAAATTTCTCCGGCCCATATCTTGCTCGTGTTGCGGTTTCTCATGTACATCCTTTGGTGGTTGTTGGTCTGCCATTTTAACCCCTCCTTAGTAAAGTGTAACCAAAATACATATGCGATATACTGAATAACTAATCTACTTATAAAACGTGCCTACTTAAGATTACCCACATTATCATGTATTTAGACAAGAAAAAACTATTTATCTACATATAATTTCAACTTTTTGATATATATAATAGACAGGACTATATTTGGCCCATAGAATTGTTTTAACAAAACAGCTCATTCACATTAGCAAAGGAAATGATGATACAATAATTCCAAGACAGGGATAGTACAACGAGTAAACTGCAATAATAGATAGAAGTCAGTTGTGGTATACTTACTTTCTTCATTGCGATATACCAAAAGTGGGAGGATCTTCATGAAAATTAAAGTAGCTATTCTTTTATGCGCGACCATTTTATTTCTGAGCGCATGTAATAAGAAAATCGAAACAAATATGTCTGAAAAAATACCTGATTTTACATTTACTACACAAGATGACAAACCTCTTGGATTGGATGATTTAAAAGGGGACTGGTGGATTGCGTATTTCTCCTATACGAACTGCATTACAGTATGCCCAAGAACAACAGCGAATATGGTCGATGTTCAAGAAAAATTAAAAGAAGAGGGTCTGAAACCTCAAATTGTATCATTCGGTATAGATCCTGATTATGATACACCTGAAGTGCTGAAGAAGTATGCTGCGGATTTTGGAGCGGATTTGAATACGATGAGTTTTTTGACAGGCTATGATTTTGAAACGATCCAAGATATTTCAAAAAACACTTTCCTTTCTATATTGGAAAAGGGAGCGCTAGATCAACGCGCCCATAGCTATTACTTTTATTTAGTAAACCCTGACGGTGAGATTGTGAAAAGATACGATGGGCTGACAGCGACTGAGAATGAATTGTTAATAGAAGACGTCAAGACGGTACTCGGCGCGTAAGCCGAAAAGGTTCGACCATATGAAAAGCCTTTCTAATCCTAGGATTAGAAAGGCTTTTTGAGTGTTCGGGAATGTTACCATTTTGGTACGCCTACATGGTTTTCAACCCATTCATCATTGTATTTAATCGTTGGATTGGCTTTACTAAGCGGAACGACTTTGAAACGCCTATCTTGATCTCGAATGACGCCAGTTGGGAAAAATCGTGGATCTTCGATAGTTACCGTTTTTTGATCGCCTGTTTGTTCTTTTGTCACCGATAGCTTAGCGATACCGCCAAAGTTCGTATAGTCAAATGGTTGAGCGGAATAGAAGTTGCCAAGTGAGAAGAAAACTTTCGTGTTTCCTACTTCTCCATAGCGTTGTAAGACGTGTGGGTGATGTCCGAATAGTACATCTGCACCCGCATCTGAAACGAATTGTGCAAGTTCGGCTTGATCTTCAGACGTTTCGAGATGATATTCAGGCCCCCAATGCAATGATACGATTGTAACGTCTACCATGGGTTTCATTTCTTTAATTTCATTTTCCATCCGTTCACGGTCGATGTAGTTGACCAAGTACTCTTTGTCGTGCAAGTCTAGCTCCACATTTGTGCCATATGTATAGGCAAGTACTCCAATTTTGATGCCGTTGACTTCGACAATCCGTTGCGTCTTGCGATCTTTAAATGATTCATAGGCGCCAACATACTCAAGCCCATATTCATTTGCATGCTCAATTGACTTTCGTACACCGGCTTCTCCTTTATCGAATGTATGGTTGTTCGCGAAGGTAACCATATCGACACCAATTTTTTGCAAAGCCGGCAGTATGTGTTTGGGACTGTTGAATTTTGGATACGTAGACAATCCAAGTTCGACACCAGCTGGCATAGATTCTTGGTTCGCTAATAGAAAATCAATACTTGCCGTTTTATCTTTTATTTCTTCAAATGCAAAATCAAAGTTCGGATACGTGTAGATGGGATTATGTAAAAGCACATCTCCGATCATTCCAATCGTTGCTGTAGTACTAATCGTTTCTTCCACCTTTTGTTCTGCTTTCACTTCTGTTACTTTTTCAGTCGTGTCCTTTGCTACAGAGTTAGTCACCGTACTTTTCTTTTCTGAAGTTAGTCCATACTCTCTAGTATTCCAATCACTCCATAAAATTATGCCGCCAACGGTCCAGACAAAGACCAATGAAGCCACAAGCCATTTCCTCATCAAGTTAATCTCTCCAAATCTATAATTGCTATTCCTATGTAGGTTTCCAAAGTTAACGATAGCACATTAGTAGATTGGTAAACAATTAAAAATTGGAATTGTAATAAAAAATTTATATATTTTACCATAATGTATAAAAACCGCTAGACTTCGACAAAAAGATCGAGGTCTGGCGGATTCTTTTTTTATGAATGTACTTTCACTTGGTTCGTCACATGATCTTCTTGGGTATCGCCAATCGGCTTTTTTGACCAAATGGTTGCTAGAATCGGGCCAGAGATATTATGCCAGATGGCACCCCAAACACTTGGGAGGGCTGCGAGTGGCCCGAAGTGAGCAGTAGCGAGTGCTACACCAAGACCTGAGTTTTGCATCCCGACTTCTAGTGAGATGGCGCGTCTGTCGTTTTCATTTAATCCAAGTCCGAGCGCAATTAGATAGCCGAGTAGTAATCCGATGCCGTTATGCAGGAACACCGCGATAAATACGATGAAGCCTGAACTCGCTACATTGCCTGCATTCGCGGAAGTAACCGCAGCGACAATGATGAGAATGGCAACAACAGAGATAATCGGTACGACGGATACACTTTTTGCAACCGCTCCAGGGAAGAACCGTTGAATGAGTAGCCCAAGAACGATTGGAATGATAATCACTTGTACGATCGACTTAAACATCGACAACGCATCTACCGGAAGCCATTGACCTGCTAACAATAATAACAATAACGGTGTGACGAGTGGTGCCAATAATGTGGAAAGGGACGTCATAGCGACAGATAATGCAAGATTCCCTTTTGCCAGATAGACCATAACATTTGAAGCAGTACCGCCTGGAACAGATCCAAGTAATACAAGGCCAGCTGCTAGTTCAGGTGGTAGCTTCAATAAATAGGCTAAACCGAAAGCAACCAATGGCATAACAACAAATTGTGCGGCAACCCCGATAATCACGGGTAGCGGATTAGTCAAAATGATTTTGAAGTCTACAGCGCGTAACGTCAGTCCCATTCCAAACATGACGACGCCTAGTAAAATTGTGATATAGGCACCTAATCCAAGAAATGGACTAGGGAACATGAATGCAATAACCGCAACAATGATGACCCAAAATGCAAAGAACTTTCCGGCTATAGAACTAATGGCTTCGAGTGCTTTCATGGCTTCGTCACCTCAGAATCAAGGTGGAAGATTTTATTTGGATTGAGTAAATGATCCGGATCGAGAGCCTGTTTGATTTTCTGCATGACTAGAAGTGCAGCGCCATGTTCTTGTTGCTGGTATTTCTGTTTGCCGATTCCTACGCCATGCTCTCCTGTACATGTACCGCCACGCTCGAGTGCATACAGAACAATTTTTTCATTCAACTCGTCCGCTTTGGCAATTTCAACTGGATCGTTGACGTCCATCATCAATAGTACGTGGAAGTTGCCGTCACCTACGTGGCCCACAATTCCGCCCGGCATATTCAGTGATTCAACGACTTCACGCGCATGATTGACTGCATCGGCTAGTTCTGAAATAGGCAAGCACACATCCGTCACCATTAGCTTCTTACCTGGGTTGCCGTGAATGAAAGCATAAGCCAAGTTGTGTCGAGCTTCCCACAATCGATTGCGTTCGGCATTGTCCGTTTCAAACTCAATGTTTTCACAGTGATGATCCGCCACAATTTCTTTCGTGAATTCGACATCTTGTTGAAGTCCGGCTTCATTGCCATGGAATTCTAGGAATAGTGTTGGCTGTTCTTTATAATCCGTTTCACTGAATATATTTACTTGACGCATCGATGGTTCGTCGACTAATTCTACGCGCGCGATTGGAATGCCAGCTTGCAGGATGGATACTACGGCTTCTACCGCATCTTTTACAGAAGGAAAGGATGCGCGAGCTGCCGTTGTGAATTCTGGAATACCATAGACGCGCAATGTCAGCTCAGTGAAGCAACCAAGTGTTCCTTCAGAGCCGACGAATAATCCGTTCAAATGGAGACCTGACGCAGATTTAGCTGCTTTATTACCAGTATGTATAACAGTTCCGTCAGCCGTAACGACTTCCAGATCACGTACTTGATCGCGCATGACGCCGTATTTGACAGAAGTCGTACCGCTAGCATTCGTTGCAGCCATGCCACCAAGTGTCGCGTCTGCTCCTGGATCGACAGAGAAGAATAACCCATGTTTCTTCAGTTCCTTATTTAATTGGGTACGCGTAACGCCCGGTTGTACAGTAACAAGGAAATCTTCTGCGCGCACATCTAGAATCGCGTTCATGTTTGAAAAGTCTATTGTGATCCCACCGTTATCTGGGATGACACTACCTTCTAGACTTGAGCCAAGTCCGAATGGAATGACCGCAACGTTCAGTTCCTTCGAGACGCGCATGATGTTGCTTACGTCTTCCGTACACGAAGGGAACGCCACAATATCCGGAAGTTTCATCGTATGGTAAGACTCATCTTTACCATGAAGTTCGCGCACGGTTTCATTGATCGTCACTTGTTCATCGGTTAATACCTCTTTCAGGGCTTGGACGATTTTCTCAGTAGTTGCTGTCATAGTTGTTCTCTCCTTATATGTTGAATTCATTTGGTTAAAAGTAGTTCCATTGATTAGAATTTTATAACTATTCTAGCGGACATTATACTATTATACTTGCTAATTTGAACAATTCAATAATAGTTTTCATATTATTCTTTTTTCATTCAATACTTCGCAGATGCAAAAAACTATATATACGCATGTTCGAAGGCCTATCCGACTAGCTGTACTCTTTCATATGATTAAAAGAACGCCAAAATAAGTGACTGTTTTGTTTGTATTTTCATTAACATATGCAAATGAATAACAGGCTTTGACGAAGGAGAGTGTGAAATGGATAGTATTTTGTTTGTGGAAACCACGAAGAGTGGTTCGAGCAGAGAGGCCATAAAGGCTGCGGAAAGGATAGGCTATGTAACGGTCTTGCTAACCGAGAATATGAAGTATCTCGAGCAAAGGGAAGAGTTTCCCGAAGTTACACATATGATTCATGTTGACAGCCTAACGGAAGTGGTGATTCGTCAACAGATTCATTCATTACAGAAGTCGGGAATGAAGTTGAAAGGGATTTTCAGTTTCGTAGATCCATTTGTTTCGATGACTGCCCATCTTGCGAATGAATTTTGCGATTCGAAAATTTCCGCTGATGCCTATCTGAAAATGGAGGACAAAGTATTAACTAGAACAGCATTAGCCAAGAACGAAGCGACACCTAAGTTTATGATTTATGAAACATCGGCAAATTTGAAACAGTTCATCATCGAACAGGAGGTATTTCCCCTCATCATCAAGTCGCCACTTTCAAAGGCATCAAGAGACGTATATCTCGTTGAAGATCGAAAAGAAATGATGCGTGTCATGAAGGGCATGTTGAAAGTCCACCCTGGCCAGCAAATTGTCGTTGAAGAATACTTGGATGGACCTCAATATTTAGTTGAACTTGTAGTGGTTGACGGGGAGCACCACCTAGTTGCAGTGATTAAACAGGACATTCAAAAAGACTTGAAGTTCATCATTACCGGTTATGATTTTCAACTAACACTAGAGAAAAGCTTATATGACAAGCTTTTCAAAACAGTGGAATCCATTTGCAAAGATCTCGGAGCGAAAAATGTAGCCTGCCACCTAGAACTACGATATGTCAGGGATACCTGGAAGTTGATTGAATTGAACCCAAGAATTTCAGGCGGTGCCATGAATCGTATGATAGAAGAGGCATATGGAATCAATTTGATGGAAGAGACATTGAAGCTATTTATCGGTGAAGAAATGAATTTAAAGAAAAGGCACGAAAATCATATTTATACGCATTATATTACCGTGAATGCTTACGGTACATTACTGAAAGTGACAGGAAAAAACAATGCCATGATGTATGAAGGTGTGCGTGAAGTCTACGTGAAGCCACGTAAAGGCACGTTCATGACTCCACCCACTTCGATGGGAAATCGATATGGTTACGTCATAGCTTCGGGCGATTCAGCATCAAAAGCGAAACAAAATGCCTTGCATGCAGCGCAGAATATCAAGTTCTATATAGAAACGAATGAGGAGTGAGCGCAGATGATTACAGTAGGAATGTTGCATTCAAAGAAACACCCAAGCAAAGTAGATAAAGCTTTCGCCTGGGCAGCTGTTGCTAAAATGGAAGGAATAAATTTTTATTACTTTTCACCACGCGATGTTAATTTTACGACAAAAGTAATTTCAGGTTATGTTTATGAAGAGGGCGAATGGATTCAAAAAGAATTGTTGTTCCCGGATGTCATTTTCAATTCATACGGGATGAAAACCGATGAAGATAACGCCGTCTACAATAAATTGAGTGAAATGGTTCCTTTCACTTCACAACCAGTTGGCAATAAAATGAGTGTCTATAAGAGAATTAGTCAAATGTCAGGATTTGAGGAGTATTTGATCCCTTCTATACGGGTGGATCAACCGAAGGATGTATTAGAGGCTTTGACAAAATATAAAAAAGTAATTATCAAACCAGTATCCGGCAGTCAGGGGAAGGGAATTTGGTTCATAGAGCAAGATGGAGAGCAGTTTCATAAAGTAGTTGATACAGAGAAGACAACTACAAATCGAAAACAACTTATTTCCGAACTTCAAAACTTACTCAGTGAGGAAGACTATTTGGTTCAGCCGTATATATTATGCCGAACAAAAGATGGGAATCCGTATGATTTTAGACTGCATGTTCAAAAGGACAGAGAGGGTAAATGGGTAATTCCAATCATTTTCCCTCGGATAGGTACGATGGATCGAGTAACTAGTAATCTTTCACGTGGCGGTAGTAAGGGCGAGTTTAAATCATTTTTACAAAGAGAATTTGACGATGAGTGGATGAATATGAAAAAAACTTTAGAGGAATTTGCTGAGCACTTCACGAATGAATTCGAAAGTACTTATGACGTGGAATTCGATGAGCTTGGTATTGATATAGGTGTCGATGAAAATAATAAGCTATGGATCTTCGAGGTGAATTGGAGACCTGGATGCGTAGATTTCATACTCGCTATAGCAAAGAACCATATTCCTTATGCCATGTATGTCGCCAAGAAAAATGAATCAACTTAATAAGGTTTCAAATAATTATCCATTCATGCTTGCCCAAACCTAACCTGTCATTCTACTTTGGCATATATATAAGAGATACGTATATATGAAGGGAAGGAAAATGATGAATGAACCTAGTGTGATTTGTCTAGCAATGAAAAAATTACTGGAAGAACAAGAGATGATGAAGAAATTCGGCCATGGATTACAATTTGTCTGTTCACTACCTGTCTACGATACAATCCCCTTTACACTGCATGACTGTACATTACAAAAGCCGTTCAGTGCTCACTATCAATGTATAAAGACTCCATATTTCAGATTGGAAAAAATCGATATAGATACATGTTGCGCGACTCTGACCTTACTCGAGCCAGTCGATATGGAAGGGAATCCAGTGGAAGACTGCGAAGAACTTTACTCCCTCAAGAAGACAAAAAGCTGTATCATAGTCAATATCAATTGCTTTTGCACTATCACACCTCTCCCACCTAAACTAGTCAATAGACCACTACCTATTATTGAACCGAAAAAATAAAACGTAAAAGGTGATACTTTATGCAAGACACGATCAGAAAACAAATTTTTGAACTACAAGAGGCTAGCTATCAGAAGTTTATATCCGCGCTCATACCGAATATCGATAATGTACTCGGAGTGCGCATGCCGGAACTCCGCAAACTTGCAAAGGAGATTGCAAAAGGTGACTGGCGGACATATTTGCAAACTGCGAATGACGAGTACTTTGAAGAAGTGATGTTACAAGGTTTAGTCATTGGATATGCAAATGCGGATGTAGAGGAACTTTTGACGTATGTAGAGACATTTGTACCCAAAATAGATAACTGGTCTGTTTGCGACAGTTTTTGTACAGGGTTAAAATTCACCAAGCAAAATAAAGAACGTGTATGGTCATTCCTTCAACCGTATCTGATTTCCGACAAGGAGTATGAACTCCGCTTCGGTATAGTCATGTTGCTTGATTATTATATTGAACCTGACTATATCGACAGAGTTCTTGATTTACTAGATGATGTACAACATGAGGGATATTATGCAAAAATGGCAGTTGCATGGGCGCTATCTATTTGTTTTGTGAAGTTGCCCGATCAGACGATGAAGTATTTAACAGGGGATCACTCATTGGATTTGTTTACGTATAATAAAGCTTTGCAGAAAATCACGGAATCGACACGGGTAGGGGCAGACGTGAAGGAGATCATTCGTGGTATGAAAAGGAAATGACAAAAACCTGACAAATAGTCAGGTTTTTTGTTGAGATGTTATATGTGTTCAAATTTCATTTTACGTACATCTAAACGAATCGATTTTCTTTAAATCTAATCCATAATACTCCCATCGGTAATGGCGTGGATCCCATCGGTAGCCGGCAATCGAAGTTCTGCCAACGAATGTTGGATAGTACCAGAATCCATTATTCCGCGAAGTCCATACATACGTGTAACGGTACAGACATCCGGCTATTCCGCCTGGGTCGACTGCACGTAAATGGGCATCGGGATAACTCGGCGTTTGGCTTGGTGGAGCAAAAGTCGGTGCACTTTGTTGTGGTTGACCACCTTGGTGTCCGTGTTGATGACCTGGCTGGCCATGCTGATGACCTGGCTGCTGTCCGGGATAATGCTGTTGATGATGTCCTGGTTGACTAGGATACCCTGGATATGAAGGTTGTTGAGGGTACCCGGGATATCCTGGTTGTGGTGTATGCCCGTGATGTTGCCCAGGATATCCTGGCTGCTGTCCTGGATAACCAGGTGGCCATTGAGGATTCTGTTGATTGGGTGGCGGATAACCAGGGGTATTTCCACCTTGCCACCCATGTTGTGGATATTGACCATGTTGCGGTTGATGCTGTTGATACGTCTCTTGCTGTCGCCCTGGATAACCATCAGGCAACTGCGGATACCACATACCTTCATTCTGCTGACTCAAACTATCACTCCTTCTTTTCTACTTGTTTCAAACACAACGAAACTGATCGATACGTTGTAAGTCAATACCGATATACTCCCAGCGGAATCTTCGCGCGTTCCATTGAAAACCTGCTACGGATTGTCTACCGACGAATGTCGGGTAGAACCAGAATCCATTGCGTCGAGATGTCCATACATACGTAAAGCGATACAAGCAACCCGCAATGGCACCTGGATCTACCGCGAACGTCTGGAATTCCGGGTAACTTGGAACTTGATTCGGTGGCGGAGTAGTAGGAGCGGCCGCCTGCCCACCTTGATTGGGTGACCCTTGATTGCCTCCTGGTCTACCGGGTTGCTGTCCAGGGAAATTAGGTTGCTGTGGAAAACCAGATGACCCCGGGAATCCTGGCATACCTGGGAACCACTGCATACCTGGAAAACCTTGTGATCCTGAAAACCAAGGTTGCCAAGGTGAAAACGATTGCGCTGTAGAGAAGCCTTGTGGATCAGCACCTTGCCAATTTTGATCTGTGTATTGTGGATACCACATAAATTCATCTTGTGGATTCAACTCATTACGCCTCCTTTTTCTATTCGTTTTATCATATGCAGCCTGATAGTCATTTGACCTTATTCTCTCTTCTTTCGACAGCTGTGCTAAACTATAGGTGAAGGAAGTGGACTATAATGAATGAAAATAAACCGCATATTTTAGTAGTAGACGGAATGGCGCTCTTGTTCCGTTCGTTTTTTGCAACGGCACATAGTGGTCAGTTTTTCCGCAATGCAATGGATGTACCGACGAACGGGGTACAAGGGTTTGCACGTCACACGATGAGTGCCATCTCGATTTTCCAACCGACACATTTGGCGGTGTGCTGGGATATGGGATCGAAAACATTTCGTAATGAATTATTCGCAGACTATAAAGCGCATCGCCCAGCACCTGCACCAGAATTAATTCCACAGTTCGATATGGCACGCGAAGTATCGGAAACGCTAGGATGGAAGAGTTATGGAATTAAGAACATGGAAGCGGATGATCTGATTGGTTCGCTAGTTGAAACGTGGAAAGACGAAGCCAAATTGACCGTAGTATCGGGGGATAAAGATTTACTCCAGTTGTTGAAACCGGATGTGTCGATTGCGCTAACGAAAAAAGGATTCACGCAGTATGATGAATACACGGAAGCTCGTTTTATAGAAGAGTATGGAATTACGCCGAAGCAATTTATTGATATGAAAGCATTTACTGGAGATTCGAGCGACGGATATCCTGGTGTGAAGGGGATTGGACCGAAGACGGCATTGAAGCTCATACAGGAGTATGGTTCGGTCGATGGCGTGCTTGCAGCGAAAGAAAACTTAACGGCAGGTTTGCAAAAGAAGCTAAACGCAGAAGAAGAGATGTTGATGATATCAAGAGATCTCGCAACGATTCATTGTGAAATCAAGCTGGATGATCCGCTAGAAGAATTGATCATTCCCGAGTTCACGGTAGAAACCGCCAAAGTAATGGAAGAACAGGGCTACTCCATGATTGCAAAACAAGGCCTACCGGTTTCACCGTTTTAACGGTTCGATCGTAACAAACGTCAAAATCTTTTTATTCGGCTCATAAGGGATAGAGCGTACACGGCTCGCGCTATTTCTGCCACCGTGATCATGAACGAGTACAAGCAGTTGATTGTCTACATATTCATAGCCAACCATTACGACCCAGTGGTAATTGAATGAAAAACGACTACGCCATTTGAATTTGAACCATTTATCAAATTTCAACGCAACAGGACGGTCTTCATCGATCTGTTCAATTGCCTGCTGTACAGTACAAACTTTCACATTCCATTGCGAGCCGAGCATTTGGTTCAGCCTACGAACAAACCGCCAAGTAGGCAAACCAATCTTCGTACTACCTAATGTTCGATACAGCTCATTAATAGAAGGAGTTTGTTCGGTGGGAAAGAAATGGCGCAACAATACATACGCTGTAACAGGCCCGCAAGCCGATGGACGATAGCGTGGTTCAATGTCGTGATCATATTGTGATTTGCCTTTCACTTCTATGTATTTGGACATGCTGAATGCCTCCTTTTAGTGGGTATGTTATGGGGCTGGGAATGCTGAAATGCTCAATGAATCCGCGTGACCGCTCTATGTAACCGGTTAGACTGCTCTAGCCAACCGCGCGACCGCCCTATCCAGGCCGTTGAGCGCTCTATCAGCCGTGTTAACCGCTCATAGCCGCCACGCAACCACTCTTAGACCTTCAAACTAAACTATAAAACAAATGCTGAGAACCTAGAGGCTCTCAGCATTTTTATTACCATCTTTAGATCTTTACTTCATCTAAGAACGCCATAACTTGTTCAGGTGACTTCGCAAACGCACTATGCAAGTGTGCATGCTTTTCACCATTTTTGAAGACTAACAAGCTTGGAATACCCATGACTTCATACTTCTCAGCGATTTCAGGAATAACGTCGCGATCCGCATCATACCATGTGTATGTATCGTATTTTTCAACGATTGGATCGATGAACATGTCCATACGCTTACAGTCAGGGCACCAGCCAGCTTCAAACTTCACAAGCACTGGTTTGTCGCTCGCAATGATTTCTTCAAACTCACTTGCTGTTTTAATTTCTTTCATTTCTATCGCCTCCATTCAATGAATAGTGTACAATGATTCTAAAGCATTGGGAATTAAAGTGCTTATTTTAAAAAGTCAGATTAAATATGAAATAAATATTGCGAAATAGTTTCAAATGATTTATACTAGCAATTATAGGCAATGCGTATTTTTTTTACGCTATAAATGAATGAGTGTTCATTCAAAGAACATAAGGGGAGGATTGCACGTGACTTATCAAATTAGAAAAGCGGCAGTTTTAGGATCTGGAGTTATGGGTTCTGGTATTGCAGCACACTTAGCGAATATTGGCATTCCCGTACTTTTATTGGATATCGTACCACCGAAATTAGGTGCAGACGACGAGGCCAAAGGATTAACGTATGACGATCCAAAGTTCCGTAATAAGTTTGCGGCTACAGCATTGGAGAAATTACAAAAACAAAAGCCGGCACCTCTGACAACGAAGAAAAGCTTAGCATTACTTACACCAGGAAATTTCGAGGACCATTTGGATCAATTGAAAGACGTAGATTGGATCATTGAAGTCGTCGTAGAAAACCTTGATATTAAAAAGAGTTTATATGAAAAGATTGAAAATGTGCGAAAGCCAGGCACCATCATTTCATCCAATACATCGGGTATTAGTATTGAAGCGATGACAGAAGGACGTTCGGAAGATTTCCAGAAACACTTCCTTGGCACACACTTCTTCAATCCTCCAAGATACTTAAAATTGCTTGAGATTATTCCTACAAAAACCACATCACCTGAAGTTGTCGAGTTCATGACAGTGTTCGGTGAGGATCGTTTAGGTAAGGGAGTCGTCATTGCGAAAGATACACCAAACTTTATCGGCAACCGAATCGGTACGTATGGTTTACAAGTGACATTGCATGAAATGCTAGAACGCGGTTATACAATCGGAGAAATCGATTCAATTACAGGTACATTGATCGGTCGTCCGAAATCCGCAACATTCCGTACATTGGATGTAGTGGGACTAGACACGTATATGCACGTTGCGAAAAACGTCTACGATCAAACGACAGGTGAAGAGCAAAAAATCTTCGAACTGCCAGACGTCGTTACGAAAATGATTGATAATGGCTGGATCGGTGCGAAGGCGAAACAAGGCTTCTACGTTAAAGAAGGCCGAGATATTCTTGAACTCGATATGAAGACATTAGAATATATTCCTACACAGAAAATGAAAGCGCCTTCAATCGAAATGGCAAAACAGCAAAAAGGACTAGCTAACAAAGTGAAAACATTGCTGTATGCAAAAGATCGTGCAGGCGAGATTTTTTGGAATACATTAACACCGACAATGCTATATGCTGCCCAACTTCATGGAGAAATTGCTGACGATATCGTTTCGATCGACAACGCAATGAAATGGGGCTTCGGCTGGACGCAAGGACCGTTTGAAATTTGGGACGCAATCGGCGTGAAGAAGTCTGTTGACATGCTAAAAGAAGAAGGTAAGGAAATTCCTGAATTCGTTCAGTCATTGCTCGATAAAGGCTATGAAACTTTCTATAAAGAAGAGGATGGCGACACGTACTACTTCGACGGCTCGGACTATCAGGTTGTGCAAGTAAATGAGAAAGCTATCAACTTGAAGCAGTATAAGAAAAAGCACGGCGTGATCAAGAAAAATTCTGGCGCAAGCTTGATCGATCTTGGCGATGGCGTAGCTCTACTAGAATTCCATTCACAATCAAATGCTATTGGTCTAGACATCATTCAGATGATCAACTTCGCGGTAGATGAAGTGGAGAAGAACTTCAAAGGGCTTGTGATCGGGAATCAGGGGAAAAACTTCTGTGTCGGCGCAAACCTAGGCATGATTTTAATGGAAGCGCAAGATGATAATATCTTTGAACTCGACTTTGTCATCCGTTCATTCCAGAATGCGATGTTGAAGATTAAATATAGTGGCAAGCCGGTTGTTGTGGCACCATTCCAGATGACGCTAGGTGGCGGGGCGGAAGTTTGTCTTCCAGCTGCACATATTCAGGCATCTATGGAAACGTATATGGGACTTGTTGAAGTAGGGGTAGGCTTGATTCCTGGAGGTGGCGGAAACGTCAACTTGTATCAGAAGCATCTGAAAGGTTTACCGAACGGTGTACCTACTGATTATCAACATATTGCGAATAAAGTATTCGAATCGATCGCGATGGCGAAAGTTTCAACATCGGCTGACGAAGCAAGAGAGAATAACTTCCTCGACTTTGCAGACGGCATAAGTGTCAATCCAGATCACCAGATTTATGATGCGAAGCAAGCAGCACTGGCTTTATTTGAAGCAGGCTACGTTGCACCAAAGCGAGCGAAAGTTCCTGTAACAGGCGATTCGGGCTATGCGACATTATTGCTAGCAGCTGAAGGCATGTACGGTTCTGGATTCATTAGCGAACATGATTTGAAAATTGCGAAGAAACTCGCGTACGTGCTAGCAGGCGGAAAAATCCCGTACGGCACACGTGTTGATGAGCAGTACTTACTTGATTTAGAACGCGAAGCATTTTTAAGTTTAGTAGCAGAACCGAAATCACAGCAGCGTATGCAGCATATGCTGGTCAAGGGTAAGCCGTTACGTAACTGATGAGAGATAGTTAAAGGAGGAAACAGAATGCGCGAAGCAGTAATTGTAGCCGGTGCTCGAACACCGATTGGAAAAGCAGGAAGAGGTTCTTTGGCAACTGTCCGTCCGGATGATCTTGGGGCGTTGACTATAAAGGAAACATTGAAGCGTGCAGGGAATTATGATGGACCGATCGATGATTTAATCATCGGTTGTGCCATGCCTGAAGCGGAACAAGGAATGAACGTAGCGCGTAATATTGGCGCATTGGCAGGGTTACCGGATACGACACCAGCCGTAACGGTCAACCGCTTTTGTTCATCTGGCTTACAGTCGATCGCCTATGCAGCAGAGCGAATCATGCTCGGTCACTCAGAAGCTGTCTTAGCAGGTGGCGTTGAATCGATGAGTATGGTTCCGATGATGGGAAACACGATTCGTCCAAACTTTAAATTAGCAGAAGAAGCGCCTGAATATTATATGGGAATGGGACATACAGCCGAGCAAGTGGCGCAAAAGTATGGTATCTCACGTGAAGATCAGGACGCGTTCGCAGTCGAATCACATAAACGTACGGAAGCGGCAATCAAAGAAAATAAATTTGTTGATGAGATTGTACCTGTTGAAGTAACGAAGCGTTTTGTCGATGCAGACGGCAAGTATCAGGAAAAGACGGTTTTATTCGAAATGGATGAAGGCGTGCGTCCTGGCACGACGACGGAAGTACTGGGGAAATTACGTCCGGCATTCGCAGCGAAAGGTTCCGTAACAGCTGGTAACGCGTCACAAACATCTGACGGTGCAGGAATGGTCTTATTAATGGATCGAGAAGTTGCTGAACAGCGCGGCTTGAAGCCGATGGCAAAATTCCTTTCATTCGCAGTAGGCGGCGTTCCACCAGAAGTGATGGGGATCGGACCGATTGTAGCTGTGCCTAAAGCATTGAAGCTTGCAGGTTTATCTATTGAAGATATCGATCTTTTTGAGCTCAATGAAGCATTTGCCTCTCAGTCGCTCGCAGTTATTCGCGAACTAGGACTTGATACAGATAAAGTGAACGTCAATGGTGGCGCGATTTCATCAGGTCATCCACTAGGCGCAACAGGAACTATTTTGACGTTGAAATTAATTAATGAATTGAAACGCCAAGGCAAAAAGTACGGTGTCGTCACGATGTGTATCGGTGGCGGAATGGGAGCAGCTGGAGTGTTCGAAGTTCTATAAAAATAATACAGACAAACAATAGGGGGAAATTATATGACTAAAGCTATGGAGGGAACTACTATGACTGAATTCGTAAAAGGTGGCGCATTTTTAACTGAGGATATGGACGCAAGTCGCGTATTTACACCAGAGGACTTCACAGATGAGCAAAAGATGATTGCCAAAACAACGGAAGAGTACGTAAAAAACGACGTAACACCGTTAATTGAAAAGCTAGAGAACCATGAATTTGAAAACTCTGTAACATTGCTGAAGAAAGCTGGAGATCTAGGTCTTCTAGCAGCAGATATTCCAGAAGAGTATGAGGGACTTGCACTAGATAAGATTTCATCTGCATTGATTGCGGAGAAATTATCAGTGGCAGGCGGCTTCTCAATCACTCACGGAGCGCACGTAGGGATCGGTACATTACCGATCGTTCTATTCGGTAACCATGAACAAAAAATGAAGTACTTGCCAAACTCCGCAAGTGGAGCGAAAATTTCCGCTTATGCATTGACAGAGCCAAGCTCAGGATCAGACGCATTAGGCGCGAAGACCACTGCTAAATTAAACGCTGCAGGTACACACTATGTACTGAACGGTGAAAAACAGTGGATCACAAACTCTGCATTTGCTGATGTATTCGTAGTCTACGCAAAAGTAGATGGCGACAAGTTCACAGCGTTTATCGTAGAAAAAGAATATCCAGGCGTTTCAGTAGGACCCGAAGAGAAGAAAATGGGTATCAAATCATCTTCTACACGTACGTTGATTCTAGAAGACGCAGAAGTACCTGTTGAAAACTTATTAGGTGAAATTGGTCGCGGACACGTGATCGCGTTCAACATTCTAAACATCGGTCGGTACAAGCTTGGAGTAGGTACAATCGGCGGATCGAAGCGTGCACTTGAATTGGCTATCAAATATGCGAATCAGCGTAAGCAGTTCGACACACCGATTTCTTCATTCAACTTAACGAAAGAAAAATTCGGTACGATGGCTTCTATGTTGTACGCAACAGAAAGCTTGATCTATCGTACAGTTGGATACTTCGAAGAGCGTAACGCGGCGATGAGCCCTGAAGAGCAAAAAGACGGCGCAAAAGTGGCGGCTTCCATTGCTGAATACGCAATTGAATGTTCTATCAATAAAGTAGTAGGTTCAGAAGTGTTGGATTACATTTCGGATGAAGCAGTTCAAATCCACGGCGGTTACGGCTTCATGGCTGAGTACGAAGTAGAGCGTATCTACCGCGACTCACGTATTAACCGTATTTTCGAAGGAACGAATGAAATCAACCGAATGATCGTTCCAGGCACATTCTTGAAGAAAGCAATGAAAGGCGAATTGCCATTGCTTCAACAAGCACAAGCATTGCAAGAAGAGTTGTTAATGCTTATGCCGGAAGAAGTGGGCGACGAAGCATTGGCTCAAGAGAAGGCGCTTGTGAAGAACGCGAAGAAAATCGGCATCTTGGTTGCAGGACTTGCAGCACAGCGTTATGGCACGAAGTTGGATCAAGAGCAAGAGATTCTTGTGAACATCGCAGATATTGCGAATGATCTATTCGGTATGGAGTCTGCATTGCTTCGTACGGAGAAAGCGATCAACAAGAACGGCGAAGAGAAAGAGAACCAGAAGCTTCTTTATACACAGATCTTCTGTCAAGAAGCGTTCGGACGCATCGAAGCGGCAGCAAAAGAGACATTGCTTGCAGCAGTAGACGGCGACAACCAGCGCATGATGATTTCGGCGTTGCGTAAGTTGACTCGTAACAATCCGTATAACTTGATTGCGAAGAAGCGTGAAGCGGCTGAGAAGCTGATCGAAGCAGAGAAGTATATCGTATAATTATAGCTCAGACATAACGCCTCCTACGTGGGGCGTTTTTTGTTGTTTCTGGAATTGTTTAAGTTCAAGTTCCAAAGCAAGAGCAAAGGAGCAGTGAGTGAGTTTGTGAGTGGTTCGGGATGGAAGCTCCAGTTGGCGGACGCTTTCCCATGGGCTCTCGGTGAGCCAACCAGTTCGCTGCGCTCTCTTTTGGTTGTCTCTCCTTTCGAGCTGATCCATCGGGAGCATTCCTGTTTGGTTAGTGGAACCCTATTGAAATAGAAAAGTCCCCTTGGTATGATTCGGGGTGTCAAGG
>NZ_PDYW01000016.1:0-57752 GCF_002743245.1 Sporosarcina sp. P26b
TCAGGTAGACGATTCTCTTTACTAGTCATATAAATTCTTTTTGGGTCAATAGAATAATGCGACAAGCCTTGTCATCATCACCTTTTCAAGAGGGAGTCGCCCCCAACTTCCGCTTCCATCCTACGTTGATAGTACGGTTACTCAGATCACTCATTGAAGGTAGTATTTGAATTATTGTTTTGTCTTTACTTATTTAGATTCAAGTACTGAAGTTCAAAAATCCATTACAAAACGTATTTCAATGCACTATAAAAAAGTGTCTCCTCCTTACATTGCAAGGGATTGGAGTGTAGGAGGGGCGACTCTGGGAGGATCAGCGGGACAGGTGAAACACCCTGCGAGCGAAGCGAAGGGGTGTGGTTCACCGCCCGCCCTCCAGAACGCGTCCCCTCCGAAGCGCAAATCCCCACCCCAGCACTCTGCCAGCTTCTCATTGTTATCACGCCAAACTAGTATCCACACGCCTTTATTTGCTATACTGAAAAAAAGGAGGATTACGACTATGACTATCACATACTACGGCTATCCGAAATGTACCACATGCCGCAAAGCGAAGAAATGGCTCGAGAACGAGGGGATTTCATTCGAAGAACACAACATCGCCGAACAACCACCGAGCGAAGACGACCTTCGTAGCATGATCGCAAACTCCGGGCTCGAAATGAAGAAGTTCTTCAACACAAGCGGCATGAAATATCGCGAGCTCAATTTGAAAGACAAACTACCTACCATGACAGACGACGAAAAGATCGCACTGCTCGCTTCAGACGGAATGCTCATCAAACGTCCACTCGTGTCGGACAACCAAAAAGTGACCGTTGGTTTCAATGAAACAACATTCGCAGAAACATGGAAGAAATGATCTAGAATCTTGTCTTTACGCGGGAACTATGGCAAACTAAAGATAGATAAACTATTATATTTTTGGAGGTAACGACATGAGCACACCAAAAGATTTACGTTATTCAGAAGAGCACGAATGGGTAAAAGAAGAAGACGGTAAATACCGTATCGGAATCACACATTTTGCACAGTCTGAACTAGGGGATATCGTATTCGTTGAACTCCCACAAGTTGGCGATCAATTGAAATCTGACGAGCCTTTCGGAAGCGTTGAATCAGTGAAAACTGTTTCTGAATTGTATGCTCCACTAACTGGTAAAGTTGTAGAAGTGAACGAAAACCTTGAAGACAGCCCTGAATTGGTTAACGAATCTCCATACGAAGGTGCATGGATGGTTGTAGTTGAAATCGATGACAAAGCTGAATTGGATGCGTTAATGACAGCTGAACAATACGAAGAAATGACAGCTGAATAATCATCACAAAGGAAAGCGCTGGAACGTCTCAGCGTTTTTTTTACACTCTAGGAGGAAGCGCATGGACCTGAAAGTTCTCATTGTAGAAGGCGGTTCGGATCGTAAGCGGTTAGTGCCGATCCTTGCAGAGCCTGTAGAGATTCTTTGTACGAATGGTACCATCAGTGCGTACCACATCGAAGAACTGCTTGAGCCGTACGAGCAACATGAAATCTTCATATTTTTGGATGCGGACGCGTCAGGTGAATCCATTCGAAAGCTGTTCAAACAACTGTATCCGGAAGCTAGACACCTATACACGGATCGTCTCTATCGTGAAGTGGAGACGACGCCTATCAAGCTATTGGCCAGCATTTTAGCTGCCGCCAATTTTAAAGTACATCCTAAATTTTTGGCAGGTGGAACACATGAATAATTGGTCAATCGAAGACTGGAAACATGCAAAGGCGGCGGAGCAAATAGCCGCTTTTTATTTATTTACACCTATGTGTGGTACCTGTGCAGTCGCTTCGAAAATGTTAACGGTAATAGAAGCGATGCGACCGGAATTGCCCATTGGAAAAGCGGATTTGAATTACGTCCAGGATATTGCAATCGAATATGAAGTAGAGAGCGTTCCTTGTTTGCTCATTCAACGAAAAGGCGAGCCGATAGAAAAAATTTACGCTTTTCAATCTGTACCTTATCTACTGGAGAAGCTCAGTTGACAATAGAATTCGAAGTATGGTATAAGTAGATAATCAATTGAATACGTAACTCTTATAAAGAGCGGTGGAGGGAAGTGCCCTATGAAGCCCGGCAACCGTCACATATGTG
Source organism: Sporosarcina sp. P26b (assembly GCF_002743245.1). Classification (NCBI taxonomy): domain Bacteria; kingdom Bacillati; phylum Bacillota; class Bacilli; order Caryophanales; family Caryophanaceae; genus Sporosarcina; species Sporosarcina sp. P26b. Next base: position 2,136 of record NZ_PDYW01000016.1, read on the forward strand.
AAATGGTGCCAATTCACTCAAAGTGTAATGCTTTGATAGATGAGAGAAATGGTAACGTACATATGTATATACGTTGGACCTTTCTGCTCAACTGCAGGAAGGTCTTTTTAAATTAAAGGTGGTGCGGAAAATGATTCAACTAGCAAACGTTCATAAAAGGTTCCAATTGAACCGTTCAGAAATTGTCGCAGTAGATGATGTGACATTTGACATCGAAGAAGGAGAAATTTTCGGCGTCATCGGATACAGCGGAGCAGGTAAAAGTACATTGATCAGACTACTGAATGGTCTTGAAACTCCGACGTCCGGTAGTATTAAGATTAATGAACAGGAAATGACGACGTTAAAAGGTGCAGGCTTGCGCAATGCGCGACAGAAAATCAGCATGATCTTTCAACACTTTAATTTGTTGTGGTCGAGAACGGTAGAAGAGAATATCATGTTTCCTCTTGAAATCGCTGGCGTGAAGAAATCGGCACGCAAGCAAAAAGTCAAAGAACTAATTGATTTAGTTGGATTGACAGGACGCGAAAAGGCGTATCCATCACAACTTTCAGGCGGTCAGAAGCAACGTGTCGGTATTGCACGTGCCCTTGCAAATGATCCGGAAGTATTGCTTTGTGATGAAGCGACATCCGCACTCGATCCAGAAACAACGAATGCTATTCTGGATTTATTAACGGATATTAATGAACGTCTTGGACTGACAATTGTTTTGATTACGCATGAAATGCATGTCATTCGTAAGATCTGTAATCGGGTGGCGGTCATGGAAGCCGGAAAAGTGATGGAAATCGGTAACGTGTTGGACGTTTTCCAATCTCCACAGGCTGATATTACGAAGCGTTTCATTTCACAAGTGACAGATACTGGTGATACGGATGCAGCGATGGCTCATTTACAAGAAGAAGTACCTCAAGGGAAGCTAGTGAAGTTAGCCTTCATTGGAGAGCGTACGGAACAGCCAGTGCTTGCTGAGTTAATCCGTAAATTTCCAATTGACGTCAACATCGTACAAGGGAATATTTCGACTACGCGTGACGGCGCATATGGCACATTAGTACTTCAATTGGTAGGCGATACAGCGGTCATTGATGAAGCAATCGTCTTCTTAGATGCCAATGAAGTAAAGACGGAGGTGCTGCTACATGATTGAGCAATGGTTCCCGAATGTTGACTGGGACAAAATGTGGCTTGCGACAGGCGAGACGCTCTATATGTCCGCATACTCGACATTCTTTACGTTCGTTTTTGGTATCGCACTTGGACTTATATTGTTTTTGACTAGCCCAGGACAATTATGGGCTAATAAAATGATTAACGTTATTACTGGCGCGTTCGTGAATATATTCCGATCAATTCCATTCATCATTTTAATTATTTTACTTATCCCATTTACAAAGTTATTGTTTGACAGCATGCGTGGACCGAATGCGGCATTGCCTGCGTTAATCATCGGGGCGGCTCCATTTTACGGACGCATGGTATTGATCGCGTTGCAGGAAATCGATAAAGGGGTTATCGAAGCAGCTCGCTCAATGGGTGCCAAAACATCCACTATTATTTTCAAGGTCTTGTTGCCTGAATCGATGCCAGCATTGGTTTCTGGAATTACGGTGACATCTATTGCACTTGTCGGCTATACGGCGATGGCAGGGGTCATTGGTGCTGGAGGGCTCGGTACACTTGCGTATTTAGAAGGGTTCCAGCGTAGCAGGGAAGACGTTACGATCATGGCAACGATTTTAGTATTGGTTGTCGTATTCATCATCCAAATTATTGGTGATCTCATTGTAAAACGTTTGGACAAACGGTAATAGGATTTTCAGGGTAACCTGTTGACCATAAAACATTCCATTAATGGAGAGGGAGAAATGTGGAGATGAAGAAATTTTTATTCGGTTTATTCGCAGCAGTATTAGTGCTTGCACTGGCAGCATGCGGAACGAAAGACGATAGCAAGGACGGGGCAGCACCAGATGTGGACGAGGCTGAAAAAGGCGAGAAAACAACATTGACAGTAGGGGCGTCTAACACGCCACACGCAGTCATTTTGGAAGAAGCAAAGCCATTACTAGCTGAAAAGGGCTATGATTTAGTAATTGAAAGTTACACAGATTATGTACTTCCCAATAAAGATTTGGATGAAGGTGAATTGGATGCGAACTACTTCCAACACATTCCATACTTAGAAAGTCAGATTGCTGATTTCGGTTATGATTTCGTCAATGCTGGTGCAATCCACATCGAGCCAATCGGTGTGTACTCTAAGAAATATGATTCACTTGAAGAACTTCCTGAAGGTGCTACAATCTTGATCAGTAACTCGGTTGCAGATCACGGACGTGTACTGGCTATGCTTGAGGAAAAAGGCTTGATTAAGTTGGCTGACGACGTAGAAAAAGTGAAAGCAGAAGTAGGAGATATCGTAGAAAATCCGAAAGATCTAAAGTTTGATGCGAACTACGAAGCGGCATTAATGCCTCAGTTATATGCGAATGATGAAGGCGATGCATTGTTGATCAACTCGAACTTTGCAATCGACGCTGGTTTAAATCCAATGGAAGATTCTATTGCGCTAGAAGATAAAGAGTCTCCTTATGTTAACGTAATTGCTGTAAATAGCGGTGACGAAGACAGTGATGCAATCAAAGCTTTGGTCGAAGTATTGACTTCAGAACAAATCCAAAACTTCATTTTAGACGAATGGTCTGGATCAGTCGTTCCAGTACAATAAACAAAGAAATGCCGGTAGCTATTGCAGCTACCGGTTTTTTATTAGGCTAGTTAAGCTCAATCATTTGCGTGAGCGCTCTATAGTGCCCGCTAAGCGCTCTATTCAAGCGTTTGAATGCTCTATAGGGCATGTTATTCGCTCTATTCGCATCCGTATTCGCTCATAGACCTCCCATAACCGCTCATAGACAACCCACGACCTCTAAATAAATTTACATTAACCCCAAACAAAATCTTCTTTATTCTTTCGACATGTGGTAAAGTTAATTTTGTTTGAGTAATACATATGTGTATTTGAGGAGGACGTATTGTGAAGTTTAAATTAGGGCTTATTTGGCGAATTTTGATTGCCATTGCCCTGGCAATTGGACTAGGCTTGTTATTGCCGACGATCCATGAAGGATTTGCGCATTGGTTCGTTCGTTTAGCAGCCACATTTAATATGTTATTCGGTGGATTCTTGAACTTTGTAGTTCCACTGATCATCATCGCGTTTATCGCACCAAGTATTGCAAAGCTCGGGGCAGGTTCAGGCAAACTACTAGGCATGTCTGCTGCGTTTGCTTATGGCTCTACAATTATCGCTGGTTTACTTGCTTATTTTGCAGCAACGAATATTTTACCGAACTTTATTAATCCAACGACGAAGACGGACATTGCAGAAGGCGCGCGTGAAGCGGGAGAAGCGTTCTTCAAAATGGAAATGGATCCAATGATGGGTATTATGACAGCGTTACTGATGGCATTCTTACTTGGAATTGGGATGGCAGCGATTAAAGGTAAGACGATGCTGTCATTTTTCGAAGAGTTTAACTTAATTATTGATAAGGTTATTTCTGTCGTGATTATTCCACTATTACCATTCCACATATTCGGGATTTTCTTGAATATGACGTATACAGGGGAAGTAGCGAATGTACTTTCTGTCTTTGTATTTGTTTTCATTATGATCATTATTCTTCACTTGATCATGCTGACATTGCAATACACAGTGGCAGGTACATTGAACAAGCGTAATCCATTTGTGTTAATGAAAACGATGCTGCCTGCGTATTTGACAGCTATCGGAACGCAGTCATCTGCGGCCACGATTCCGGTTACACTTCGTCAGGCGAAAAAGACGGGTGCTTCAGAACGCGTAACGAACTTCGCGGTTCCGTTATTCGCAACGATTCACCTGTCAGGTAGTACAATTACCATCGTCTCTTGTTCAATCGGGGTTATGCTGATGAACGGGTTCGACGTTAGCTTTGGTGCGTACTTGCAATTCATCTTTATGCTAGGTGTTACAATGATCGCAGCTCCGGGAGTACCGGGTGGTGCAGTCGTTGCCGCAACTGGACTTCTGACGACTATGCTTGGATTCACCGACGGCATGGTAGCATTAATGATCGCATTATACCTAGCACAAGATAGCTTCGGAACAGCAACAAACGTAACAGGCGACGGCGCACTTGCAATGATCGTCGACCGCTTCACTAAAAAAGTATAGAGATATAAAGGAGCTGTCCCTTCGCCATCATTTCAAATGACGAAGAGTGACAGCTCCTTTTTGACTTGCAAAAGTATAGGAAATAGGGGAAAGGTGGCATAGTGTTGGAGTAGGGATTTCGAGTACAAAAATCTACTTCCAATGCTACGCTTATCTTCACAATGTAAGCAGGTAAAACTTATTCATTGTGCATTAAAGCTAGAATTGTATTCTATTTTGAACTTGAACTTGAACTTGAACTTGAACTTGAACTTAAATTAATTTTAAACATAACAATAATTCAAATACTTAGTTCAATGAATAATCTAAGTACCTGTACTATCAAAGTAGGATGGAAGCGGAAGTTGGGGGCGAAGTGCAAAGATGTGCTCCTAACGCTTCGCTTTTACTCGCAAAAGCCGTTCTTCGTTACGGCTCTTCCCGCGGGCCCATGGGAAAGCGTCCCCCAACTGGAGCTTCCATCCCGAACCATTTACTAAGTAACTAACTATGCCCAAGCAATCGCTTTTAAACTCAACCTGCATAAAAAGTTCTAACTTCATCATTTTTCAATCAACTTTATTTTCTCATCTAATTCTTATGTACCAATCTACAGTTGATTCTCATTCACTAGTAGTCAATTGAAAAATAAATAACAAGAAAAACGCAGCCAGCCACAAGCTGCCAATGATATTGTTCAATATTTGTAATGATTCTTAAAGATTTGCAACCAACTCGAATATGAGTTAAGATTAGAATGATACTAAATAGAGAATGGATAAACCATTCAACGTGATCATACTGGAGGTATTGGAATGGCAATTTTGGAAATTAAAGATCTTCATGTCCAAATTGAGGACAAAGAAATCTTAAAGGGTGTTACCTTAACAATAAATACAAATGAGATCCATGCAATCATGGGTCCCAATGGTACGGGGAAATCTACGCTTGCATCAGCAATCATGGGTCACCCGAAATATGAAGTCACTTCTGGATCAATTACAATTGATGGAGAAGACGTATTAGCAATGGAAGTAGATGAGCGCGCAAGAGCAGGTCTATTCCTAGCAATGCAATATCCAAGTGAAATCACTGGCGTAACGAACGCAGACTTCCTCCGTTCTGGAGTGAACGCACGTCGTGAAGAAGGCGATGAAATTTCATTGATGAAATTTATTCGTGAAATGGATAGCAAGATGGAAGTTCTTGAAATGGAAGAAGATATGGCAACTCGTTATTTAAACGAAGGTTTCTCTGGTGGAGAGAAAAAGCGTAATGAAATTCTCCAGCTAATGATGTTGAAACCAAAGTTTGCAGTACTTGACGAAATTGACTCAGGTCTAGATATCGACGCATTGAAAATTGTTTCTAACGGAATCAACCAAATGCGCGGTGAAGGTTTTGGTTGCTTGATCATCACTCACTACCAGCGTTTGTTAGACTACATCACGCCGGACAAAGTGCATATCATCATGCAAGGTAAAATCGTTAAAACTGGTGGTTCTGAATTGGCCAAGAAACTTGAAGTTGAAGGATATGACTGGATCAAAGAAGAGCTAGGTATCGAAGACGAAACTGTTGGACAAGAAGCATAAGAAAGGGGACGACTCAAAATGACGGTTGAAACAACATTGGCATTGACCGAACAAGACGTCCGCTCTTATTCCGCAAAAGTGGAGGAAGCTGCTTGGATGGCAGATTTTCGTTCGAATGCTCTAGCTAAAGCTGAAGTACTCGAAATGCCAAGACCAGATAAAACTAAGATTACAAAGTGGAATTTCACGGAATTCCCTTCACATACAGTTGAAAGCTCAATCTTCGCGGGCTTGGAAGAAATGCCAACAGAAGCGAAAGCATTGATTGATGACGAACAACAACAAAACATTTACGTGCAGCACAATAACACACCTGCATACCTTTCATTGTCAGAAGATCTGAAGTCACAAGGCGTTATTATGACGGATATCTTCACGGCATCACGCGAACACAGTGAGTTGTTGCAGAAACACTTGATGACTAATGGTGTGAAAGTGGATGAGCATAAATTAACAGCTCTTCACGCAGCATTGATCAACGGTGGAGTATTTGTCTACGTACCTAAAAACGTAGTTATCGAAGATCCACTGCAAGTACTCTTCATTCACGATAATGAAGAAGCTTCATTATTTAACCACGTAGTAATTGTCGCAGAGGAAAACAGCCAAGTAACATATGTAGAAAGCTATCTTTCTACTATCGAGCATGCGGCAACTCAAGCGAACATTGTATCTGAAGTATTTGCTATGGCGAATGCGAAAATTGTCTACGGTGCAGTCGACGTATTAGCAGAAGGTATGACAACTTATGTCAACCGTCGCGGTGTTACTGGACCTCACGCACGCATTGAGTGGGCGCTTGGACTGATGAACGACAGCAATACGATTTCTGAAAACATCACGCATTTAGTAGGTGACGGTTCATCTAGTGATATGAAATCCGTAGTCGTCGGACGCGGTAACCAGAAACAAAACTTCACATCTGAAATCGTACACTGGGGACTTGATACAGACGCTTTCATTTTGAAGCACGGTGTAATGAAAGAAAACTCTACTGCCATCTTTAATGGAATCGGTCGTATCGCAAAAGGCGCTACTCGTTCTAACGCAGTGCAAGAGTCACGTATTCTGATGTTGGGTGAAAGAGGGCGCGGAGACGCAAACCCGATTTTACTCATCGATGAAGACGATGTAACAGCAGGTCACGCAGCTTCAGTAGGACGTGTAGATCCTCTACAAATGTTCTATCTAATGAGCCGTGGTATTACACAAGAAGAAGCAGAACGCCTCATCATTCATGGTTTCTTAGCTCCAGTCGTTAGCAAATTGCCAATCGCAGGAGTTAGAAAACAATTGACGGAGGTTATTGAAAGGAAAGTGCGCTAATGCTCAGCAAAGACATCCGCAATCATTTCCCTATATTAGACCAAGAAGTCAATGGACATCCTCTTGTCTACTTGGATAGTGCTGCTACATCACAAAAGCCTGTTCAAGTAATTGAGGCACTGAATCGCTACTATCGCTTTGATAACTCGAATGTTCACCGTGGGGTGCATACACTTGGGAATCGCGCGACAGACGGCTATGAAGGTGCTCGCGAGAAAGTCCGTAAATTCATTAATGCCAAATCCACGCAAGAAGTGATCTTCATGCGCGGTACAACAACAGCTATCAACACTGTTGCGCAAAGTTATGGCCGTGCCAATGTCTCGGAAGGTGACGAGATCGTCATTACACATATGGAGCACCATTCCAATATTATTCCGTGGCAACAGCTCGCAAAAGAAACTGGCGCCGTGTTAAAATATATTGATTTAGAAGAAGACGGTACATTATCACTTGATAAAGTACGGGAAACCATTACAGACAAAACGAAAATTGTTTCGATCATGTATGTTTCCAACGTCCTCGGTACGATGAATCCGATTGAAGAAATCACAAAAATTGCCCATCAACATGGCGCAGTGATGTGTGTGGATGCTGCACAAGCAGCTCCACATTTAAAAATAGATGTACAGAATCTAGATTGCGACTTCCTTGCATTTTCCGGACACAAAATGTGTGGACCTACCGGTATCGGTGTCCTCTACGGTAAGAAGGATTTGCTCAATAATATGGAACCTATCGAATTCGGCGGCGAAATGATTGATTTTGTCGGATTATACGAATCCACATGGAAAGAGTTGCCTTGGAAATTTGAAGGCGGCACACCTATTATTGCAGGAGCTATCGGACTCGGTGCAGCCATCGACTTCCTGGAAGAAATCGGTTTGGATGCTATCGAAAAGCATGAACACGAACTAGCTGGTTATGCTATGGATAAAATGTCTGAAATCGACGGTTTGACCATTTACGGTCCAAGAGATCCAGAAAAGCGCGCAGGATTGGTCACATTCAATTTGGATGACGTCCATCCTCACGATGTTGCTACTGTACTCGATATGAATGGTATAGCTGTTCGTGCAGGTCACCATTGTGCACAACCGTTGATGAAATGGTTACAAGTTTCTTCGACAGCACGTGCTAGCTTCTATCTTTACAACACCACTGATGACGTAGATCGCCTCGTGGAAGGACTTCGCACAACAAAGGAGTATTTTAACGATGTCTACTAATAAATTAGATCAACTTTATCGTTCTGTAATTATGGAGCACTATAAACACCCGAAAAACAAAGGCGTCTTGGAGAATGGTAATGTTACAATCGACATGAACAATCCAACTTGTGGTGACGTCATCCGTTTAACAATGAACGTAGAAGACGACATCGTCAAGGATGTTAAGTTTGAAGGCGAAGGATGTTCCATTTCAATGGCATCTGCTTCCATGATGACACAGATGATTAAAGGTGAAACAACAGAGCGCGCATTGCAATTAGCTCATACTTTTTCAAATATGATGCTAGGCAAAGATATTGATGAGTCGATTGATCTTGACGACTTAGAAGCACTATCGGGTGTCGCGCAATTCCCTGCCCGCATAAAATGTGCAACATTGAGCTGGAAGGCGATGGAAAAGGGAGTCTCTGGCGAGTCGCAGTGACCTTGGCCATAGTACGAGCAATTATGGGACGGAGGAATAGTAATGGCAAAACAGATGCCGGAAATCGGCGATTACAAATATGGTTTCAGTGATAAGGACGTTTCGGTGTTCCGTTCAGAACGTGGACTGACACGCGAAATCGTAGAAGAAATTTCTGGAATGAAAAGTGAACCACAATGGATGTTGGATTACCGTCTGAAGTCTCTTGAGATCTTCTACAGTAAGCCAATGCCACAATGGGGCGGAGACTTGAATTCATTGAAATTTGATGAAATCACGTACTACGTAAAACCATCTGAAGGTGCAGAAACTTCTTGGGATGAAGTACCTGAAGAAATCAAGCGTACGTTTGATAAACTAGGTATTCCTGAAGCAGAACAAAAATACTTGGCAGGTGTATCTGCACAGTATGAATCTGAGGTAGTTTATCACAATATGAAAGAAGAACTAACAGATCTTGGAATTGTCTTTAAAGACACGGATTCTGCACTTCGTGAAAACGAAGAGTTATTCAAGCAGTATTGGGGTACAGTTATTCCAAACTCGGATAATAAATTCTCAGCGTTGAACTCTGCTGTATGGTCTGGTGGATCATTTATCTATGTACCGCCTGGCGTAAAAGTAGAAACACCGCTACAAGCGTATTTCCGTATTAACTCGGAAAACATGGGACAGTTCGAGCGTACAATGATCATCGTAGACGAAGGCGCAAGCGTTCACTACGTAGAAGGTTGTACAGCACCTGTTTACACAACAAACTCTCTACACAGTGCGGTTGTTGAAATCATCATCAAAAAAGATGCATATTGCCGTTACACGACAATCCAAAACTGGGCGAACAACGTCTACAACTTGGTAACGAAGCGTGCGGTATGTGAGCAAAATGCGACAATGGAATGGATCGATGGCAACATTGGTTCTAAATTGACGATGAAGTACCCAGCAGTCATCCTAAAAGGTGAAGGCTCACGTGGTTTGACTTTATCCATCGCATTAGCAGGTAAAGGACAGCACCAGGATGCCGGCGCGAAAATGATGCACTTGGCACCTAATACGTCTTCTACTATTGTTTCAAAATCTATCTCTCAACACGGCGGAAAAGTAACGTATCGCGGAGTTGTCCACTTCGGACGTAATGCGGACGGAGCACGTGCCAACATTGAGTGTGATACGTTGATCATGGATAAACTATCTACTTCAGATACAATTCCATACAATGAAATCTTGAATAACAATATTTCATTGGAACACGAAGCAAAAGTATCAAAAGTTTCCGAGGAGCAGCTCTTCTATTTGATGAGCCGTGGTATTCCTGAATTGGAAGCAACAGAAATGATCGTAATGGGCTTCATCGAGCCATTTACAAAAGAACTACCGATGGAATATGCGGTAGAGATGAACCGTCTGATCAAGTTCGAGATGGAAGGTTCAATCGGATAATACAATTAAACCCTGTTCGCATCTACTGGTGCGAACAGGGTTTTTTTATGTGAAGATAGTAGCTTGACCTATTTTTTCTCAACAACGGCAATTGTGCATCTGGACACACTGATTAATTTACCTGCTTCATCTGTAATTTGGATGTCCCAAACCATTGAGGTGCGGCCCCTATGGTAAGGGGTGGCGGTAGCAGTAACTATGCCATCTTTTTTACCCCGTATATGATTCGCATTGATTTCTAGCCCAACTGGATAATGTGTCTCTGGATTCAAGTTTAAAGCGGCGGCAATGCTAGCAGCTGTCTCAGCGAGCGCCACGGACGCACCTCCATGCAATAATCCCATCGGTTGAACGGTTTTCGGTCCAACCGGCATTTCACAGACGACTTTGTCTGGATCTAGTTCTTTAAAGGTAATTCCCAATGCACCAATCAGCGTATCTTTTAAGTCCAAACCGTCCAATAAATTAAGTTCTTTCATCCTCTTCTTACCCTCCATTTCCATGATATACTTCTATTACATGTATATACATATAAGTGTAACGCATACTGCTATGAACCCAACTGTAAAAAGAATATGCGTACATGTACCCTAATATAGTGTTGGATAAATTGTCAAGGCTCATTAGAAAGTTAGCTATCTACATTTGAAAGAAGGGGTGAGTGTCGTGAAAAAGGATTTGGATCAAGAACAAGCAAAATATATTATTGATGTATGCGCCAGTGCTAATCTCCGTACGGTATCCGGTTCACTTACACAACTGTACAACCAACTGTTAAAACCTACTGGATTAAAAATCACCCAATATTATATGCTAGGCAATATTTATGCAACACCAGACATATCCATTAGTAAATTAGGTGAAATTATGTTGTTGGATCAAACGACCGTCACGCGTAACTTAAATATTTTAAACGATTCAGGATATGTACAGATCAAGAGAGTGAAACAGGATTCGCGAATAAAAGTCGTTACGTTAACAGATGTAGGGTATGAGAAATTAAATAACGCTACGCCTATTTGGATGCAAGTACAGGAACAAATTGAAGGCTCTATTGGCAAAACAGAGTATATGGATTTACTGGAGAAGTTGGCCTCATTACAGAAAGTAATAGAAGAGATCAAAAGTTTATCGACATGAAAATGAATCTTCATTCATAAATTGATTGACAACTCAAAAAAATCAAGTAAAATACATGTATATACATGTATTGACGATGTAGGAGTTTTGAAGAGTACGGTTTTTACGTTAGTAACAGATATACACAGAACACATTTTGAAAGCGCTTACGATAAAAGGAGAGTGTTTATGATGAATTTAGTAGAATTGAAAAACAGTATGAGTCTTCCGGTGATTGCTTCCCCGATGTTTATTATTAGTAATCCTAAGACTGTGATTGAGCAATGTAAAGCAGGAATAATTGGTTCTATGCCATCTCTAAACGCAAGACCAGTTGCACAATTTGAAGAGTGGTTGATTGAGATTACAGAAGAATTAGCGGACTATAATGCCAAAAATCCTACTAAACCAGCCGCACCATTTGCGATCAACCAAATCGTTCACCGATCCAACGAAAGATTGCAAGAAGATATGGAGCTGTGTGTAAAGTATAAAGTTCCGATCATTATTACATCTCTTGGTGCGAGAGAAGATGTCTATGAGGCAGCGCATAGTTACGGTGGTATCGTTTTGCATGATGTCATCAATAATATGTTCGCGAAAAAAGCTATTGAAAAAGGGGCAGATGGTTTAATTGCGGTAGCGGCAGGAGCGGGTGGTCATGCTGGTCCGAAAAGCCCGTTCGCACTCGTTCAAGAAATCCGTGAATGGTTTGATGGACCACTCGTGCTAGGAGGTTCTATCGCAACTGGCGGAAGCGTATTAGCAGCTGAAGCAATGGGTGCAGACTTTGCATACATCGGATCGCCATTCATCGCTACTGAAGAAGCAAGAGCAGTTGACGAATATAAACAAGCAATTGTAGACGCAACTTCGGATGATATCGTGTATAGCAATTACTTCACAGGTATCCACGGGAATTATTTAGCTACATCTATTCGTGCATCGGGCTTAGATCCTGAAAACTTGCCAGAAAGTGATCCAAGTAAAATGAACTTCGGTGGGGATGCGGGTCAAAAAGCTTGGAAAGATATTTGGGGTTGTGGACAAGGAATTGGTATTATCGATAAAGTACAACCTACAAAAGATTACGTCGCGCAATTGGCTCAGCAATACAATGAGGCAAAAGATCGGTTGGTAGGAGATCGAGTGAACACAGCGAGCAGATAATACAGTGGGAAAAATGAATCGATTTACGATAAAAAACAAGTATGTCCATCCAGACACGCTTGTTTTTTATTTGTCTACTTAGTGTTTGTGAATGGAATGTGTTTCAATACGGTTGATTTTTAAATCATTCATCGCGGTTTTTTGATAGGTGAATTCAACATCTGATTGGAGTTGTTCGAGTAAAGAGAGGGTTTTGGTTTGTGTTTCCATTAAGGATCCAGTTTGCTGGTAGATAATATCCTGTTTACTTTCCATAGAAGATAACCGTTTATTTGTCAGTTGCTGTTCCTTTTTCACTTCTACCATTTCTGTATTAAGGACATCGACATTAGTCTTGAGTATTTCAACGTCCGACGTGAGTGTGCCAACATCTGACTTAAGCGTACTAACATCCGACTTAAGCGTACTAACGTCTGATTTGAGTGTACTAACATCTGACTTAAGCGTACTAACGTCTGATTTGAGTGTACTAACATCTGACTTGAGCGTACTAACGTCTGACTTAAGCGTACTAACATCTGACTTGAGTGCACTAACATCTAACTTAATCTCAGAGACGTCAGTTTTAATGCTTTTCATTTCGCTCAAAATTTGGTGCAATAGAACGTCACTCATTTTCCTCCATCCTTTCGTATGTAATTGATCCTCTCTATATAATAGCATGTATTATATGAAAGACAAACACCATCCTATTGCTAAATCAATTCATTGATTATATACCTTACGGGGTATATAATACATATATAAACAAATGGAGAGGAGTTTTTTACATGTCTGAAAAAGCAACTGTATATGTGTCATCTACTTGCCCTTATTGTACGATGATGACGAATTATCTAGATGAAATCCATGTACCTTACGAGACGATCAATGTCTCTACAAATCCTGAAGAAGGTGAGCGTCTAATGGAAATAACGGGTCAGATGGGCGTTCCACAAACACAGCTGAATGGTAAATGGATAATTGGCTTTGATCCAGCAAGTATTCAAGCTGCACTCGACGCATGAATAAATTCAAACAGATTGTATTTAACCGAGGCTGCACAATTCAAACGGCTGAAGAGATGGAAAAGAAGTTATTTCCACGCTTTTGTATTGGCAACATAGCATTTGCGGTGATGGGTGTGATCCTCGTCATCATAGAATGGACTCACTAATAGGAGGCGCCAAGTATGGGATGGATTATTATAGCACTCATCGTCGGCTTAGTAGTTTGGCGAATGAAACCTGCAAAAGGTGTGCAAACAATTTCGACTGAACAATTAAAAGATAGACTGAATGAGCGAAACGTCCAGTTAATCGATGTACGTTCACCGGCAGAATATACAGGACGTCATATAAAGGAATTTAAGAATATCCCATTGAATCTACTTTCGAATAAAATGGGGACATTGAAGAAAGATCAAGAAGTCATAGTCATCTGTCAAAGCGGCATGCGCAGTTCAAATGCGGCAACACAGCTGAAAAAAGCAGGGTTCGTGAATGTAACGAATGTACGTGGTGGAATGAGCGCGTGGCAAGGCTAATGATAGAAGAAGCGTTTCGAGAATCTTATCTCGAGACGCTTTTTTAATTGGAAATGAAACCAATTACATCAAGTGAAATACAATAGAGTAAAGCCTAGTCTGCACGTGCGATTTTTCCGAAAATACATAAGATATGATACACTAAGTTAAAGGTAAAAGGAGGGGGACTTTCCATGATACATGTTGGCCTGACTGGATGGGGAGACCATCCAAGCCTATATAATGAAAATACAGTTGCGAATAAAAAACTTGTAGATTATAGTAAACATTTTCCGATTGTTGAGCTAGATTCGACGTTTTATGCGATACAATCAAAGAAAGTAATGGATAAGTGGAATGAGGAAACGCCTGCTAATTTCCAATTTGTTGTGAAAGCGTATCAAGGCATCACAGGTCATCAGCGTGGAAAACTACCGTATGATTCTGAAGAAGAGATGTTCACACAATTTAAATTGTCGATGACGTCATTTGTCGAAGCGGGTAAGCTTGCGATGGTGCTTGTACAGTTTCCACCTTGGTTCGATTGCAAGAAGGAAAACGTCGAACGTATTCGTTATGTTCACGAACAATTACAACCGTTGCCCATTGCCGTCGAATTTCGCAATCAAACTTGGTACTCACCTGCATATCGAGAGAAGACACTGGATTTCTTGAACGGTCTAAACGTCATTCATGTCGTCTGCGATGAGCCGCAAGTGGGAGATGGAAGTGTGCCACTTGTACCGATTGCGACGGATAAAAAAGTGCTGTTACGTCTCCACGGACGGAATGATAAAGGTTGGGTCAATACGATGGGGGATAGTAAAGCATGGCGTAAAGTGCGCTATCTTTATGATTATAACAATAAAGAATTAGAGAGTATGAGTGAAATCGTCAAACATCTCGAGAAGCAAGCAGAAGAAGTTTTTGTCATTTTTAATAATAACTCTGGTCAGCATGCAGCCAAGAACGCTAAACAGTTTGCAAGTTTAGTCAACATAGAATATGGTCAGCCGCTTACGAAGCAAATGGATTTGTTTGAGGAGGATCAGTAATGGAATTTGTAGTACTCGCTTTAATTGGATTGGCATCGGGTGTAATTGGTTCCATCGCAGGCCTTGGAGGCGGAACCATTTTAGTTCCAGTGACATTGTTTGTCGGTCTGAACCTCGGCATGATTCCCGATATTACGCCGCAGAGTGTAGTCGGTTTGTCGGTCATTATGATGATCGCGAACGGACTTGGTTCGACAGTTTCATATATGAAAGTCAAAACTATTGATTATAAAAGCGCATTTCTATTTTTTGTAGCGAGTATTCCGGGCATCATAATCGGTGCGTTGATTAATAAAAACTTGAGTTTGCAATCATTTAATTTATATTTTGGTATATTGCTCATTGTTTTATCTACACTGTTATTAACAAGAAAATATTTAAAACCGATTCGATGGTTTGTTGACAATGGCAAGAAAATGAAGTTTACTGATCCGCAGGGCAAAACACATATCTATGGCTATCCAATATGGTTTGCGATTCTACTAGCATTATTCATTGGATTTACTTCGGGATTATTCGGAATTGGTGGAGGTACGATGATAGTGCCAGCCATGATTTTACTATTCTTGTTCCCACCACACGTGGCTGTCGCGACATCGATGCTCATGGTATTTTTATCAGCCATCGTCAACTCGATTTCACATATTTCACTAGGTCACGTACCATGGCTCTATACGATTCCTGTTGTGCCAGGAGCTTATTTTGGCGGGATGCTCGGAGCGTACTTAAATAGCAGAATGAAATCAGAAACTTTGGTTTTAGTCATACGCATCATTTTACTCATCTTTGGACTGCGTTCCATTTATGAAGGGATTTGGGGTTGACACTTATGAAGGAAACCGTAGCGACAATTCACATTTATCATACGAATGATGTACATAGTCATTTTGAAAACTGGCCGCAAATTCGCCATTTCCTCTCGCAGCGTAAGCAGCAAGCGGCAGACAATGGCGAAGCATGTTTTTTATTTGATATCGGAGACCATATTGACAGATCTCACCCATTCACAGAAGGAACAGAAGGTAAAGGAAATGTGGAATTATTAAATAAATCAGGATACCACGCTGTAACGATCGGCAACAATGAAGGAATCACCATGTCCAAGGAAGCGTTGAATACATTATATGAAGATGCGAATTTCGATGTAGTGCTCTGCAACTTAAAATATCAAGATGGAGAGCTGCCTCACTGGGCAAAAACGTCTAAAGTGTTTGAGACTGCAGAAGGCGTGCGTGTCGGTGTTATAGGGGCTACAGCTCCGTATTACGCGTTTTATGAACAACTAGGCTGGAGTGTTACTGAACCGCATATAGCATTACAAGAAGTAGCGCGTAACTTGCGCCCTCAATGTGATGTGATTGTTTGCCTCTCCCATTTAGGTATTCATGAAGATCGTCTGCTAGCTGAACAATGCCCAGAAATTGATGTTATTTTGGGCGGCCATACACATCATTTATTGCAAAACGGTGAATGGTTTGATGACACATTGATCGCGGCTGCTGAAAAGTTCGGTCATTATGTCGGACATGTGCAAGTAGATGTGGACCGCATGACGAATCAAGTGATTCATATGAAAGCAGAAGTGTTCCCAACGCAAATGATGGAAATGTCCGAAGAAGACATAAAACAGGTGAATGATTTATTTGCTGAAGGGGAAGAAACTTTACAAGTCCCGGTATTTTATAATCCTTCACCGTTATCACAGCGTTTAACAGGAGATAGTCCATTATCTTCACTGTTTGGTCGGGCGTTACTCGACTATTTGGATGCTGACTGTGCATTATTTAATGCAGGGATTTTCCTTGGTAGTCTAGAGGAAGGATGGATTACAAAAGGTGACTTACATTCCTTATTACCGCATCCCATCAATCCATGTCTTGTTCATTTAGATGGGGCAGAACTGCTGACAATCTACGAGCAATCGCTTGATCCAAAGTGGACAGAGCTTCCAATCAAGGGGCTTGGTTTCCGTGGTACATTAATGGGCAGCATGATTCATGAGCATTTATATGTCAATCATGAAGGGCAATTATTCGCCGGAAATCGATTAGTGAAGCCTGGGGAAAACTACACACTGGCGACGCTTGATATGTTCACGTTCGGCTTTTTCTATCCTTTATTAAAAGAAGCAAAGAAAGAATATGTCATGCCGGAAATGCTTCGTGATGTACTCGGTTGGTACGGCAGAAAATATTTCAATGAACGCTAGTTATGTATGCCTCCTACTTCGCATAATGTGATGTAGGAGGCGTTTTTATGCGGTTTTATACGAATCAAAAACGGCCAAAGAGACACCATTATGGCAAAACCATACTACGATTTGTCATCCCAACCGTTTTAGTAGGGGTGGCGATATTTTTCTATACCGTCAACAAACAACTAACGCCGATCTATACACAGTACGCCGAAGTGCAAACCCAGAAAATAGCCAGTCACGTCATCAGCCAGGCAATCAATAATCGATCTACCAGTGTCTATGATGTCAATGAAATTATTGAAAACGTCCCCGACGATACAACCGACACGGTGACGACGAAGTTCAATGCAGAAATCATTAGCCAAGTTATGTCCGAAATACATCAGCTCGTAGAAGATCATCTAGAGCGAGCAGAGGGCGGAGATCTGGATATGCTACCGCCACTTGGCGATCTTGAATACAATCCCGATCGTATGCAAAAGGAACAGGGCATCGTGTTTTTTGTTCCACTTGGGCAAGCAACCAATATTCCCTTAATTGGTAACTTGGGTCCAAAAATTCCTATCCGTTTCCATGTTGTAGGGGATGTACATGCAAATGTTGAAACTGATATACGAGAATTCGGTATTAACAATGCTTATGTAGAAGTAAATTTATTGTTGAAAGTGAATGTACAGATCATCGTTCCATTAGCGACAAGCAAGAGTGTCGTAGAGCAGAAAATCCCTATCGCTATTGGCTTGATTAGAGGGAAGGTACCGCAAATTTATTCGAAAGGGGAGCAAATGCCAGCACAAATCGAGGTTCCACTTGAGAAGACCGAGTAAAAGGGTGTTGTGAACGATGTCGATTATTGCTACACTAAGTACAGAAGAATATCGAGACTTACGTAGAGGCTGCATTGTTTATAAGTACCTAGCGAGAGAGTGACGTCTATGACCGCGAGTGAAAGGAAGCAATGCCGAAGTTTGAGAAGAGTCTGCTTCTCAAGTTGGGGTCATTTCAAAGAGGAATGACACTGTCATACAGCGACAAATGTATGGAGAGCTACAATAGCCAATTGAACTATGATTTATTAACATATTGCTTGTTCAACTGGCCAGCCGACTCCTACACGTGCGTTAGTACTTGTGGAGTGGGCTATTTTTGTGGGGAAAATTCAGAAATACAAAATATTGTCAGCATTCCACTCTTCGAAAGATCTTCTGCATTTCGATATTATCTAGCAACTTGAAAGAGGAGGAATTACAATGATCGGAACGTGGGTCTCTATTTTGCCTCCTATTATCGCCATCGTGATGGTGTTAGCGACGAGGAGAGTATTATTATCATTAGGAGCGGGAATTGTTACAGCAGCTTTACTTTTAGCGAACTTTGCTCCGTTCGAGACACTAAAAGGTGTATGGAGAGCCATGACAGTTTCATTTTGGGATGGCGGACTCAATACGTATAATATATTTATTATGTTATTTCTATTATTACTAGGTGTCATTACGGCATTTGTTAGTCTATCCGGAGGAAGTGCAGCATTTGCGCGCTGGGCTGTCACGCGTATTCGTACAAAACGTGGCGCAAAGCTACTGACAATGGCGCTCGGTATTGCCATATTTGTAGACGATTACTTCAATGCATTGGCAGTTGGCCAGATTGCAAGACCTATTACGGATCAGCATAAGATCTCTCGTGCAAAACTAGCATATTTCATTGATTCTACGTCAGCACCTATCTGTGTCGTGTCACCTATATCCAGTTGGGGCGCGTTTTTGATTGGACAACTAGCACTTATTTTAGGTACGACAGCAGCGGTCAGCTATTCACCGTTGACTGCATTCGTCATGATGGCGCCGATGAATTTTTATGTCATCGCGACATTGTCCATGGTCTTCTTCTTCGCTTGGACGAATAATGACTTCTTTGAAATGAAGAAGCATGAAGATCGTGCCATGAATGAAGGCGAACTGTTTGACCAAAATAAAGAAATACCTGGTCAGCTAAAGGAAGAATTTCCAGAGCATACACACGGTAAAGTACGTGATTTAGTTGCGCCAATCGTGACATTGATTGTGGTAACGCTTGGCATGATGATTTATACGGGTTATAAAGAAGCAGGTATCTTTGATATTTGGGCTATCTTCGAAAACACGGATGTACCGTTCTCCTTGGTAATTGGTGGTACTACAGCTACATTACTAGCTATGTTGTTATATACACTACAAATGAAAGAGAACGAAACAGCAAGCGTTTCATGGATGGGACGCGCATTTGTAAGTGGTGTAAAAGCGATGATGCCTGCGATTTTAATCTTAATCTTCGCTTGGGGATTGACGGAACTTATTGCATCGCTTGATACAGGACTATTCCTTTCTACAATGGTAGAGCAATTGAATATTCCGGTCGCATTCCTTCCAGTACTGATTTTCGTATTAGCGGGATTAATGGCATTTTCAACAGGTACGTCATGGGGGTCGTTTGGTATCTTGATGCCGATCGCAGGGACGATCATGGTCAATGCAGCACCTGAACTATTATTACCAGCGTTAGCAGCAGTTCTTGCAGGTGCGGTATTCGGAGATCATTGTTCACCGATTTCCGATACAACCATCTTATCTTCCACTGGGGCAGGTTGTAATCACATGGATCACGTCTCTACACAATTGCCTTACGCACTCGTTGCTGCGAGTGTTTCAGCGATTGGTTATATTGTTCTAGGAATTACTGGTTCAGTTTGGATTGGACTCGTAGCAGTTATTATTATGTTGATAGTTTTATTCACATACTGGAACGCAAAAGGAAAACAACGCGCTGCGCGAATAGCATAATTTTACAGTTTGGACTAAGGGTGAAGAATACTTCATTCTTAGTCCAAATTTGTTTTGACATCTACTATTCTGCTGTTTATACTAAATATACGGAACTAGAGTTTTCAGAATATATCGAATGGTAACAAGTTTTGTGAAATAACAAAAAGAGAGGAGAGTGTTTAATGGAAACACGCTCACAATGGGGAACAAGGGCCGGTTTTATATTGGCTGCAATCGGGTCGGCTGTCGGACTCGGAAATATCTGGCGCTTTCCTTATGTCGCCTATGAAAATGGCGGTGGCGCATTCTTTATCCCGTACTTATTTGCACTTTTAACAGCGGGTATCCCGATTCTGATCATGGAATTTACAATTGGTCATAAATATCGTGGATCCGCACCTCTTTCATTCTTCCGTTTAAATGGTAAGAAGGCAGAGTTCTTAGGATGGTGGGGGATTTTCGTTTCGTTCGTTATCTCCACTTACTATGCCGTGATCATTGCATGGGCAATGAAATACACGATCTATTCATTTAACTTATCTTGGGGGAAAGAACCGGAAGCATTCTTCTTCGGTGACGTTCTGAAATTAGCGGATAACCCAGGAGATGTCGGGGGGATTGTAGGAGGCGTAGCATTGCCACTACTATTCGTCTGGATTATTTGTTACATTATCTTGATCGGTGGAGTCAAGAAAGGGATCGAGTTGGCGAACCGAATATTTATTCCTGTTCTATTCCTTCTATTCTTATTCGTCGTCATCCGTGCCATCACACTTGACGGAGCTATGGTAGGACTTGATGCATTCTTTAAACCGGATGTCGATAAATTATTGAATCCGCGCGTATGGGTTGCTGCATATGGACATATCTTCTTCAGTTTATCGATTGCCTTTGCGATTATGATTACGTATTCTAGTTATTTGCCGAAGAAATCGGATATTACGAATAACGCATTCATCACAGGTTTTGCGAACTCTTCTGTTGAGTTATTAGCAGGTATTGGGGTATTCGCAGTACTAGGATTCATGGCAACGAATCAAGGGGTAGATGTAGCAGACGTTGCGACAGCGGGTGTAGGTTTAGCCTTTGTCGTGTTCCCTGAAATCATCAATCAAATGCCAGGATTAAATGGCCTGTTCGGCGCATTCTTCTTCCTGTCACTGACACTTGCGGGTATTACTTCACTAATCTCCATTACTGAAACATATATCGCGGGTATGTCAGATAAATTCAATATTTCAAGACGTCGTTCAGTAACTATTGGTGTCGGACTCTCAGCAGTGATTTCTTTGCTATACGCTACAAATGGCGGTTTGTACTTCCTAGACGTAGCAGATTACTTCATTAACCAATTCGGTATCGCAGTCATCGGTTTAGTTGAAGTTTTCTTACTAGCTTGGGTATTCCGCAAACTTGGAGTGTTCGAACAGCATGCCAATGCAGTATCGGATATTCGACTTGGCTGGTGGTGGAAGGTTTCACTTTCATTCATCACTCCTATCGTATTAGGTACTATGTTATTCTTCCTAATCAAAGACAATATTGCTGAAAACTATGAAGGGTATCCAACGTCGTTCTTATGGACGATCGGATGGCCAGTAGCGATAGGCGCATTTGTGATGTCGATTGTATTCACATCATTAAAATGGAGAAACAACACAAGAATTACATCAGATTACGATGAAGACAAAGGGGGGCTATAAATGGATACAGGAATGAGCGGTTCTGCAATCCTTATGATGCTAGTCGGAGTGACGATCATCTGGGGCGGTCTATTTATCAGCATCTTTTATGCTACAATCCTCAGCAAGTTCAAAAAGAAGTTCAAAGTTGAACAGTAAACGATCTACACCTGCAGCCAGCTAGTTGGTTGCAGGTGTTTTTTAAATAGTGAAGCGTCACTAATTTCACTTTTATTGTCATGTATAATCTGTGTCATCTATAATTGAAGCTTATCTGAATTTATGTTACATTGACATGAGTAGAATCTATCAACAGAATGGAGTCGGTAGCGTTGTCATGCAAACCTGAGACAGGAAGAAAATCTGAGCATGTTAGAAAGCCGGATTGGCTGAAGATTAAGCTAAACACCAATGAGAACTATACAGGTTTAAAGAAGTTAATGCGCGAGAAAAACTTGAATACTGTGTGTGAAGAAGCACGTTGTCCAAACATTCACGAGTGCTGGGGAGAGCGACGTACAGCTACTTTCATGATCCTCGGTGCTGTATGTACACGCGCATGCCGTTTTTGTGCAGTTAAAACAGGTCTACCAAATGAACTGGACACTGCTGAACCAGAACGTGTAGCGGAATCAGTTGAATTGATGAACTTGAAACACGCTGTAGTCACGGCTGTTGCACGTGATGATCTCAAAGATGGCGGCTCTGCTATTTTTGCGGAAACGATCCGTGCAATTCGTAGAAAAAATCCATTTACATCTATTGAAGTATTGCCTTCAGATATGGGTGGAGATAAAGAAAACTTGCAACGTTTGATGGATGCAAAACCAGATATATTAAACCATAATATTGAAACTGTGCGTCGCTTGACTCCAAGAATTCGCGCGCGTGCAACATATGATCGTTCACTTGAACTACTTCAACGTGCGAAAGAAATGTATCCTGAGATTCCGACGAAGTCTTCATTGATGGTTGGACTTGGAGAGACTGTGGAAGAGATCATTGAGACAATGGATGATCTTCGTGCGCATGACGTAGATATCATGACAATTGGTCAGTACTTACAACCAACAAAAAAACACGCAAAAGTGGTAAAGTATTATTCGCCTGATGAGTTTGGTGAATTGCGTAAAATCGCAATGACTAAAGGATTCTCTCATTGTGAGGCGGGGCCGCTTGTACGTTCAAGCTACCACGCAGACGAGCAAGTAAATGCTTCGGCTAAAGAGAAACAGCGCCAAGGTGACGAGCTGCTGAAACTTGAAGGACAAGCGAGCAGTTAAATGGAAGTGAAGCAGAGTATGGTTATTTTAGAGAACACGCAGTATGAAATCGTAGAAGAGTTTCGCGAAGGTTTCGATGAAGAGGCCTTGAATGAACGTTTTAGCGAAGTGCTGTTAAAGTATGACTTTATTTTGGGCGACTGGGGATATGGACAATTACGATTAAAAGGCTTTTTTGAAGATCGTAATTCCAAATCCACTTATGAAACAAAAATTAGTACTGTCCAAGATTATATCTATGAATACTGCAACTTTGGCTGCGCTTATTTCATCTTGAAGAAGATTGGAAAAGTAAAGCCTGAACCGATAGAAGCAGAAGTAGTGGAAGAAGTAAAACCTGAAGCCATATCTGCTCCTAAAGAAGAACAATAAAAATGAAGGCTTCGAGCAAATTTGCTCGGAGCTTTTATTCGTTTGGCTGAAAATATGGTAAGATAGAAACATGAAGTATACGAGGAGGAAGAACAGTATGTATTTTGTAGATCAAAATGAAATCAATAAAACATTAGTGTATATGGAGCAGTTGATCAATACGTTTGAAAAGGAAACGGACTGGCAGCAAAGCAAAGTAAATAAACTAGCTTTAGAGCGGATTGCACATGGCTTAATTGAAGGAATTATTGATGTAGGTAATTCTATGATCGACGGATTCATCATGCGTGATCCAGGTAGTTACGACGATATCATTGATATTCTTGAAGATGAAAAAGTCATTCAATCTGAGCAAGCTGTGCCTCTGAAAGCTTTCATCTCTTTACGTCCAATGATTGTGCGTCAATTCGTAGAGGTCGACTCAAGTAAAGTAGAGACATCGATTCGCGATACATCCAAAGAACTAAAACAATTCCCAGGACAAGTCCGTGACTACTTAACGAATGAATTAGGCCCAGTCTCGGCGTTTCTACCAACTGAATGATGAAACAATATAAAGCCTATTGCTTCGATTTGGATGGCACGATGTATAGGGGGACTGAACCGATACAGGAAGCTGTAGATTTCGTTGCAACGTGCCAAGCGCAAGGCAAGGACACATACTTTATTACGAACAACGCGGCTCTTACACGCACTGCTCAACAGGAGAAACTAGCGAGTTTTGGGGTACAGACAGAAGTCGATTACATCATGAATTCAGCAACTGCACTGGCGCGTTACTGTGCCCTACATTACGCAGGCGCTAACGTGATGATGATTGGTGAAGCAGGATTGCGAGAAGCGCTAGAAATCGAGCACATCAACATTACCTCGACGAATCCCGATGTCGTCTTAATGGGACTTGACCGCCAGATTACATACGGCAAACTCGCGGATGCCTGTCTGGCGATACGTAGCGGTGCACATTTCTTAGGCACCAATCAAGACGTCAAATTCCCGACCGAAAAGGGACTCGTACCAGGTAACGGTTCGTTCTTAAAAATGATGGAAGCAGCAACTGAAACAAAGCCACTCATCGTAGGAAAGCCCGAGCCGCATATGCTGGAGTTCATCCAGCAGCAGGGGATGTACAAGAAAGAAGATATGATCCTCATAGGCGACAACTACGATACAGACATCATGGCGGGCATCCGCTACGGTATCGACACGGCGTACGTCGCGACAGGGGTCACACCAATGGAAGAAGTGCTAGAAAAAGCACAGCAACCCACGTATCTACTGAACTCACTTGCAGATTGGCCAATTAACTAAAAAAGTTATCCGGGAGTCTTGGTACATAGACTCCCTGGGTAACTTTTTTAATGCGCAAATGAGTAGCTGGTAAGTTGTTGGGGGTGGGGATTTAGTGCAAAGATGTGCTCCTAACGCTTCGCTTTTACTCGCAAAAGCCGTCCTTCGCTACGGCTCTCGCTCCAATCCCTTGCAATGCGAGTGGTTGATACTTTTTGTTGTGCATTGAAGTTATGGTTGTGATTAATGTTGAGCTTGCGAGGCTATGAGCGGTTATCCAGGTTCTATGATCACTTAGATGAATCTATGAGCACTCGTGGCGTCTGATAGAGCGGATAGTGTGTGCTATAGAGCACAAAAAGTGTTCTATGAGCGCTCAAATGGATTCTATGAGCGAAAGCTGGACGCTGGAGCTTCAATCCCTTGCAATGCGAGTGGGTGATACTTTTTTTGTGCATTAAACTTAGGATTGTAAATAATGTTGAGCTTGCGAGGCTATGAGCGGTTATCCAAGTTCTATGATCACTTAGATGAATCTATGAGCACTCGTGGCGTCTGATAGAGCGGATTGTGCGTGTAATAGAGCGCAAAATGAGTTCTATGAGCGCTCAAACGGATTCTATGAGCGAAAGCTGGACGCCGGAGCTTCAATCCCGAACCACTCTCAAACTCACTCACTATTCCTAAGCTCTTGCTTTTGACCTTATCGTACTCACCAATTTACTCCTTAATTCCATCATCTATCAGGGATTGAAAAAAGACGCCCAAGAAGCACTACACTTCCCAAACGTCTCATGCATTCTATTTGTATTAAAAAAGTGGATTCTCCTCAATGAACTGATAAATACGCTTCGTCAATTCATCCGCAGTATCCGCTTCGACAAGTTCACCATTAACTAGCGCATACAACGTATCACTACACTTCGTACAATAGCTCAAACAACCATATTCCAACACGTCAACGTTCGGATCACGCTCCAACGCCTCAAATACAGGGTAGGAACCATTGGCCAAATTACTGATACAAAACTCCACGATGGGATTCATCTTTCTCACCTCGCCTACTAGAAATGGTACTCTTTTTTTGCAAATGCGTCAATGAACTTGGCATATTGTGAAAGTCATCACAAACTGCTATAATAGCAAATGAGATGCACGAGAAAAATAGACATAGAAGGAGAACATAATGAGAAAATTACTTTTACTAGGTGCCGGCTATGGTAATATGAGAATTTTATTGCGTTTGCTAAATAAAGAATTATCAACTGATATCGAAATTACACTTGTCGATAGAACCCTGTTTCATAGTTTGAAAACTGAATTTT
Source organism: Sporosarcina sp. P26b (assembly GCF_002743245.1). Classification (NCBI taxonomy): domain Bacteria; kingdom Bacillati; phylum Bacillota; class Bacilli; order Caryophanales; family Caryophanaceae; genus Sporosarcina; species Sporosarcina sp. P26b. Next base: position 28,158 of record NZ_PDYW01000016.1, read on the forward strand.
ATGCACTGGCAGCAGGAACGGTTCCTGACTCGGATGTTCGCGTAGCGATTCCAGTTCATGAACAATTGAAAGTGGTAGAAGGCGAAATTCAAGAGATCAAGCCCGAAGAACAAGAAGTATTATTAGCAGATGGACGAGCACTACCTTACGATGAATTGGTTATAGGACTAGGTAGCGAAGACAATTATCACAACGTGCCTGGTGCTGCTGAACACACACTGAGTATCCAAACAATCGGTAAATCACGTAAGACGTATCAGACATTGCTAGGCTTAGGCGGTGGCGCAACGGTAGGAATTGTAGGCGCTGGACTAAGTGGGATCGAGTTAGCTAGTGAATTGCGTGAGAGTCGTCCTGACTTGAATATTAAATTATTCGACCGTAGCCCACGTATTTTACGAGACTTCCCTGAGCGATTGAGTAACTTCGTCAAAGGATGGTTTGATCAGAACGAAGTAGAAGTCGTTGCGAATTCAAACATCACGAAAGTGGGCGAACATGTCCTATATAACCATGAAGATACGATTGATGTAGACGCAGTCGTTTGGACGGCTGGTATTAAACCAGGTAAAGTTGTGGATGATTTAATCGTTCAAAAAGACCGTTCAGGCCGAATTGTACTCAATCAATATCACCAAATTCCGAGCTATCCCAATATTTACGTTGTAGGGGATATTGCTGCGCTTCCACACGCACCAAGCGCTCAGTTGGCTGAAGTACAAGGAGAACAAATTGTTCAAGTACTACGCTCTACTTGGAAGGGTGAACCACTGATGCTTGAAATGCCGGAGCTAAAACTAAAAGGCTTCATGGGTTCATTAGGAAAGAAACAAGGATTTGCATACTTGGCAGATCGTACTGTTACCGGCAGAATCGCACGTCTAATGAAATCTGGTTTGCTATGGATGTACAAATGGCATAATGGCTAATATGGGGTATGTAAAAGTCACTTCAAAAGAGGTGGCTTCTTCTTATGCATTATTTTCCGGAGCTAGTAAGTACATACAAAAGAAGCGACATGTTCACCAAGAACGTGTCGCTTCTTCAAATATATAGATTTCGTGTTCTCAATTAATCAAGCAAATTATCAATTTATCCTGCGTGGTAACCATGTGATTCCAATGCATTAAAAACAGGCTTCAGCTGGATATGACCTTCGCCAATCATTTCGTCATTAATCAGTACAAGTGGATAAAAGTACTCATCATCCCGGATTTTTTCTGCAATTTCTTGCTGGCGAGATTCTGCTAATTCTTGATCAATATCGATATACGTAATAGTAAAAGGCTGGTCAGGGTACTTTCTTGAAATTGCCGCCTCAAGCCATTCATACGTATCTTTAGAAGAAGGTGCATTTACACAACTCGCGCAGATGATTTCCGCTCCATAAACTTCAATTGTTGCAGGTGATTGTGACATATTAGTCAATCCTCCGATTCATTATTGGATTTTTTCTGCTTGGCAGTTTATAATAAGTATAAGGAAAGGAGAGTGTGATTACAATGACAACAGATACTAAATTATATGAGCCCGTAACAGAAGTGCTAAATAAATTACGTCCATTCCTCTTGCGAGACGGTGGGGACTGCGAATTAGTGGATATTGACGAAGGAATTGTGAAGCTGCGCCTTTTAGGAGCTTGCGGAACATGCCCGAGTTCAACAATTACATTAAAAGCTGGTATTGAGCGCGCATTACTTGAAGAAGTACCAGGAGTAGTAGAAGTAGAACAGGTCTTTTAATTTCACCAAGAGAAAAGCCGTGTAAATGAAGTTTTATCTTCTTTGCACGGCTTTCATTATTCAACTTGTTTTATGAACGGCTTCTTCATCCCGAATTTCTTGCCAACGATCTTTGGCCATCTGGATGACTTTAGGTTCAGTCGATCTTTTTTGTGTTTCAATGACACGAGAAAAGTTTCGAATGGCTTCTGCACGATCATGGATACGCCAAGATAGTTCGGCAATTAGATATTGTACGCGGGTCTCAGACATTTGTGTTCCTATATAATCACCTTCAGAGAATGCCTGTATATATAGGTCACGGGAAATCTTTAGGTACCGCATTTCTTTAGGGAGATTTTCATCTTCCCGATAGATCCAAGCTATACGTAACATCATGCCTGCCATAGTTAAATGCTTTTCCTTTTTGAAGTTGGCACTTAGGTAGGCTAATTTATAGGCTTCCACTGCTTGCTTTTTTGTACGTTCGCCTCCAAATGACCGGCTATGCCATTTAGCTGTTATATTTTTAGCGATCATTTCTTTTGTGCCAGGTGCAAAATACGGAGCGAAATCATCAGTGAAGGCAAAACCGCAATGTGGGCAAACGGCAACGTTATAAAAAATAGGGTTAATTTCCTTATCTATGTAAATAGGTCTAAAATCGCTATCGTGGTCGATTACTCTTACTTGGCGTGAACGGATTTTAGTAGTAGGAAAATGCTCTTTACAAAGTAAACAATGCATTTTCTTCTCGTAAAATGGGCTGATTTCCACTAATATCATTCCTTTCTGTCCTGAGTCTTATTATACATTAAAATAGACCTAGTAGGGGGACTATTTGTTTGCATTGTGATGAAAAAGATTGATATGATAAAAAGAAAACGTGGAAAGTGAGTGGTAGATATGACAAATACAGTAGAAATTACAGAAGCAGCAGCATTTCACGTGAAAAAGATGATGGAACACAATGAAGAAGAAGGTTCTTTCTTGCGCGTTTCCGTTAATGGCGGAGGTTGCAGCGGGTTAACATATGGTCTAGGCTTTGCACAAGAAAAAGAAGCAGATGATATTTCTTATACAGCACACGGAATTCCTGTAGTGGTGAAAGAAGAGGATGCAGCTATTCTCGTAGGTACGAAAGTGGATTATAAGGAATCTTTAATGGGTGGCGGTTTCACGATCGACAATCCAAACGCGATTGCGAACTGTGGTTGCGGTACTTCATTCAGAACAGCTAAAAAAGCTGGCGCACCTGCAGAATGCGATTAACAGTTGGAATGCAATACTCGCATCATCCTAAAAAAGTGAGAAAGTAAACCTCTTTGATTTGTCTGTTGCTACAACAGAACAAGTCAAAGAGGCTTTTTTATATAGTTAGAAACTGACAAAGTTGTCCCGCAGTTAAATGACTACCGTATCAAAATAATATAAAGGCTCGGCTTAATAAGTCGCCTGCATTATAGAAAATCATTTCTTGCATACATTCATCCATGAACTCATTAAGTTTTTACTGCTATATGTCGAATAAAGCGATACACTAATATAGTACAAGTGTAGAGTAGTAAAAGTTTTAATATAAAAGTATTGAATACATTCTCTTTAAATAATATAAAAGTAGGTGAATACGATGGGGAAATATCATTTGGATTCCAAAGGTAAGATGGCAGTAGCGAAGTATCATGAAAAAAATAAACCAGCCCAATTTGATAAAAAACAACAACTTGAAAAAATACGTTTGGATTATTTGGAGAAAAAGCAAAATCAAAAAGAAAAGTAATATTTTGGATAACGTTATTACGATTATAAAATTCATATACTTACAGATAATAGTTGTAGAACTTCTTTTAGCGAGGCTCAAGAAAGCCTGTGGTTTGGCGGTTGCAAGTGAAATGAGATAAACAAATCATGAAAAACCTAGTAGAATTATCCATGGAGAATTCTACTAATTAAATTTGATTATTTGCATAATATCAATTGTGTTGAAATACTCGCTCAAAAGGTCTACTATAAGTAATGAAAGTAAGATTAAATTAATATCAAACTAAATGCCGGCACTGCAAAACCAAGTTAGATTGATTTTACACGTACTCGGCGTTTAATAAACTAAAAGGTGGTTCGATTTACGTGAAAAGACCAACAATCTTAGTATTGGGTGCAGGTTACGGTGGCTTGATGACCGTTGTCAATTTACAGAAGTCATTAGGCACAGACGAGGCAGACATCGTTCTAATCAACAAAAATGATTATCACTATGAATCTACATGGTTGCATGAAGCGGCAGCTGGAACATTAACTCCAGAACAAGTTCGCTACGATATCTCAAGTGTAATCAATAGCAATAAAGTTAAATTCATCGAAGCTGAAGTAACTGGCATCGATGTAACTACGAAAAGTGTCAAGACAAATCTTGGATCACACACATATGATTACCTTGTGATCGGACTTGGTTTCGAAGGTGAAACTTTCGGTATTCCAGGTTTGGACAAGTACGCATTGTCTATCGCAAATGTGAATGCAGCACGTCAAATCCGCGATCACATGGAATATCAATTCGCTACATGGTCTACTGAAGAAGTAAAAGATGATAGCCGTTTAACTATTATCGTAGGTGGAGCAGGATTCACAGGAATCGAGTACCTTGGGGAACTAGGAAACCGTGTACCTGAACTATGTAAAGAATATGATGTGCCAGCTAAAAAGGTTCGCATTCTATGTGTAGAAGCGGCGCCAATGGTACTACCTGGTTTCGATCCGGAACTTGTAGAATATGCAGTACGTCAATTAGGCGCGAAAGGTGTAGAATTCTCAATCGGAACACCGGTTGTAGAAGCAACTCCTGAAGGCGTGAAGATTAAAAAAGGCGAAGATGAATTTGAATTCATCAAAGCTGGAACGGTTGTATGGGCTGCGGGTGTTCGTGGTAACCGTCTAATCGAAGAATCAGGTATCGAAAACATGCGTGCTCGCGTAAAAGTTGAAAAAGACATGCGTGCGCCAGGATTCGACGATGTATTTGTCGTAGGTGACTGTGCATTGATGATCAACGAAGCGATCAATCGCCCATTCCCTCCAACAGCACAAATCGCTATGCAACAAGGTGATATGATTGCGAACAACATCATCGCGTTGATGAAAGGAAACCCAACTAAAGAATTTGTACCTGATTTAAAAGGTAGCGTTTGTTCATTAGGGGATTCTGATGCAATTGGTGTCGTATTTGATAAAAAAGTGACAGGTACTAAAGCGTCATTTATGAAGAAAATGATCGATAACCGTGCGTTATTCATGATCGGTGGTCTTGGACTCACGATTAAAAAAGGTAAATTTAACGTTCTGAAATGATTATAAAATAGCACTCGTTTTTGCGAGTGCTTTTTGTATGCAACAAAATAGCCAACAAGTCAACTATGAAAGCAGTCGAAGTAGGGGAAATCGTCTGTCAGATTTTAAGAATTCATGACATCTTAGAAGAACGTTGTGTGTACACTGTCTCATTCTATTGAAAGACTTCCCATCATCCTGTAAAATGTTGAGGTGATGAACTGGAGGTTAGCAAGCATGCAAACTATATCCATAGCTCAAGTGATGCTATCGATCTTGATATTTATTGTTATGTTTTTCGGTATCGGCTTTTTATTGAACATGCTATTGCGTATGACTTGGCTGATGGCTATTATTTATCCGATTATCGTGATTTTTATTATTGATGATGTGGCGATGTATGAGTACTTTACGAAGCCAGGCTATGCGTTTAGTGAGCTAGGGGCGAATTTAATGTCGCTTCATGTGGTAGATATCGTGATTTTGGCGAGTGGTATGGTCGGAGCGATTATCGCAGGATTTGTGATGAAGGTTTTACGCAAGATGGGGTATCAGATGTTCTGATGCTTTGATTATGTGGATGAAAAGAAACGGAACTGGACAAGAAGTCGTGATTTACGACAGCTTGTGACAGTTCCGTTTTTTTGTGCTTCTTTTAGAGTTTACAATATAACCGTATACGTAAGAATGGAAATGAGGATGCCGGTTAGGGCTCCGAAGAATACTTCGTTTGGTTTATGGCCTAGTAGAGTTTTGAGTTCCTGGATTTTGGCGTCGTTGTCTTTTTTAGGCCAGTGTTTTAGATCGTCGACGAACATTTGGAAGTCAGAACGCATTTGGTTAATGATAACGGCTTGTTGTCCCGCTTGGTAGCGAATGCCAGTTGCGTCAAACATGACGATGACTGCGAAGATGGCAGATACAGCGAATAAGGGTGAGTCTAATCCTGCTTCAAATGCGATGGCAGTTGTTAGTGCGGTGACTGCGGCTGAGTGGGAGCTTGGCATGCCACCTGTGGAAGTCATAAGTCCGAAATCGAGTTTACGTGTTAATAAAAAATGAATGGGTATTTTTACGAATTGTGCAAATAAAATGGCGAATAGCGCTGCGAGGAGCGGTATGTTTTCAAAAATAGCCAAGAGATTCCACTCCTTTTATGTTAGTAGTTTTGCAAACAGTATATCATAATCTGTATTGAATCGTAGTAAAAACCCAACAATCCTTGTCGTTGGAAGTGCTAATCTGACTAGTCTATACTAGTATGGGGTAAGCGTAAAGAAAAGGGGAGGAATAAAAAATGATAAACGTAGAAACAGCATCCGCAATGAATCAGAAGGAAGTGGAGGTGCTAGTTGTAGGAGTACCTGACCATCCAGAGAACGTAGAAGGGTTTGATCAGTTCGTCGAATCATTCCATCCTTCATTGACAGACTGGATTAAATCGCATGATATTCAACAGAAATTTAAAACTATCACAAAAATGCCCGCCTTATCTAAGCAAACTTACGACCGTGTATATTTTGTAGGCGTTGGCAATCAGAAACAACTGACAGAACAGAAAGTACGCGAACTATTCGCTACTGTAGGTAAACAGCTACATAACGATCGTGTGCGTACCGTAGGGGTCTGGACAGCGCCCTTCTGCAATGAAGAGATCCATTGTGAGGATGTAGCGTTCCTAGCCTCTGAGGGTATCGGTATGGGCTCGTATGCGTATGAAGGATTCCAAACCTCTTCTAACGAAGTAGATGTACCACTTACTACAGTAACGTTCATTACGAATGCTGATGAACAAAGCATCATAGCGGCAGGGGAAGTAGGAATGATCTCTGCGCATGCAGTGAACGAGGCGCGTACTCTCGTCAATGTGCCACCAAATCTATTGACGGCGACTAAGATGGCGGAGTATGCACGGGAATTAGCCGAAAGCTATGACTTAGAAATCGACATTCTTGGTAAAGCGGAAATGGAAGAGCTTGGTATGGGTGCAATTCTTGCGGTCAATCAAGGTTCAGTAGAAGAACCGAAGCTAATTGTGCTGAAGTACCAAGCGACTGAACAGTGGGAAGATGTAATTGGATTAGTAGGTAAAGGAATCACGTATGACACCGGTGGCTACTCGCTGAAGCCTAAAGACGGCATGGTAGGCATGAAAGGTGACATGGGTGGTGCAGCGGCTGTTCTGGGCGCTATGGCCATCATAGGAGAGTCACGGCCAAGAAAGAACGTAATTGCCGTTATAGCTTCATCAGACAACATGATCTCCGGCGAAGCATTTAAACCGGACGACGTCATCACTTCACTAAGCGGCAAGACAATTGAAGTGCTCAATACAGATGCGGAAGGTCGTTTAGTACTGGCTGACGCCGTGACGTATGCGAAGCAAGCGGGAGCTGAGTATCTGATAGATGTAGCCACGTTAACAGGTGGTGTCATTGTAGCGCTCGGTAACGATAAAACGGGTGCGCTGACGAATAACGAGGAATTCTATAAGCAGTTCCAGGAAGCAGCGGATGAAACAGGAGAATTTATTTGGCAAATGCCGTTAACTGAAAATGATCGCAAGCGAATTCGTAAAAGTGATGTTGCTGATTTGAACAACTCACCTGGACGCGATGGCCATATGATATTCGGAGGTGGCTTCGTAGGAGAATTTGTAGGGGATACGCCTTGGATTCATTTAGATATCGCAGGCACATCTGACGCCGCAAGCCCACATGTGCTTGGCCCTAAAGGCGCGACTGGCGTTATGGTCCGTACATTAGCGACATTTGTAGAGCGCTTAGCTGCTGAAACAGAATCACAAGAATAATTCACTCTAGGCGCTTTACCCATTCCTTCTTTCTAGTTGGTCATAGGATAGAGGGAAAGGGGGAACTTGGATGACAAGACATAATAATTACAGAGGTGGATATGGTGGCGGTCGCGGTCATTATGGCGGTGGTTACGGAGGATTTGGTGGTTTCGGTGGTCCTTTCCTAGGTGGTTTAGTTGGTGGATTTTTAGGCAATGCTATTTCTCCAGGTTACGGCTACGGTTACGGTGGAGGGTACTACCCACCTTACTACAACAGCTATCCATACTATCCACAACCGTATTACCCTTATTATCCATACTTTTAAAAAAACACGCCGAGATGACTAATTGTCATCCGGCGTGTTTTTATTTGACTCCTTGCGGTGCTTTTTTGCAGCTTCTTTCAGATCATCGCCAACCGTTAATTTGGTAGGTTCTACTCCTGCCATATAAGCTGCACGTGTCATCAAATGACCGCCAATGGGAGAAGTGATGAATAAGAAGACGATACCGAGCAACAGTGCGACACTGAAGTGGCCTTCATTCCACCAAAAGTGAAGGAAAACGCCAAGCAATAAACTCATAACTCCGAGTGTTGCACTCTTTGAAGCGGCATGTGCGCGAGTGTAGACATCCGGCAACCGCAAAATTCCGATGACTGTGACGATCGTAAAAATGATCCCCACTGTGACAAGAAACACAATAATAATATCAGCGATCAGATCCACTATCGATGATCTCTCCTCTCTCAATAAATTTAGAGAAGGACACCGTACCGATAAACGACATAATCGCAATCAATAGAATCGCATCGATGAAGAAAGGTGTATCAAACAGGATGGATAGCAACGCGATAGCCGAGATTAGCATGACGCCAATTGCATCGAGCGCGACTAGACGATCCGGAACAGACGGGCCTTTCCATACACGATATAATAATCCGAGCATAGACAAGATGACCAGCACGAGACAGACTGAGTAAAATAGGTTCATCCTCGGCTCACCTCCATGATGGCTTTCTCGAATGTGTTCTTAATAGAGTCGATTGCTTCATCCACATCATCCACGTCGATCGCATGGATATATAACGTTCGCTGATCATCCGATACATGCACGACGACTGTACCGGGTGTCAATGTAATCAAACTGGATAATAGGGTGATTTCCCAATCTTTCTCTAGTTCAGTCGGCAAAGCAAAAAACATAGGTTGCATAGTAGAAAGATCCGGTTTTATGACTAGTAATAACACGGAAATATTCGACAAGATAAGCTCTTTTAGGAAAATCGTTGCAAGTTTCACTGCAGACCAGATTCGCCAAATGTACAAGCGCCCTCTGAAATAGCGGCGAGTCATAATGATCATCAACAGTCCGATGATATATCCGATGATGAACGTAGAAGGTGTCAATGAACTTGACATGAACATCCAAACGACTGCAATGAAGAAATTTAAAAGTATCTGAAAAGCCATTGACCTCTACTCCTTTAACACCGCATTTATATAGATGGATGGATCAGCTAGTACATCTGCTGCATCCGTCATATATGGCATAAGCCACTCTGCACCGACACCGTACGCTACCGTAACGACAACCAGCATGATAGCTGGAACCATCATCTGACGATAAACGCCTTTGTCTCGAGCAGGTAACTCGTTCTTTTGAGGACCCCAGAAAGCATAAATGAAAATCCGTATAACGGACAACAACACAACTAAGCTCGATGCGAGAATGATGATGCTGCCAATTATGTGATCCGCTTCGAACGCGCCTTTTGTGATGAGCACTTTTCCGATGAATCCACTTAATGGAGGTATACCTGCTAGACCGAATGCAGCGATTAGATACATCCAACCGAGCGTGGCATGGGTCTTAATTAAACCACCCATCTCCCGCAAATTAGAAGTCCCGGTCACATAAATGATGATGCCGATCAAGACAAATAGTGCACCTTTGATCAACATATCATGAATCAAATAAAATATTGCCCCTTCGAGTCCAGCAGTATTCATTTGTGCAACACCGAATAAAATCACACCTACTGCAATGATGATGTTGTAAATGATAATTTGCTTTACATCGAAGTAAGCGAGAGCACCGATACAGCCTGCAATGATTGTCAGTAACGACAAAATCATTAGAAACTGATGTGTAAACCCGATATCGTGCACGAAAAACAACGTATACGTACGCGTAATCGCATAGACACCTACTTTAGTAAGCAAGGCACCAAACAATGCGAGCACTGGAATTGGCGGCGCAGCATACGAATTAGGCAACCAGAAGTATAGAGGGAAGATTGCCCCTTTAATGCCAAAGACGATCAAGAATAAAATCGCAATGACCGAGATGATCCCCGGTTGATTAATTTCAGCAATCTTCACCGAAATATCCGCCATATTCAATGTGCCGATAATGGAGTACAAATACGCTACCGTAATAACGAAAATCGCAGATGAAATAACGTTGATCAATATGTATTTGATGGATTCGCGAAGCTGTCTCTTCTCGCCGCCAAGCACGATCAGTAAATACGATGCGATCAGTAGCACTTCGAAGAATACGAACATATTGAAAATATCACCTGTTGTAAAGGCGCCATTGATTCCTGTAATCATGAAAAGAATTGCAGGATAGTAGAAAAACCTTTCTCTTTCTACACCAATTGACGAAAAGCTATAGAGGACGACAAAAAATGTAATACTAATTGTCGTCGTGACGAGCAGGGCAGAGAACATGTCCGACACCATCGTAATTCCGAATGGTGCAGGCCAGCTTCCGAGCGTCACGGTTTGGATTCCTTCTGTCTTCACTGTCGCGATGAGCCACAAAGAAGCAACTAGACTGAGAGCCAATCCGATCAGTGTCAAAACTCTTTGGACGATCACTTGCTCTTTGAAAAACAATAAAATCATCGCGAAAAAGAAAGGAATAATGATCGGAAATAAAAGAAGATTAATCATGTTCATCATTCCCTCTCAATTCATTCATATTATCCGTTTGGTGTACAGCATACATACGATACGCCATGACGAGCATGACTGCCGTCACACCAAAGCTAATGACGATTGCAGTTAAAATCAATGCTTGAGGCAGGGGATCTGCAAAATCTGTCACACCATCAATGAGTACAGGTGGTGCTAAGCCTCCAAGTCCACCCATCGTTAAGATGAGCAAGTGAGCTCCATGACTGAGCAACCCAGTACCTAAAATCACTTTCAGTAAACTTCTCGATAATATCAAATAGACGGCTGCCGTAAATAATATCCCGATGAGAATTGAAAGAATAAACTCCATCAGTCATCGCCTCCAATCGATTGAATAATCGTGATGGCGGAACCGACGACAACTAAGTAGACTCCACTATCAAATAACATCGCTGTGTGAAGAGACGTATGTCCGAATAGTGGTAAATCAAAATCACTGAATGCATGCGTGAAGAACGGCACATTAAAGAAAATCGAGCCCGCCGCTGTACCTAATGCAAGCAATAGTCCGATCGCAGTCATAATCGTAAAGTTAAACGGTAGAATTTGTTGAATCGTCCGTAAATCGAATGCCAACAACAACAGCACAATCGCCCCTGTTGTCAACAAGCCACCAACGAATCCTCCACCTGGTGCATAGTGACCCGCGAAAAAGATGTGGATGGAGAACAGGAAGATGATGAAAAACACTACTTTGGCTGTAGTTTGTAAAATAACATCATTTGTTTTCATCGTTCGGCTCCTTTCTCGATACACGTAAGCGAATCATGCCAAGTACCGCAATCCCTGCAATAGCTAATACTGCGATTTCAAATAATGTATCAAATCCACGGTAATCTACAAGAATGACGTTGACGATATTTCCGCCAGCGGCTTCTGACTCGACCGTATCTTTATAATACTTAGAAATCGAAGGGATCATTTTTTGTGAGTGGCTGGATAGGGCGACCAATGTCACCATCACACCTACACTCAATGAAACAATCAAATTGACTACTTTAATGCGTTTCGTTTCACCGTGCGAACTGAGTGCCGGCAAATGCTTGAATGCCAGCAAGAACAACGCAACGGATACGGTCTCGATTACGAGTTGCGTCAATGCTAAGTCAGGCGCTTTGAAGATGACGAAGAATAATGCGACGGAATACCCGACACCGCCGAGCGCGATAATCGCAGCAAGACGAGACTTCGCAAACACAACAAATCCGACAGACAAGATTAACACGATCGCATTTAACGATCCATATAATGTAATCGCTGCGAAACTATTCATATCAAGAACAAATGCATCCTTAATGAACAATAGCGCGATGATCGAAACGGACATGAAGGCGAACATATACAATAAGTATGTCCGGATCTTACCTGTCATATAAAGACGAGAAACTCGATTCAATCCTTTTTCACTTCCACGCATCAACGCATCATAGCCTTCATTCAACGATAACTTATCAGGCTGGATACGATAGAGTGGTTGCCATTTTGGAATGGTCAGATAAAGTAATGTACCGAATGCGATCACGCCAATAGTCAACCATAGGCCAACTGCTCCAAAACCATGCCAAGCTTTGACATGAATATCGATAGCGGAAGGGTTTGCGTACAATGTCGGTTGAATGGCCATGACAGCCGGTTTAATAATCCACTTACCAACTACGTTCGGAATGAAGAACACAAGAATGACGATCGTTGCCAAAATCATAGGTGAAATCAGCATGCCAATCGGCGCTTCATGCGGTTGTTTCGGCAATTTGTCGAATTTCTTCTGACCCATAAATGTTTTTAACACAAAATACAAACTGTACGTAAACGTAAAGACACTGGCAATCCAAGCAACGATCGGGAACATAATGCCCCATGTATCGAAGTTGAATAATTCAAAGTGTCGAAGCGCTACCATGGATTCAAGGAACATTTCCTTACTTAAGAATCCGCTAAACGGTGGCAGTCCAGCCATGGATAATGAACCGATAGCTGCAACAGTAAAGCTGATTGGCATCACGCTCATTAATCCACCGAGCTTACGAATATCTCGGGTACCGGTTTCATGATCGATAATGCCTGCAATCATGAAGAGTCCGCCCTTGAATGCTGCGTGGTTAATCAAGTGGAAAATCGCCGCATACGTCGCAAAGCCGAACATGGCCGCCGTCGCATGATACGAGATGGCGCCTGCACCGAGCAATGACATAATTAATCCGAGCTGGCTGACTGTTGAAAATGCTAAAATCGCTTTCAAATCCGTTTGCTTCACTGCAAAGAACGAACCCCAGAACAGTGTTAGCAATCCGATTCCAGTAACAAGCCAAATCCATGTGGACGACGTACCGAAAATCGGCGTAAAACGTGCAACTAAATAAATACCCGCCTTAACCATCGTGGCGGAGTGTAAGTATGCACTGACTGGTGTTGGCGCTTCCATTGCATCCGGTAACCAGATATAGAATGGAAATTGTGCCGATTTCGTAAAGGCACCAAGCAATAATAAGATTAAAGCTAGTGTGAAATATGGTTGACTTACAAGTTCAGGAGCTTGCGCAATCAATTCACGAACAGAGAATGTTTCTCCCATGATACTGAGCAAAATGAATGCCCCGAGCATCATCAATCCACCAAACACTGTAATCATCATAGATTTCAATGCACCGAAACGTGATTTATCCTTCGTGTACCAGAAACCAATCAATAAGAAGGACGAAATCGATGTTAACTCCCAGAATAAATAGAGTGTCATCGTGTTGTCAGATTGTACAACTCCAAGCATGGCGGTCATGAAAATCAGTAAGTAGACATAAAAACTACCTAGATCTTCTTTTTCTCTATCCATATAAAATACAGAGTACAATACAACTAACGAACCGATACCGGTGATCAATAGCGTGAATAATAAACTTAGACCATCTATGTACGAAGTAAATGCAATACCTAGTGATGGAATCCAATTTAATTCAGAACTAGCATGACCACCATCCATCACTAACGGCAAGAAACTTAAGTAATAGCCGAACAATACTAGCGGGACGAGAAAGACAAACCAACCCGTATGTATTCCTTTGATTTTCTTATAAGCAAAAGGAACAAGTATTGCGAAGATTACAGGTAAAAAAATCAATAACACGAATTCCAAGAGAATCCTCCTTCCAACCATGTTCTTCACATATTCAAATTCCCATAGCAATATGCGTGGGCGTATTTGTTAGTATAGCGTAAAACATTTCAAATTGCATAGACGACAGTTGTCCAATTATTGCTTTATTCGACTTCCTTCTTATATTATTAGGAGGGTGAAAAAATATTTTTGAGGTGTAGTATGAAAAATCCATATTTATTCGGTTATTTGCCCTTTGTCACCGTACTGTTATTCAGTTTAACGTTCGGTGTCTACAGCGTGGGGGAGACATTGATCCTCTTTAAGGAAATCGGTCTCTATCAAGGTATGCGGGAGTTTTTATCGGACTTTCAGTTGCGAATATTTTTGTTGACTATGTATTCCCTATTATTCTTTATGTTATTCGCTGCATTAAAATTGATTGCGGTTACTATTCATGAAACGGCCTTATTATTTTTCTTGAAAGAAGAAGCGGATGCGTCATATAGTGCTTCGAAGTCTGGCGCAGTCATTTACTTTATCGGTGCGCTTGCTTCGGCAATTGGCATTCAATCCTGGAAGACATTGGCGTTAATCTTTCTCATCACTTCTTTTGTCTATTTCATTTATGTAATCTACAAATTAAGTCCATTTATGCCGTTGACGCATACAGTGGGTTTGATCTTCTTTCAAATCATCATCTGGAGTGTATTGGTGGCGGGACTTGTCTATATTATCTTCAGGCTGTATAACGGCTTGCTGGCCAGTATACCGTTAGCGAATCCGGTGAAATAAAAAGAGCCTTGCAGATCCGAAGTGACGGAACTGCAAGGCTCTTATGGTCGCATCGTAGAGGAAAAAGCACGCAGATGGATTTTTTGATCACGTAGACGTGGTATCGGTGTTGGTTTATCATAGCCGATCCACACAGCGGACGTATAGCGATCATTCATGCCGATCGTCCACAAGTCTTTAAACGAATCAGTCGTTCCCGTCTTCGCTCCCGTATAGCTAGTTGTATATGGAATCCCTTCGCCTGTCCCGTTGACGACTACTTCTTTCATCAAGGAACGTATACTGCGAACTGTCGAAGGAGACCAAACCGCTTTTGACGTATCCTTCCACTTATATAGCACTTCACCCCGACTGTCCTTTACCGCGCGAATAGCATGCGGTGTCAAATATATCCCGTCAATAAAACTCGTAGTCGCTCCGGCAAGTTCGAGTGGCGTGACGCCATGAGAAAATCCGCCGAGTGCAGCAGGGTAAGAACGATCTGCTGCCACTACATGCTGGAAATGAAATGGAGCTAGATGAGAAAATGCTGTATCTATCCCTACACGTTGCAACAAACGCACAGCCGTCGTGTTATAGCTGTTGCGGAACGCTTCCCGTACAGTTGTCGTGCCGAACTGATAGTGGCCAAAGTTCTTCGGACAATAGCCGTTAATACAAATATTACTACTGTTGACAGGTGTATCCGCATGATATGGGCCGCTCTCGAAAAACGGTGCATAGACGAGCAGTGGCTTGATTGCTGAACCAGGTTGTCGAACTGCTTGATAAGCTCGGTTGAAGTCTGTCTTTTTATATCCTGAACCCGCATACAGACTAATAATTTCGCGCATTTCATTGTCGATAACCGCAGCACCTGCTTGAACCCCGCCCGTTCCAATCAATGCATTCAAACGATTTTCATCATGTTGCTGCTTATTTTGATCAAGAGCCGTTTCAATCGTTACGCCTTTACTGATCACATCACGGGTGCGGCGATTGATTTCATTTTGCCAACGCTGTCGTTCTTCCGGTGTCTTGGCCTTGTTCTTCGACACATCGAGTCCTTCTGTCTGTGCAATAAGGTCTTTCAATTCTTCCAATACATAAGAACTGTACATAGGATGAAACTGTTCTTTTTTCTTAACGTGTAATTTAATAGGCGATGTACTGTATCCATCAAATTGTTCTTGTGTAATCACTTGCTGATCAAGCATTACTCGAAGAAGCCGTATTTGACGTTCTTTCGTTTTGTCGAAATGCTTGATGGGGTTATAAAGTGAAGGATTGTTTGGAATAGCTGCTAAAAATGCAATTTCTGCTTCATTTAATTTTTCGAGAGGGCGGCTGAAGTAATAGCTTGCCGCACCGCCAATTCCGTACACTTGATTGCCGAAATACATTTCATTCAAATACATTTCTAGAATTTCATCTTTTGTCGATTGCTTTTCTAACTCTGCAGCGAGGAATAACTCTTTAAATTTTCTCTCGTATGTTTTCTCTGTTGATAAATAACGCATGCGCACAACTTGCTGTGTAATGGTCGATGCGCCTTGCCGTTTGTCATCTGCTGCGGCATTGATCGTAAAAGCCCGAATGATGGCCGCGATGTCATACCCACGATGCTCATAAAATGTTCGGTCTTCACTTTTTAAAAATAATTGACGAGTAAAGAACGTCATGTCTCCTAAAGCGATCGGTCGCCGCCATTCAGTATATTCTTCAGCAAATAATTTGCCGTTACGATCTTTCATTTGAATAGGGGAGACCATGGCGGGTGCTTCTAATTGCACTGCGTCACGAATAGAAGCGTGCAAAGTTTCAGTCTGCACCGTCTCCGCCTGGATTTGGTTTTGTATAAATAATAATAGTGGAACGCAAGCAAGCGTGATCACTAGTCCAATCGTTTGTTTCAACTTACTAGCCTCCCTGTACTTTCGCATAGCTATAGAAAAATATAACATATCGGAACAAGTGCCGCCTGAATCATAGGACATAAAAAGCCCCGCAACCGATTAACGGTTTGCGAGGCTAAGATTATATGTGTTCATCTGCTTCAACTTGCCGGTCTTCCAAGAAGTGTTCGAAATCCTGTGTAGGTCGTCGTACAGCCATGGATAAGAACAGATACCCAACGATGAACAATACGCCTGTCACGACGAATACTGCCGGAATGCCGATATATCCACTAACAATCCCACCGAACATTGGCCCGATGATATTACCAAGGAAGCGGAAACTGGTGTTGTATCCCATAACTTCGCCTTGAACTTCCAGTGGAGCTTCTCGGCGGACAAGTGCTGTCGTCAGTGGAATCATACCACCTGTCGAAATACCAAACAAGAACCGCAACAAGACCAGTTGCCAAAGTTCCGTAACGAACGCTTGCGGGATAATGAAGACGAACGACATGATCAGCAGTAATCCAAGAATTTTTTCATACCCGACATCGTCGCCAACCTTCCCCCAGTACCTGGCAAATAGTAAATTACCGAGTCCTGTAGCACTGAACGTCAATCCAGCAAGGAACGCAACATTGGTTGCAGCGTGAGTCAGATCCGCTACGTAGAGTGACAGCAAAGGTTGAATGCTGAAATTCCCGACTTGGATCAACGTCGTAACGAGCATGACGTTGAACATCAGACGGTGTTTGAATAATCCGCCCAAAATAACTTTCCGCGAATACTTCGCCACTTTCCGCACTTTCACTCGCGCTTCTTCTTTAATTCCAAATAGCACAAGCATTGTGGCAAACAGTACGGAAACGGACGTGATGATGAAGGCATACTCAAAACCGAACGTATCCGCCATCATACCGCCAAGAACAGGACCGAATAACATTCCCGAGACACCGCCCATTTGCAACGTCCCGAGCATCTTACCTGCTTCCTCACGTGGCGTCTGAGATGAAATGAAAGCTAATGACGTCGGCAAAAAGCCTGTAACTAGACCCATCAGAAGTCTTAAGACAAAAAAGGTTTCTACGGAATTCACAAAGCCCATCAAAAAGACCGAAATCGTAATCCCGAAACCATTAATTAGCAATATGGGCTTAAAGCCAAAACGATCTGCAAATCGTCCCCAAATAGGAGACATAATGAGCGCGGTAATAAATGTAGCACCAAAAATTAATCCTGCCCACTTCTGGACATATGCATCAGAGTAATCTCCAAACGTTTCAATATATAACGACAGGAACGGCATAATCATCGTCATCGTCCCTGCTACAAGAAAGTTCGTGACCCAGATGATGATGAAATTCTTCTTATGTCGACTCAAAATTGTAACGCCTTCCTCCTGTGAATATTAGATGATTTATAGTATAAAACAATTCGGCAGCCGAAGGAAACATAGTGCTTACATCTACAGTTGGAGTGAAAGTGGTAAATTGGCATTTTAGATTCCGCTACAGTAGAAAGGGGGAGGGCTATGAGCGGTTGCAAGGCGACTATGATTGTTCACGGCCTGTCATAGAGCGGTCAACAGAAAAGTATGAGCGGAAATGGATCGTGATAGAGCGCTTGACGGGCACAATAGAGCGAATACGCGTGAACTATGAGCATCTCTCACGCGAACAAACACACTAGATTAGCGTTGCCCACTTAAATATAGTGTGCTCTATCTCCACAAAAAAACTCTGTCAACTAACTGTCACAGTTACAATTATCGAATTTTCTAGTCATGTATGATAAACTGTTTTCATACACAAAACAGCATCAAAATGAACACGTATGCAAATTAGAGGAGGAATATCATGTATCCACAATTATCGACTGAAGTAGCAGAAAACGAAGCACTCGTTACAATGAACACAACAATGGGGCCTATCAAAATAAAGCTCTTTAAAGAGCAAGTTCCAAAGACTGTTGAAAACTTCTTGACTCACGCAGAAAACGGTTATTACGACGGTATTATTTTCCACCGTGTAATTCCTGAATTCATGATCCAAGGTGGAGACCCAACTGGAACAGGTATGGGCGGAGAAAGCATCTATGGCAACACATTCCAAGATGAGTTCACTATGGACCTATTCAACTTACGTGGCGCACTATCTATGGCGAACGCTGGACCGAACACAAACGGTAGCCAGTTCTTCATCGTCCAAGCATCTTCACTTGCAGGCGCATCAGCTTCACAATTGAAAAAAGGTGGCTGGCCTGAAGAGATCGCGGATGCATATGAAGCAAACGGTGGAACACCACACTTGGATCAGAAGCACTCTGTATTTGGTCAAGTACTAGAAGGAATGGACGTAGTCGATAAAATTGCAAACGCAAAAGCTAACCGCGACAATAAGCCAAAAGAAGAAATTAAAATTGAATCAATCGAAATCCTTCAAAAATAAGAAGGTTTAATTCATAGGGGGAAACTAGCATGGACTTCGTTCTATTGATGCCGTTTCTTTATTTTCCTGAAGATAAATCAGAATACATTCCAGCAGCAATCTCTTTCGTCATCTTCATGACGCTAATGCTGTTCGTATTTCGTTGGATTCTTAAGAAGTCCAAACGGCAGGAAGAAGAAACGAAAGAGCTGGAACATCGTATTTTAAAAGAACGACAACAAATGAAAAATCAAGAACATCCCATCGATTGATCGGGATGTTCTTTTTTTGAGTTTTCTCAGATGCTATCAATCTCTCTGCAACTGTTTTCTTTTTTCTTTCACAACACTGTGCTATCATTAAAAGAAAAATGCGAATCAGGTGACAAATCGTGCAAACCATCGAAATGAATAAAAAAGCGGTTGTACTTCTTAAACAGTGGGATCCATTCCAAGAAGGAGAACACGCATATGATACAGAGATTGCAGATGTAGTGACGAAGCTTCATGATGTAGATCATCCAGCTGACTTGGCTAAATGTATTCGCGATGCCTATGAGCATACACATGATATGTGGATACCTTTAGAGAAGTGTATGGATATATCCTATAAATTAATTGCGATTAAATATAAAGCCAACTCAATCGTCCAATATTAAATAGTTAACGCCGTCTTTTGGATGGCGTTTTTTTGTTCAAAACTTTGAAATATGGTATACTATGAAACGGCCGTAAAGGCAGACTAGATACTACTTTAGATTGGGAGCTGTTTTGCATGTCTCACAAATTTGCAGTAGGAGATGAGCTGTCCGGAAAAGTTACCGGAATACAGCCGTACGGTGCGTTTGTAGCGCTGGATGCTTCAACGCAAGGGTTAGTGCACATCTCTGAAATCACGTATGGGTTCGTTAAAGACATTCATGAATTTTTGGAAGTTGGGCAAGAAGTTCACGTCAAAGTACTGGATGTGGATGAAAAAGCGAGTAAAATCAGTTTGTCTATTCGTGCATTACAAGAGCCACCGAATTCTTACTTGAACAATCAACGTTCCCGTCAATCATTGCAGGAACGTGTAGATCAGCAAGACGCGGATGGCTTTAATTCATTGAAAGATAAGCTACAAGGCTGGATCGAACAATCCGGACGTTAATAAAAAAGGACTGTCACAGGGAGTGAATATAACTTCCTGTAACAGTCCTTTTTTGTGTTTTTAAATTAGTAAGTAGCGTCATTAAAATTACTTCTGCAACATCAGTATCTTTATTCCTTCAACTTCTTCAATCGATATTGCAAATTCTGTCTGCTCATACCAAGTGAGTTGGCAGTTTTCGTAATATTGTCATCGTGCAGCTTCATCGCTTTCTGAAGATAATACCTCTCCGCTTCTCGTAAATACTGATCAAGCGGTACTAACTTTGAATCGCTTTGTACAATGAAGTCTTTTGGCTGCGAAGATTCATCCGAAATGGACTCCACCTTTAACTTAAACTGCAATGGCAGCATATCAAACGTCAATGTATCTTCACTTGTACGCATGGAAGATACCTCGTCGAGCAAAAACTCCAGCTCACGCAAATTCCCTGGCCATTCATATGCACATAGTAACTCGCTGACTTTTTCATCGATTTTTGCTAACCCCGTTCCGAGCGATTCTATTCTCGTCTTCAAATAGGATTCGGCAAATGGAATAATATCTTCAGGTCGCTTACGTAGGGGAGGGATCCGGATAGCGAATGACGCGAAAAAGTAATAAAGCTCCTTTAACAGTGTCCCGGATGCAATGAGTTCAACTGGGTCATCTCCAATACTCGCGATAAACTGATGAGTGGATGATTTTTGCAAAACGAAAAGTAATGACTGTTGCAATGAAATTGATAAGGAGTCGATTCGCTCACAAAATAACGTCATCGTCAATTGCTGTTGTAAAGTTTCGTCAAGTTGCCGAATGATATCTGTATCAGCATGTAGGCAATGGAATGTGTGAAATACTCTTTGACTTTCCGAAGTTCCGTAGTGAATAGCTTCAGCAAGATGATCTTTCCCAACGCCAGTCTCACCAATTAATAATACAGGTAATCCTGCATCTGCCGCTTTTTCAGCAGTCGAAATGACTGACTTCATCGCAAGAGAGTGGGCTGTGATTTGATTGAATGTAATCGGTCCACGGTTTTTACGCAATGGTTGCAGAACGAACTTCTCCAATGCGGTAATATCTTGGGCAAATTCAATCGCACCGATCAATTTCTGTTCTTCGTAAATAGGGTAAGTGTCATTCATCGTGGTGATTTCTAATTCGTTCGTATTCCAATACCTCTGCTTCACCCGCAATTGTGGTTCTCCACTCTGCAACACTTTCATCAAGGTACTTTCACTTTTGTCGAAGTTGAATAGCTCCAATATAGAATGGTCTTTTATATCCTCGAGATTTAAACCTTCGATTTCCTTCATTTTACGATTGTAGACAAGTGTGCGTCCTGAATGGTCTACGGCATGTATTCCGATATTTGCATGATCCACTGCAAATTGATTGCATATATCTAATACATCTTTATAACTATTCATCAAAAACACCTTCCTAACGTAATACTTAACAGAATTTTATTAGTAAAATACTAAAAAGAAAAATAAATGTATCAAAACACTTGCAAAGTGCAACGTTTTCTTGCATCATTATAAATGTAAACGTTAACAAACGCAAATATATTTTGCACTCTCAAATATAAAGGAGGACTTGATCCTAAATGATTCCATACAAACACGAACCATTCACAGATTTTACAGTAGAAGAAAACCGCAAAGCATACGAAGAAGGTTTTAAAACCGTAGAAAGTTATATTGGCCAAGACTATCCGTTAATTATCGGTGGCGAGCGCATCATGACAGACAAGAAGTTAGCATCTACTAATCCTTCAGATAAAAAAGAGATCATCGGGAATGTCTCGCAAGCTAGTCGCGATTTAGCAGAACAAGCGATGAATACGGCAAAAGAAACATTTAAAACGTGGAGAAAAGTGAAGCCTGAATTCCGTGCTGATGTACTATTTAAAGCTGCGGCAATCGTCAGACGTCGTAAGTTCGAGTTTTCTGCACTCCTTACAAAAGAAGCGGGCAAGCCTTGGAACGAAGCGGACGCAGATGTTGCAGAAGGTATCGATTTCCTAGAATACTACGGTCGTCAAATGCTTACATTAAAAGAAGGTATGCACGTAGAGAGCAGACCAGGAGAATTTAACCGATTCGATTATATACCACTTGGTGTAGGCGTAGTTATTTCACCGTGGAACTTCGCATTTGCCATCATGGCAGGTACGACAGTGGGAGCACTGGTGACAGGGAACACAGTATTGTTGAAGCCTGCATCTACTACAACAGTAATTGCATATAAATTCATCGAAGTACTGGAAGAAGCCGGTATGCCTTCAGGCGTTGTCAACTATATCCCAGGGTCAGGTTCAGAAATTGGCGACTATCTAGTCGATCACAAAGATACTCGTTTCGTTTCGTTTACGGGTTCACGCGAAGTCGGTACACGCATTTTCGAACGTGCGGCTAAAGTACATGACGGCCAAATTTGGTTGAAGCGCGTAATTGCGGAAATGGGCGGTAAAGATACGATTGTTGTCGATAATGAAGCAGACCTTGAATTAGCAGCACAATCTATCGTGAAATCTTCATTCGGATTCAGTGGACAGAAATGTTCTGCATGTTCTCGTGCGATCATTCATGAAGATGTCTACGACGAAGTAGTGAAGCGCGTAGAAGAAATTACGAAAACGTATAACTGGGGCGATCCGGTAGATAGCAAAAATACTGCAGGTCCAGTAATTGACCAGGCTGCATACGATAAAATTATGGACTATATTGAAATCGGTAAGAAAGAAGGACGTCTCATTGCAGGCGGAACTGGCGATGACTCCAAAGGTTATTTTGTAGCTCCGACAGTATTCGCAGACGTTGATCCGACTGCGCGTATTTCGCAAGAAGAAATTTTTGGACCGGTCGTGGCGCTTTCTAAAGCTTCATCCTTTACAGAAGCGATTGAGTTTGCGAACGATACAGATTATGGTTTGACAGGTGCTGTCATTACGAATAACCGTCATCACATTGAACAGGCTCGTGAAGATTTCCATGTTGGTAACTTGTATTTCAATAGAGGATGTACAGGTGCTATCGTAGGATATCAGCCGTTTGGCGGATTTAATATGTCGGGTACGGATTCGAAAGCTGGAGGACCGGATTACTTGCAGTTGCATATGCAAGGGAAGACTACTTCAGAGACACTATAAACCGATTAAGAGAATTCGAGGAGTGAACAGAGATGACGAAAACAACAACTGTTATTGAAAAAACACAAAAATACGGTGCGAATAACTATAATCCGCTACCTATCGTAATTTCGGAGGCGGAAGGTGTCTGGGTGAAAGACCCTGAAGGCAATAAGTATATGGATATGTTAGCTGCATATTCCGCACTCAATCAAGGACATCGCCACCCGAAAATTATTCAAGCGCTGAAAGACCAAGCTGACCGTGTAACGTTAACTTCACGTGCATTCCACAATGATCAATTGGGTCCGTGGTATGAAAAGATGGCAAAGCTTTCAGGTAAAAATATGGTATTGCCTATGAATACAGGTGCAGAAGCAGTGGAAACAGCTTTAAAAGCAGCTAGACGCTGGGCGTATGACGTAAAAGGAGTAGCTGGCAATCATGCAGAAATCATTGCATGTGTCGGGAACTTCCACGGTCGCACGCTTGGAGCAGTTTCACTGTCGTCTGATCCTGAATATAAAAAAGGATTCGGTCCGTTACTACCTGGTATCAAGTTGGTAGAATACGGTGATATCGATGCATTAAAAGCTGCGATTACTTCCAACACGGCGGCATTCCTAATCGAGCCGATCCAAGGCGAAGCTGGAATCATCATTCCTCCAGAAGGATTCATGAAGGAAGCTGCGAAACTATGTAAGGAAGAAAACGTTCTATTAATTGCGGATGAAATTCAAGCAGGACTATGCCGTACGGGTGAAATGTTTGCTTGTAACTATGATGATGTTACACCAGATATGTATATTCTTGGTAAGGCACTAGGTGGCGGAGTATTCCCGATCTCTTGTGTGCTTGCAAATGATGACATCCTAGGTGTATTCAATCCGGGTTCTCACGGTTCTACATTTGGTGGGAATCCGATGGCTTGCGCAGTATCCATAGCAGCACTTGAAGTGTTGGAAGAAGAAGAGCTGGCGAAGCGATCTAAAGAATTAGGAAATTATTTCATGGATGAATTGAAGAAAATTTCTCATCCTGCAATTAAGGAAGTACGTGGCCGTGGATTATTCATTGGAATGGAACTAACAGAAGAAGCACGTCCGTATTGTGAGAAGCTCAAAGAACTAGGTTTACTATGTAAAGAAACGCATGATACCGTCATTCGTTTTGCTCCTCCACTGACTATTACTCAAGAAGAGCTGGACTGGGCATTAGAGAAGATTCGCACAGTATTTAACAAGTAAGTAACGTTCAACCACCCATCCAATTTCTGCATAAAAATAAATTCAAAGAAGGTTTGGAATTGATGGGTGGATGTTTCAACACGTCCGTGTTATAATGTGTCCGTGAAAGACAATACCAAACAAAGAGGCGAGCCATACAATGACAGAAAACCTGAATCTATTTACGTCTACACAAGTTGTTATAAAAGAAGCACTTGAAAAGCTAGGCTATGATGAAGGAATGTATGAACTATTGAAAGAACCACTTCGTATGGTGGAAGTGCGCATTCCAGTCCGTATGGATGATGGAAAAGTAAAAGTATATACCGGTTACCGTGGACAACACAATGACGCAGTCGGACCTACAAAAGGTGGAATTCGATTCCATCCTAACGTTAGTGCTGATGAAGTGAAGGCGCTATCTATGTGGATGACGCTAAAAGCTGGAATTGTGGATTTACCATATGGTGGAGCTAAAGGCGGTATTATCTGTGATCCGCGAGAAATGTCGATGGGTGAACTAGAAAGACTAAGCCGAGGCTATGTGCGTGCACTTAGTCAAATCATGGGGCCTGCAAAGGATATCCCTGCACCGGACGTCTTTACGAATTCACAAATCATGGCATGGATGATGGATGAATACAGTAAAATTGATGAATTCAACTCTCCTGGTTTCATTACAGGGAAGCCAGTCGTACTCGGTGGTTCACATGGCCGCGAGCGCGCAACAGCTGAAGGTGTAACGATCATTATCAATGAAGCGGCAAAACGTCGTAACATCGATATGAAAGGTGCACGTGTTATCATTCAAGGGTTTGGTAACGCAGGCAGCTTCTTATCCAAGTTTTTACATGACTCCGGTGCGAAAGTTATCGGAATATCTGATGCATATGGAGCGTTGCATGATCCGGACGGTTTAGATATCGACTATCTATTAGATCGTCGTGACAGCTTCGGAACAGTTACTACATTATTCGACAATACGCTAACCAATGCGGAATTACTCGAAATGGATTGTGATATCTTAGTTCCAGCTGCTATCGAAAACCAGATTACAGAAGAAAATGCTTATAATATTAAAGCGGATATCGTAGTGGAAGCAGCGAATGGTCCAACTACAGCGGAAGCTACAAAAATCCTGACAGATCGCGGTATTCTACTAGTACCAGACGTATTAGCTAGTGCTGGTGGCGTAACAGTATCGTATTTCGAATGGGTTCAGAACAATATGGGCTATTATTGGTCTGAAGAAGAAGTCCGTGAAAAAATGACAGAAAAAATGGTTGCGGCATTTGAAAATGTCTATAATGTATCGTCTACACGTAATATTGATATGCGTTTAGCGGCATATATGATTGGTGTACGCAGAACAGCGGAAGCAAGCCGTTTCCGTGGCTGGGTATAATAACAACTAAAGGCATCTCCTCATATAAGAGGAGATGCCTTTTAAATTTGTTCAACGGATGAAGTGGAATGAGTTTCTTCAGCGGGTTTATGTCCGTCTTCCCTTCGCCAATACGTAAAGAGGACTTGTAACGCCATAAGACCAGATAATCCGATGATGATATACAGGAAGCGTGCTAGAGGCTGATAGGCACCTTCAGTAAGTTGTGCGATGACGTCAAAACGAAAGATTCCAACGACTCCCCAGTTTAATGCGCCGATCAGCGCGATGGCCAATGTAACTTTTTGCAGTGTTTCCATTTTATCTCCTCCTGTAAAAAGTATATCCTGTTTTTAGAACACTATACTTGCATCATAAATACATCTTTTTCATAATAGAGAGTAAGAAAGAGGAGGCGTATGATTTGGATAACTTTATTTTTAACAATCCGACTAAATTAATATTCGGTAAAGATCAACTACAACGATTGCCAAAAGAGCTTGAACAATACGGTAAAAAGGTGTTACTCGTGTACGGTGGCGGCAGTATTAAGCGCAATGGCCTGTATGACGAAATTACAAAGATGTTAAACGACAATGATTTCGAAGTAGTGGACATGCCAGGTGTTGAACCCAATCCTCGTTTGTCGACAGCTAAGAGAGGCGCAGACCTTTGTAAAGAACATAATATCGATGTGATTCTCGCAGCTGGTGGCGGTTCTGTAATTGACTGTACGAAGTTAATTGCTTCCGCAGCGAAATATGACGGTGATCCTTGGGACTTTGTAACAGGTAAAGCAACGCCTAAAGAAGCACTTCCATTCGGTACGGTGCTGACGATAACTGCAACTAGTTCAGAAATGAATGCGGGTTCTGTTATTACTAATGAAGAGACACAAGAGAAATACGGCTGGGGTGGGCCATTAAGCTATCCACAGTTTTCTATATTAGATCCGAAATATACATTGTCAGTGCCACTTGATCAAACAGTCAATGGAATTGTTGATACGATGTCCCACATTTTCGAACAATACTTCCACACGGCAGACAACGCATTGTTGCAAGATGAAATTTGCGAAGCGGCATTACGCTCTGTTATGAAGACTGGCGAACAACTAGTAAAAGATCCAGAAAATATAGACCTTCGTGAATCCATGATGTTTGCAGGAGTTTGGGGATTGAACGGTTTCTTATCGATGGGAACAAGAGGGGACTGGGGTACGCATAATATTGAACACGCCGTATCTGCTGTCTACGATATTCCGCACGCAGGCGGTTTGGCGATTCTATTCCCGCACTGGATGAAGCAAACATTCCCCAAAAACCCAAAGCGCTTTGTACAGCTAGCTGTTAATGTGTTCGGTGTAGATCCAGCTGATAAAACAGATGAAGAAGTTGCAATGGAAGGAATCGACCGCTTAAGTGCCTATTGGAAGAAGATTGGCGCACCTGTCACACTAGCGGATTATGATATCGATGACTCTAAATTAGAGTTAATGGCTGAAAAAGCTGCTGTAAATGGTCCGGTCGGTGGATTTGCTAAGCTTTCTAAGGATGAAGTTCTTACTTTATTGAAAGCTAGTTTATAATTCCTGAGATTATGTTTCTATTGAATATGTAAAAAGACTGAAAACAACTACCTGTAGTAGGGTTGTTTTCAGTCTGCAACGTCAAGTCACTTCGGCTTGGCGTTTTTTTATGGATAAATAACGAGCTCTACCGATTCTACATAAGAAAGTGTAGTCAGTTCTATATAGAGTGAAGAGGTAGATTTTTTTGGATGTGCCATAAGTTTAAATTGCAATTCATGGTGGTAATGGTGTTCGGGTGTTTGGAATTGTCTAATACGCATATGGTCAATTTCCATGTTTTCAGCATGTAAGTATTTTATGAGGTCATCAATCTTAGACTTTTGCGTAATGATGATCGTGCAATTTGCTTCTTTTGTACGTAACCGTTTCGGACCGAATCTACCTAGCATAGGCGCGATTAGCTCAATAACGATCATTACACTGATCACAGTGAAGAATGCTTCGAAGTAAAAACCAGCCCCTACTGCAATACCAATTCCCGCGGCGCCCCAGATCATAGCAGCAGTAGTAAGTCCTGTTATATTATCGTTATCCCTGCGCAATATCGCACCGGCGCCAAGGAATCCGATACCACTGACGATTTGTGCAGATAGTCGTAAAGGATCCATTGTAATATTAATATCATCGCGGGACGGCACTAAATAGGCTGCTTCCATTGAAATGATTGTCAATAGGCAACTGAATGTAGCGATGACCGCGCTTGTCTTCAGTCCGATAGGTTTCTTCTTGATTTCTCGCTCCACGCCAATAATGATACTAAGTACGAGGGCGACACTGATTTTAATTAGCGCTTCTCCATTAAATGAATCCGCAAGTAATGTAAACATAAATTATCCTCCTTCACTTACAAAATAGGAAGATTACCTATATACTTTCTTTTATACGGCAATCAACTCGTACATGCCTCTCTTTCTATTGTAATGGGAAGGGAGATAGAAAGAGAAGTGATATTTTGAATAAACCATCAATTCATCCCTACATACCGATCGCGATAGGTGTGCTCACTGTCGGCTTATCTGCAATCTTCGTAAAGTTGGCCACTGCAGATGCAGGAGTCATCGCCTTTTATCGTATGTTCTTTTCAGCAGTCATTATGCTTCCGTTATTCTTAATTTCGTATCGTAACGAACTAACAGCATTAACAAAAAGGGAATGGTTGTTTACTGCGAGCTCAGGAATATTTTTGGCGATCCATTTTATACTGTGGTTTGAATCTCTGAACTACACATCAGTCGCCAGCTCTACCGTACTGGTTACGCTGCAGCCGGTATTTGCATTGGCAGGCACAGCATTGTTCTTTAAAGAGATCATTACAGGGAAGATGCTCACTGCTGTTCTTGTTGCATTAACCGGAAGTTTTATTATTAGTTGGGGAGACTTTCAAGTAAGTGGGGCCGCATTATTTGGAGATATCTTGGCGTTGCTAGCTTGTGCATTCGTTACAGCTTATTTATTAATTGGTCAAAATGTACGTAAAAGAATATCACTCGTGACGTACACCTTTCTTGTTTACTCCGTGAGTTCGGTTGCATTATTTATCTATGTACTCGTCATACAAGAACCGTTCTTTGGATATCCCTCATCTGATTGGGGCTGGTTCTTAGCTTTAGCAATCTTGCCAAATCTACTGGGGCACACATTATTTAACTGGGCAGTTAAGTGGGTGAGCACAAATGTAGTATCAATCGCCATTCTATTTGAACCTGTGCTTGCTTCAATCGCCGCTTACTTCGTGTTACACGAAAAAATAACTACACTTCAATTAATAGGCGCAATCGTTGTCCTGACGGGGATTCTACTGTTTATTATCGATGTGAAATCAATAAAGAAAAAACTATTTACGAAAAACACTTGATTTCTCTATACGATCTATTGTATATTAGTTCTTGTCGCTTCGGACGTAAACGAAATCAACGAAAAAAACTTCTTTAAAAAAGTTGTTGACTTCGAGAAACGCTGAGTGTAATATAAAGAAGTTGCTTTCACACAGGCAACAAACACGAACCTTGAAAACTGAACAGCAAAACGTTAACGAAATACAGTTTGTGCCTGGCTTGCCAGTGACATAAACAAAAATGAGTATCTTAATTGATGCCAGCAAATGAAACTCGAGCTA
>NZ_PDYW01000017.1:0-57197 GCF_002743245.1 Sporosarcina sp. P26b
TTCAGGTAGACGATTCTCTTTACTAGTCATATAAATTCTTTTTGGGTCAATAGAATAATGCGACAAGCCTTGTCATCATCACCTTTTCAAGAGGGAGTCGCCCCCAACTTCCGCTTCCATCCTACGTTGATAGTAGGGGTACTTAAATCACTGATTGTAGGTTGTTTGTTAATTGTTGCTTTGTTTTAAAAAGTACAAGTACAAGTGTACTTAGCAAGGTGAGGACGAGTGGATTTGGTGCTCCAGCTTCCAACTTCCGCTCATAGAATCCGTTTAAGCGCTCTTAGAACACTTTTTGCGCTCTATAGCACGCACTATCCGCTCTATTAGACGCCACGAGTGCTCATAGATTCATCTATGTGATCATAGAACCTTAATAACCGCTCATAGCCTCGAAAGCTCAACATTAATCACAAGCATAACTTCAATGTACAACAAAAAGTGTCGTGTACTTACATTGCAAGGGATTGGTGCGTAGGAGGGGCGACTCTGGGAGGATCAGCGGGACAGGTGAAACACCCGCCGAAGCGCAGCGCAGGGGTGTGGTTCACCGCCCGCCCTCCAGAAAGCGTCCCCTCCGAAGCGCCAATCCCCACGCCAAGCCCCTGCCGCCTACTTCATTCCTTTTCATTCTGACTCATAGACCGAAAAAAACCACACCCTATAAAAAGGTGTGGTTGGTGTATTCTATTAACGTACGCCGAGTGCAATCTTGGCATAACGAGACATGTTATCGCGGGACCATGGTGGATTCCAAATAATATCTACCACTGTATCCTTCACTTCAGGAAGCTCCATTAGCTCCTGCTCAATATTCGCTACAATCTGTGGACCCATCGGGCAACCCATAGACGTCAACGTCATTGTTATTTTCGCGACTCCTTCGTCAAGCAACTCTGCATTGTAAACCAATCCAAGGTTGACGATATCAATACCCAATTCAGGGTCGATGACGTTTTCTAATGCACCAAATAAATACTGCTTGATTTCTTCTTCTGTGTTCATTAGGAATGCTCCTCTCTGCTGTGTAGTAATCTTATCTTACCAACATACTACCTTGCGTGCAAATGCTCTGCAAGCCAATTGACTGCGGCTAGCATTCCTGGACGCGAAACGGAGTGGCCTGCATGTTCGTCAGGCATCCATTTCAGTAGCTCTGGATGGTCTTCGTAATCCTCTTGAATTTCTTCGTGAAATTCTTTTGTGAGCTCAAATGGCACCATAGTATCTTGTTCACCATGCCACATGAAGAGTGGGCGCTGATGCAATCTGCGTGGATTTTGTGATAAGTCTATTTGATCTAGTGCCGCAAAAAGTTGTTCGCGTTCTTTTTGGCTCACCGGTAATTCTCTACCGTCACGTTCTGCATGCGAAATTTGACCTTTTGCCAGGCGTGTAATTGCTGGTGATCCCATCATGACGGATGCTGCGTCTATCCAATCGTAACTCGACAAGCAGCCGAATGTTGTAATGCCACCCATTGAAGTGCCACCCATGCCAATACGTGTTTCTTCATCAATTAATTCTTTTCTAAACAGCTCATCATGCAAAACATCTGCTTCTTTAATGGAAGTCAATACGATATCCCAAAAGTTCAATGCTAGTTGAAATTCATTCAGAGATTCTGAACGTTCCCCATGCAATTTGGCTTCCGGTAAAATTACACGAACTCCTTGTTTAGCTAAGTTATATGCGTAATGTAAATTATGTTCCTTCGCGCTAGTGAATCCATGAAAAAATAGGACAACAGGAATGTGTTCGGTTTCTTTTGACTCCTCTACGATATGAAGCACTGGGATCTCTTGCCACTTTTCTGCTCGAATAATCATGACGATTCCTCTTTTCTTACGATCAGTTACTGTTATTTTAGGATAACAACATTTACCGAATAAGACAAAACCTTCGCCTTATCATCCATTCTTTTGACTTACTTACACGTTTAACGATAAACTATAAAGACATAACAATCTGATACTATAAGCATAAGTAGGAGAGGATTTCTTGAAACCACATTTAATAGTTTTAGACTTAGATGGAACATTACTAACAGATCAGAAAGATATATCATCCAAAACGGAAGAAACACTTCGTAGAGCCGTTTCGCAAGGGCATCATGTCATGATTGCGACAGGACGTCCCTACCGTGCGAGTGAAATTTATTACCGACAACTTGGATTGACGACACCCATCGTCAACTTTAACGGAGCCTTTGTTCATCACCCTACCGACCGTTCATGGAAAACAATCCACGAAACGATTGCATTACCTATCGTCAACGAAGTAGTGGAAGCAATGCAAGATTTTCCAATCGAAAATATTGTGGCGGAAGTGATGGATGACGTCTATACCCATTATCATGATGAGCGCTTTTTGGATATTTTAAACTTTGGAAGTCCGCTTATTACGACTGGTGACATCCGGAAATCATTGAAAACCGATCCAACGAGTCTACTGATTCAAGCCGACCAACTGACAGTCGATCCGATTCGTCAGCATCTTGAAGAGTTGCATGCGGAAGTCATCGATCATAGACGCTGGGGGGCCCCGTTTAACATTGTGGAAATTGTACGCCACGGCCTCAATAAAGCCGTCGGAATTGATGCTGTTTCTAAATGGATGAATATACCGAAAGATCGCATTATCGCATTTGGCGACGAAGACAATGACCTGGAAATGATTGACTACGCAGGGACAGGCGTTGCGATGGGGAATGCCATTGATCAGTTGAAATCCATTGCAGATGAAATCACCGACACAAATAATGAAGACGGCATTTCACGTATATTAGAAGAGCGACTATCATTACAGAAAAACATCTTTGTATAAGGGGGAAGAGAAATGAGAATTTTTGCGGATAGTGCTTGTGATTTACCTCTAGACTTCTTTGAAGAAAATGAAGTAGAACTATTTCCGTTAAGCGTTCTTCTAGATGGAAAAGAATACGAAGATATCGTGGAGATTAATTCGAAGGAAGTTTTTGATGCTATTCGTCAAGGACAACAGCCAAAGACCTCCCAAGCTTCACCTGATAAAATGATGACGACTTGGAAAGACCTTGCAACGTCCGGTGAAGACGGCATCTACATCGCATTCTCCTCCCAACTGTCAGGCACATACCAAACTGCCGTCATGACGAGCGACCAAGTGAAAGAAGAAAACCCGTCCATGGACTTGGCAGTTATCGACACGCATTGCGCCTCACTCGGATACGGTCTACTCGTTAAAGAAGCCGTGCGACTGCGCAATGAAGGCGTCGGCATGCGAGAAATCGAACAAGAAATCCGCACAATGGCAACACATATGGAACACCTCTTCACTGTAGAAGATCTAGACTACTTGGCAAAAGGCGGACGCGTATCCAAGGCCAGCGCGTTTTTCGGCGGATTACTCAACATCAAACCGTTGTTGCATGTAGAAGACGGTAAACTCGTCCCAATTGAAAAACACCGCGGACGCAAAAAAGTCCTTCGTCGCATGATCGAAATGATGGAAGAACGCGGCAGCAACCTACAAGAACAAACCATCGCGATCAGCCATGGTGACGACCTAGCTACAGCTAAAGAATTCCAAGAAATGATACAAGAAGTCATTCAACCAAAAGCAATCGAAATTCATCAAATAGGGTCCGTCATCGGCTCACACGCCGGCCCCGGAACCATCGCCCTATTCTTCCTAAACAACACAAAAAACGAATAAAAAAACAGCCTGCACGAAAAGCAGACTGTCTGAGACTCAAGTTGAATTCCAGTATCGGGAACTCATCTTGAGTTTTTTCTTTTAAATTAACTCTTAAAGTTTAATGCATTAGCCCATGTGAAAACGTTCGACTGGAACGTTAATCAACAGTATTCTTACTTCTCTTGATTAACAGCATTCTCAACCCGACTCTGCTTCCCCTTACGAATAACAAGGAATAGGAATCCAATAAACAACACCACAACCAAAATAGAAGCAATCAAATAAGGCGTATTGAATCCTTTATCATCCTCTACAAGATAAATCTCCGCAGTCTCACGATCTAGTACCACATGATACTGATTATCTTTCGTCTCCTTGATCAAATCTTGACCAAGCACACCGCGAAGCTTCTTCTTCTCCCCAAGCTCACTCGGGTTCACTTCCAAACTTTGCACTTCAGATGTATTATTCAACGCAATAATCCACTTCTCATCCTCATTGGAACGTTCAAACACAACAAATCCATCTTCATTATGCAAGAACTTAAAATCACCAGTGCGAAGTGCATCTGAATCATTACGAAGCGTATTCAGATCACCAATCCACTCTTGTAACTCCATATCTGTCTTGAAGTTGAAGAACGGGTGGGATTCAGGTGCCTCTTTACCATTAACAGCAATTTCTGTCGCATACGGTACTAACGGAACACCAGGAAGCATGAACTGTGCCACTGTCGCCACTTTCCAACGTGTTGGTGGGAATTGACGTAGTTCCACCATTTTATATGTAAAACGGGTTCCAGTTAAATCATCAAACTGTAGTAACTTTCCAGCGTCATCATTACTGAATTGATCCAATGAAGAGGTATCCGGATCTACTTGCACGAATGATTCTTGGATAGCTGCACTTTGTTTTTCAGCAGGTACACTGTCAAATGCTGCATCACTTTGTTCATTGGTGATCACGTATAGTCCTTCGTTCGCTTCTTTCACGGCTTCAATCATATTGTTCAGGAACTCAGTGTTTGCGTTAGCAATTTTCGTCAGACGAAGCCCGTCCAACTCATAATCAGAAACAAATTGTACAGCCGATTTCAGTAGTTCATCCTGGACAGCGGGATCATTTACTTCACCTACTAGCGGGAAGTCCGCCATGATTTTTA
Organism: Sporosarcina sp. P26b; assembly: GCF_002743245.1. Classification (NCBI taxonomy): domain Bacteria; kingdom Bacillati; phylum Bacillota; class Bacilli; order Caryophanales; family Caryophanaceae; genus Sporosarcina; species Sporosarcina sp. P26b. Next base: position 4,841 of record NZ_PDYW01000017.1, read on the forward strand.
AATCATTCGCATGCATCTCATCAATCAATGCAATAAACTCTTCCGTAGTACCGAAGTGCGGCTCAATCTCGTTATAGTCAAGGACTTCATTGCCATCATAAGAAGCCGTTTTGAAAACCGGTCCGACCGAAATCATCGTAAAATGCATATCGATCAAATGTTCCAATCGATTGCTAATTCCAACAAAGTCTCCCCCGTTAAATTTACTCGGGTCTTGTGCGTTGACTTCCGTGTCATTCGTTCCAAGTCCGTTATTGAAGCGGTCGACAAGTAAATCATAGATACTTTCGTCGTTGAACGTTCTGTCGGTATCTGCAAAAGCGGGTTGTGCTATCGATAGGGCAAGTAAACCTGTTGCCAGTAGTCCGAATATTCGTTTCACTTTAGTAAATCCTCCTCATACACACTCTTCTTTTAGTTTATCAAACAGCTGATGACCACGCCATTCTTTCTTATGAAAACCATTGACACGTTCTATAAATACGGCAATCTTGTGAAAGAATGTCGAATAACCAAATAAAAAAAGCAGGAGAGGAAAAATCCCCCACTGCTCGCGCATGGTTATGAGTTATCGTCTTCAGTAAAGAAGTCCGGATCCCGCTGCCTTCGCGCACTGACGATAACGGAGACGGCAAACAACGCCATCAGTAACAGGATCACTATCAAAAATATCCAGCCTGTTTGTGTTGCCATTCTTCCATCTCCTTATCGATCAGTAGTCATTATGCGAAAAAGTTGAAGCCCATTGGTAATTTGAAACCTACGAACATCGTTGCAAGTAGCGCGACGACGAAGAGAATCCACATAAGACCCGTGTTCTTCCCTTTACTTCCGCGAACGAGAACCATTTCCATAAATCCGATTGTCAAAATACCCAGTACAAATTTGATGCCATATAGCATGGAATCAATACTCATATGCTTAAAGAATAACGCAGCTCCTGTGATGACGATCAATACATAGAACAGACGCAAAATCATATGTGTAATCTTTTTTCCTTTTGTTCCATTTGCCATACTTGCTGCTACTAAAAATAGTACAACACCTACTACCCATGTAAAAATATGCATATGGGTTGTATCAGTTAAAAATCCCATTACTTCCACCTCATTATTAGTATAGTCGATTGATATTCTACCATATCTTTCAAGCTACGACTATTCTATTGTTTACCTCATAGACTTGCGTATTATTCGAAACGGTTAACTAGTGTACCGATACCTTCGATCGATACTTTAACTGTATCGCCTTTTTTCAAGTACGTTGGAGGTGTCATACCTTTACCAACACCAGCTGGCGTGCCTGTCAAGATTACATCGCCTGGCTCCAACGTGACGTACTTGGAGATTTCAGCAATCAAGTCGTCAATTTTAAAGATCATATTAGATGTATTACCGTTTTGGCGCACACCATCATTCACTTTCGTTACAATGGATAGATTTTGTGGGTTTGGAATTTCGTCTTTCGTCACCACATAAGGACCCATCGGACAAGAACCATCTAAACTTTTTCCTAAGAAGAACTGCTTGTGTTCCGATTGGATATTGCGTGCTGTAATATCATTACCGATTGTATAGCCGAACACGTAATCATATGCCAGTTGTTTTGGAATGTTTTTGCCCGTCTTACTGATCACAACCGCCAGTTCACCTTCGTAATCTAATGAATCAGTCACTTCACTGTGGATCGGTAACGTTTGCTCGTCTCCCGCAATTGAAGTAGGGGATTTTGTGAATATCATCAATTTCTCAGGTGCTTTCGATCCAAGTTCCTCTGCATGATCAAGATAGTTCTTCCCTACGCATAACACATTTTTCGGTGTGCGTGGAATTGGAGATAACCATTCGATGTCAGTGAACGCATGCTTGAACTGCTCTACGTTTCCTTCAGCTTCAGTTTTCTCTACCAATTTACGAACTTCCTCCACGAAATCCATGCCGTGGGAAACGCCTTCGATCATCGTTTTAGGGAAATCAGTTTGTTCCAATGCCTCAGCCATTGCGATTAGATCCCACACAGCTTCCTCACGTTTAACTTTTGGTCCGAATAAAGTCTGTCCTTCGTAACGGAATGACAATAATTTCATTTGAATACCCAACCCTTTCCATGTGAATTCACATACTCCTATGTTACGACAAAATCTACTTTTTTTCCTCTTTAACGGTGAAATTCTTTCCATACGACAACTTCCGCCAAATGGCTTCGAGTGGTCCCATCCGGAATTTCGCTAACCAAACCTGCGCAATAATGAGCTGGACTACGAAAATTCCGATTGCCAACCACGTGCCGGTCACTATATCTACTTTACCATACAGACCTGCTCCATATGAATAAAATATCAACGTTGCGATAACCGACTGCATAATATACGTCGTGAATGCCATCCTGCCAACTTTTGCAAAAGGTTGCGTAATACGCTTTAAAAATGGGATTTGGAACAGTAATAAGAACATCGCTCCGTATCCAAGTGTCAGAATGGGTCCACCGAATATCGATTGAACGAGTAAAATATTTTCAAACTTTGGCCCATCCCAACTCGGAATGTTTTTCAAAACAACGCCAATCGGAATAAATACTAGCATGGCTACCAGCAACTTCCCTTTCAGCGCATACATACGCTCGACGACTTTGAATTTCGATAATGCTGCTCCGAACATGATCAACGGCAAAATGATAAAGACCGCTGTAATCGAGCCAATGATTTGAAAAGTGAAGAATTCATTCAAACGAAAAGCGAAAATATCGCCGAACGTGCCGTTTGCATAGGCGGCAATCGCTCGTTCAATTTGCTGAACATCTTCAAATCCATCCAACATATTCGATGAAGTCGCACTACGAGTAAGCGCCAAAATACTGTACAACAATAATGTCGGCACAAAATAAATAACTAACGACAGCGCCAGTAACCACTTCTTTGGAATCCGGATCACCGCAATCATGATGAATCCCATGAGCGCATACGTAAACAAAATATCGCCAGACCAAATGAGTACCGCATGCAACACACCGATAACTAGTAGAACTCCCATACGTCGTGCCATGAACGGCGCAAACAACGTGTCATTTTTCAATGACTTTTCATACTGCATATTCAAGCCATAGCCAAACAGCATGGCGAATAGTGGGTAGAAACTGGCTTCAATAAATACATCAATAAAATGGAACATCGATTGCTCATGCGGAATGGTGTACCAGGAATACGGATCCATATACGCATATGGCGAATGAAAATGAATCATATTCGCTATCAAAATTCCAAGTAACGCAATACCCCTTAAGAAATCGAGTGCTTCCACTCGCTCCGTAAGGGATGTAGGTGTCAACTTCAAACAAATTCCTCCTGTAAGCTAATGATTTTTGCTCCGCTAAATAAGTAGAGCACCATTTCTTTAATTTCAATCGAGAGAATGGATTCCAATACTTTTTTATACAAACTCAACTGAGTGCCATAACGGACTTGCATTTCTTTCGCAATCGCTTGATCCGAATGAAACTTACTGACATCATCCGTTTTATAATCAACGAGCACCCACTCGCCGTCTTCATGGAACAGACAATCCGCGATACCTTGCAGTAACTGATACTCGCCTTCTATAGCGGGCAACGCATAGGTAAATGGCATTTCACGCAACACTTGATCGGCTTGAGCCATTCGTTGGCCAAGTGTCGTATGGAAAAATGCGATAATCGCCTGAACGTCAATCGCAGCCGCCTCTTCTTTTGTCAGCAACTCACGCTTCGCAAGCTGTTCGACGAATTCCTTGGCACTGGCTTGATCCAGTTCTGCTTTCAACTGAAGATGCTGCATGACAGTATGCATCGCCGTACCAATTTCTGCTTTTGTTAAGGAACGTTTCTGCAAAAATGATGGACGTGCATGAAGATTGGAAATTCGTTTCGTGACGTCTGGCTCCAACTCTTCAAACGGATCCGCATCTCCCCGCTCTAGTTCAAGCAATGCAATCCGCTTTAACTCACTGACCGATTGCTTGGAAGACAAACCGACCGCAAATTCATACGGATACTGTGCATCAAAACGATTGCGCACTTCTGTAACTAACTTCGGATCCGCCACTGCCGCCTCTTGGTCAATAGGAATCCAATCTTCAATCTCCATCTCATCGGTACTATGGAAAGCAGAAAATGGATACGCATTGACTTCCCACGAAGACGCGTCGTCCATTAATTCACCGCCAGCTGTCTTACCGAATTTTCCAAAGTCTATATGACGCGCGACAGCCGGTCCAATCCAATCTAGATAACCCGTCGCCCGTGAACGTTTGTATTCCGGTAGAGGCGCATCTTCATCCAGTAGCTGTGCTTCTTGCCACTTGTTCATCGTCTTTTCAATGTCTTTAACCGAGGCAATCAGCTCCAAATGCTCCTTAGCACGCGTCATAGCCACGTAGAGCACCCGCATTTCCTCTGCCCGCATCTCTAGCTCCTTCTTCTCTTTGATCGCTAGAAACGGTAGTGACGTGAACATAATACGTTTCTCGGGATCAATCGCTTTAACAGCGAGCCCGAAATGCTGATCGAATAAATACGATTGATTAAAGTCCATTTTATTGAACGGACGCCCCATCCCCGCTAAAAATACATACGGGAACTCCAAGCCTTTTGATGAATGGATCGTCATGATACGCACGACGTTTTCCTTTTCGCTCATGAACCGCGCTTCCCCAAGATCATCGCCACGTTTACGCATGCGATCGATAAATCGAAGGAAACGGAACAGTCCACGGAATGATGTTTTTTCATAAGCCATCGCCCGATCATGGAGAGCACGTAGATTGGCTTGGCGCTGTTTTCCGTTCGGTAAAATTCCGACCATTTCGTAATAATGCGTATCTTGGTAGACTTGCCAAATCAATTCTGACAACGAACCATGACGCGCCCTATTCCGCCAGTCTTCCAGCAACAAGAAAAAGCGTTGAAGTTTTTCCTGTGTCGCTGGATTGACTCCGGCACCACCTGTTTGCATAAAGGTTTGTAGCGCTTCATAAAACGTCACATTGCGATTAACAAGACGAATTTGTGCCAGCTCATTTTCCGTCATGCCGACAAAAGGAGCACGCAACACTGAGACGAGTGGAATATCCTGATATGGATTGTCCACGACACGCAATGTATTGAGCATGATCATGACTTCAATCGCATCAAAATAGCCTGAAGACAATGATACATAGACAGGTATCCCAGCGGCTTTTAATTCATCCGCAATTTCGCTCGACCAAGTCATCGAGCGCATAAGGATGACGATATCACTGTATTCGAGTGGACGTTGCTTACCGTTGAATGCATCCGCCACTTGTGCTTTCTCGTCTTTCCATGTCTTGATTTTCTGCGCAATGAAACGCGCTTCTGCCTGAGATTTCTTCAACTCTTGCTGGGCTTCTTGCTCCTCAGACAATTCATCTTCTTCATTCTCATACAAAATCGTCAGTCCAGCTGACACGTCTTTTTCAGGATACTGTGCACCGTACTTCAACGCAGCCGCTTCGTCATACTCAATTTCCCCGACACGCGTCCCCATAATCTGCTTGAAAATAAAGTTCGTCGCGTCCAGTACTTCTTTACGGCTTCGGAAATTGGCATTCAAATCGATTTTCAAGCCTTGATCGTCTACGTCTGTTGTAAAGCGATCATACTTCCCTAAAAACAATCCCGGTTCAGCTAAACGGAAACGATAGATCGACTGTTTAACGTCCCCTACCATGAATAAATTGCCGTCCGTTTCTCCACCTTGCTTGACTAATTGTAAAATAGCCTCTTGCAAGAAGTTCGTATCTTGATATTCATCCACTAATACTTCCGCAAATCGATTGCGGTAATCGTTCGCAATATCGGAAGGAACGAGTACCCCATCTACTTCTTCGGATAAAATCTGTAACGCATAGTGCTCAAGATCCGAGAAATCCACTAAGCCGCGCTCTTCTTTCAACGCTTGATAACGTGCCGTAAAGTCCTCTACCAATCCGACAAGCGTGTGCATGAGCGGCGCCATCAAACGAATTTCCTCCAATAATCTGGCAGGTGTCCGAGTAAAGTACGTGTCTTTTAACGCGGTAACGATTTTCTTTACTTGATCGCGCATCGACTTACCTCGCGCGGCTAAGTCTTCGTCACACGAATCTTTACGAATCGTGCCCGCCTTCACCCACTTCAACGTCTGGAAGTAGGCAAACGCATCTTCCCACTTACCGTGAAGCATATATTCGAGCGCGCCGTCAATCCATGCTTCGTCGGCTTTTGCGGTTTCTAGTAACGGCAACGGTCCATCATTCATTTCCGCTACTCGCTGTAAATCGCGCGTCACCGTTTTTGCTTCTTCAAGCGTATGTTGGATCGATACTTTCAGCGAATCAATGAACGACAAGTCGTCAATCGTCGCCTCGTCACCAATTTCATACTGCTTTGGGATCAACTCCAACCAGTGTGATGGATTCGGATGGACCCGTGAATAGTCATACAGTTTATCAATCAATGTCTCGATCGCTTGATCATTACGGTCGGCTGTAAAGCTATCACTTAGACGATACATCGCTTCCGGATCGGGCTGACTATACGCCTCCTCCAAAACCGTTGCCACTGTGTCATCGCGTAAAATGGCTGCTTCCGTTGTATCCGCAATACGGAATCCTGGATCTATATCCAGTACATATGAATACTGGCGAACGACTTGCAGACAGAATGAATGCAAGGAAGAGATTTGTGCTTTATTGAGCAGATTCAGCTGTCTGCGCAAATGGATAGAAGAAGGATTTTCAGCAATCGCTTCTTCAAGCGCACTGGCCATTCGATGACGCATTTCAGCGGCAGCCGCATTCGTAAACGTCACAACTAATAACTGATCGACATCTATCGGGTGTTCTGTATTTAATACTTTTTCAATCATCCGTGTAATGAGAACTTTCGTCTTTCCTGAACCTGCCGCAGCCGATACGAGGATGTCTTTACCGGACGCGTGAATTGCTTTCCACTGCTCGTCGGTAAACGTCTCGTGTGGCGGCTTATCTGGAATTCGCATCTGGATCTATCTCCTTCCGCATCTTTTCTAATGACTCTTCTGACTTGTAGGCTGTGTAATTCCGTGTAGGCTGTGTCGGATCCGTACTATCAAACTGACAAATCGATTGATACGAACAGAATGTACACGGCATATGTTCCTTCAAGCGGTACGGATAGACGCGTGTATCGCCGGACAACATACCGTCCCCTGCTTGCTGATGTTTCTTGCGGACATACGAACGCAAAATATTGATATCTTCAGGCGGCACGACTTTTGAAGTCGAATAAAACGAGCCGTCTTTCTTCAAACGCGCCGGAATAATGAGTGACTCACTTTCCAGTTGGTCATCCATTGCGAGCGCCACATCTGCGTCTTCCACTATATAGCCTTGCATTTTATATGATTTCATTAATTCTTTTTCGATAGCGTCTTCATTCAACTCTTTCGTCAATCGCAACATCGGATTGTGAACGTACATATACAGCACACCCGCAGGATTTGCATAGACGCCTAACCAGTCTTCTGCGTGCTCAAGCGCCACATCGAGATACGTTAACATTTGTAGCGATAAGCCGTAATACACTTCCGTTAAATCAAGCGCACGGGCTGATGATTTATAATCCACCACGCGCAAGAAAGTTTGATCGTCTTTCTTCATCGTGTCGATCCGGTCGATGCGTCCGCGAATATGCATCTGTTGACCATTTTTAAGGTTGATTTCAAGCGGTGCAATTTCTTCATTCGGACCAAATCCTGCTTCAATCGCAATCGGCGTGAAGCTTGAATTGCGAGCCTGTGACTGCAATGCGCGAATCGTCCGTTGAATGATTTGCATTAATTTCCGCTGAATATATGCATAGCGCTGACTTGATAATAAAATTCTATGGAAAAACTTCGGCGCCAGTGCATCAATCGCTTCCCGGCCTAACTGCCAGCACTGCTCTTTCGTCAATGCTGCCCAAGATAAGCCTTGGCGCATCACTTCATCCGAAACCCATTTCAATGCCGCATGGAATAAATCCCCGATATCCGGTGCTTCTAGCTGGAACTCAAAACGCTCTTGTAAATTCAAACCATACGTCGTGAAATGTTGGAACGGACAGCTATAATACGATTCAATTCTCGATACACTCGTCGTAAAGGATGACCCGTATAAACCAGTCGTCAATTCCGAATCAAGAAGCTCCGTTTTCTGTCGCTTCAATGCGGGTTGAATGATCGACTCTATAACTAAAGACCAAAGGGGATCTTCTTTATAATAGGCGAGAACCGCTTGCCATTCAGGCGCAATTTCTTCTTGAGTCGATGCTTGGCGCATCATTCGAATTGCGTAAGACAGGGCAACGTCAGGATGTTCGATATAGACCAGCTTGTCTTTTACTTCGGACAACTCTGTCGGCTCAATAACGGCAATCTCTGTAGGGATATTCGATACGATTTGCTGCAATCTTGGAATATAAAGCGACGGAATCAACGCTTTTCCTTCTTCATCCGCAATTGGATAACTGACAGTCAAACGCGCACTGGCTCCTGTAAACGCCCGATACGCCATATACGACTCGCGCATAAGCTGAAGTTTCGTCGTAGGTGCCAACGTAATTCCAATTTCACTAAACAACTCGCGGTCGCTATCCGAAAGCAATCCTTCGTGATCATTTCGCAGTGGCAATATTCCTTCATTCGCACCGAGTACGAACACCGCTTCCACATCCATCGAATTAAATAATTCCACAGTCGTCACAGTGACTTGATCGAGCGAAGGCGGAATTAATTTGAATTCCAGCGTATCGAATCCTTCGTCTAATATTTTCATCGCTTCTGCAATCGGCAATTCTTTCTCCCCGAACATCAACACGAACTGATCGAGCACATTAATCCAACTCGTCCACGCTTGTTCATGTTCAGCCGCTGCTTGTAGGTGATTATTCGTCTGTTCGGTTTGCTGTAACTCTATTATTTTATCGTAGACATTCAGTGACTCCAGCGTATAAAACAAAGCTTCCGCTACGTCTCTTCCTGTCACAGCTGCTTTTAATTTCTGCTGTAACTGTTCAATCGGCTCCCGAATCAGATCGCGCGTCTCGGCAAACTCCGCCTGCGTTGCCAGTTCTTCATCCGTCTGAATGGTTTTAATCTTCTCGAGCCCTCTATAGCGACTCACTTTCCAGCGTTCTTCGTCTTGCCAGCGGGATTTACCATGAATTCCTTTTGCGAGCACGAAATTCTCCAGACGATCTGCACGCTCTCGCCATACTTGCTTACTTTCATTGACAGGGAAAAACAGGTCCGTCTTCACAGCCCGAAACACTGCTTCATACGACCAATCCGTGCGCACGGCTTCAAGCAATGATCGCGCAAATTCAATCAATGGATGATGAAGCATCGGCTTTTTCTGGCTAATGAAAACCGGTATATCATATTGCGTGAAGATGTTTTGAATTAATTCGTTATAGACATCTGGTTGACGATTTAAAACCGTCATGCCCCGATATCGTTTACCTTCTCGCATCATTTTACGTATCGAGCGCGCTACCGCATGAATCTCTGCACGTCGATTGGACGCTTCAATGATCTGAATTGCCCCTTCGGATTCAAATGCTTTAGGAGGGTAGTGATCAAACTGCTCTTCTAGATGAGCCAATTCACGATTTAAAAAGCGCTGCGACTCCGTTAAATGCACGCGTTCTTCACGATCTACCGACTCACTGTATGCAAGTTGTTGAAGTGTTTCATATTGTTGCTGAGCCGTATGGAATAACTCATGCTCACTAGTATGCACTTTTTCTTCCATTGGCAATACGACTGTCACACGTTTCGTATATTTCATTAGTTGCGTAATTATATTGTATTCCTGTGTCGTGAAATCACCGAAGCCGTCTATGTAGATCGACGCATCTTGCAACCACTCGGAATGCGCCAACTGATCAGCGAGTGCATTCAATTGTCCTTCACTGTCCATATACGTCGTCCCTAGACGTTCTTCAATCTTCTCAAGCAACAGCTGCAAATCATGCGCCTTATCCTGCAAAATCCGAGGCGCTTGCTTTTCTGCTAGCGAAGTTTTTAATTCCGTAAACGCTTGCTGATCGATACAATATTTGCTGAACTCTTTCATGATGTCGCTGATTTGTTCAGCGAACCCGTGCTTGGAAGCGGCTTGTTTAAATAGCTTAAACGATTCTTTATTCTCTTCTAGCACGCTACGCACAAGCATGCGGTAACCGAAGCTGTCCACTTCTTCACGTGTGATGCCGCCTACTTCTTGCAGCACCCGCCACGCGAGACGTTTGAATGTGAGGACTTGTGCACGGATCATGCCGGTTAATCCTGACTTGACGGATAGGCTGTATTCCATCGAGTAGGATAGTTGGTCGGGCACGATGACGATGATGGGGGCTCCCATTGGGCGTTCTTTCAGTTCTTGTGCGATTTCTTTTTCAATGAAGGTGGTTTTTCCTGTTCCGGAACGTCCGGTAACGAAGCGCAATGACATAGTGGTCTCCCCTTTCTTTTGACGCTGGTGTATATGAATAGTAAGTGGGTGGTCATTGGACCCACTTCGGCGGTGGTGGATGGCTAACGCAATGAGCCAGTCAGGAAGTGCACCTGACTGTCTCATTACTACGCCTACCACTGGCAGCCGCTTACGTTAGATTTTGTGTAGGACAGTTCAGATACTTGTTTTGCAAGAATAGAAACTAGTACTTTCCAGTCACTGGTTTGATCTACTATAAACCACAAACAAACTTGATAAGTACTTAGTAGCGCAGGCACAACTGCGGGGTCGGCCGTGGCCATGAGACAGCTAGCAGCCTCACCGCTAGTTGGCTCATGGCTGGAGGCAATCCCCCACGTGCCTGCGCGGATCCAGAAAGCAGACACTCACTATCATCAGTCACCAACAACCAGTCGAGCCACGACCCAACACATTATTATTTATCACTAAAACTCTTGAAAGTAATCCGTCACACCAATCAGAACCACAAAATAGTTGATCGTAAGTGGAAGGCGGCGACTCCCGGAGGATCAGCGTGCGCCTTGAGACCCCGGACAGATGCCTTAATTTCTGTAAAGTACACAGAAATACGGCAAAGCGAACCCTCCGCTGTTCGCTTGGCTCAAGCCACGCCCTCGGGAAAGCGTCCGCCTGGAACGTCGATCAACGGTGCTATTCCACTCACCTTCACTTCCACTCTACTTCAACCAAAAAATCCCCATCCCTCTTCCTTCCATTGTACCGAAAGAAAAGAGAGACAGGAACCGTTAACCTTTATTCTTTTTTGCCGCCACCATGCACACTAGAAAAACTCTTAAAATCATCCTCCACCTTGCGCGTCAACCTACGCTCAAACCACTTACCCACCAACCACAACAAGAAAATCACCACAAACATCAACAACGTCCGGACCGGCTGCGTAACCAACGCCCGCACATCATACCCAATAAACGAAATCATCATAATCATCACCAGCTTACCAAGCATCAACACAAACAAATAATTCTTCTTATTCATATTCGACAAACCCGCCACCAAATTCACCAAAGCAGATGGTGTAAACGGGAAACATATCAAAACAAATAACGGACCGAAGCCATTACGCTCCACCCATTGAATCAACTGTTGCACTTTCACGGGACGCGTGAGGAATGAGAAAAACCTATTTCCACCGAACCTACGTACAAGCAAGAACACCGCATACGATCCTGCCACGGTACCTACCCAAGAAAGCACAAAGCCTAGCCAAAATCCAAAGGCGATCGCATTAGCGATAACAAATACGACGAGCGGCAAAAATGGCAGGAAAGCCTCCACGAACGGTGGAATTAATCCCATTAAAAAACCTAGCGCCTCGTACTGCGCCGCCAATTCCTCCACTTTATCTATCGATAGCCATTCATTCATCGCCAACACCCTCACCGATTATCAAAATTTTTAGTCATACTGCTGTGGAATTTGTCTAGTTATAGTATACTAGCTGTCAGATTAGTAAAAGAAAGATGGGCTGCTTAGTGAATACAACCTTTTTCCATGGGCTGAAAGCAGGCATGAGCATCGCGATTGGCTATTTCCCTGTCGCGCTGACATTCGGACTGCTTGCTAAAACGACCGGCCTCTCGATTTTGGAAGCCACTGCAATGAGCTTGTTCGTTTATGCTGGAGCCGCACAATATATGGCGCTCAGCCTACTTGCGACAGGCGTTGCACCGTGGCTCATTGTCACCAATACATTTATCGTCAACATCCGGCACTTCCTGATGACAGCTGCCTTAAGTGAAAAAGTAGAGCCGGCACCGAAATGGAAGAAAGCCATTTATGCATTCGGCATTACCGATGAAACATTTTCGGTCCTTGCGACGCAGAAGAACCGTCAGATCACAACGGCCTTCGCATTTGGTGTAGCGTTGATCGCGTACAGTAGTTGGGTGATCTTTACGGCAGTGGGTCACGTCATCGGAGCCAACTTACCGCAGTTTCTGCAAAAGGCTATGTCTGTTGCGTTGTACGCAATGTTCATCGGACTACTCGTCCCTTCCATGAAAGGCAACCGTAAAGTCGTGTTACTTGCCGCAATTGCAGCTGCGATTCACTGCGCACTGTATTATTCCAATTTATTGTCTACAGGCTGGTCGATTTTGGTTGCGACACTCGCTTCCGCCATCTTCGTCGAAATCCTTTATACGAAGAGTAATAAAAATGTTGAACGCTTTACTGAGCAAAAGGAGGAAAACTGATGGGTGCTTCTTATTGGTGGATGTTACTCGGAATGACAGTTGCCACCTATCTGCCGCGCATGATTCCCTTAACCCTTCTCGACGGTAAAGAATTGCCACCGATCGTCAGTGGTGTGTTGCGCAATATTCCGTATGCTGTACTCGGTGCACTTATATTTCCTGCTATTTTACATATCCAAGATGATATTTTATTCGGTATCATTGGAGCTATTACTGCCTTTGCGCTTGCATTCTTTGGCCTAGACGTGATGTTCGTCGTGATCGGCACGATTGCCGTGCTCGCTGTCTATAGTTTATTTTAACTCTTACTCTCACTATTCCCCAGAGCTGTGACCGTTAAAACAGTTACTTTTATTTTACAAAACAAAAAGCGGTTTTCAAAGCATATTTGCTCTTTGAAAACCGCTTTTGTCATTCCTCGGCTTGATTAAGTCGCGCATTTTTCACCATGCGTGACGCAAGCCAAAAACCGACTGTCAGTGACACTGCATCTGCTACGTACAACATCCAGTTATGCGTATATCCTGCATAAACGGAAGCCGCAATGAGCGCCACTGTCAATATGAGTCCCACGACGTGATGAAATGTCACGCGCGTAAAAAACACAACTAAAATTCCCGGCAAAAACATCGCAAGCATCAACTTCGTTTCGAAATCATGCATATTGTTTGTTCTCTCCTTTTATCGCACAACCACAATGCCTAGACGGAAGTGGTCATGACGGAACAGCACTTGCTGTTTCAAACGAACTTCACCATCGCGACCGATTACTTGTAAACGACAATGTGCCGCATTGACTTGGATCGCATCATACAATTCATCTTCATTGTGAATTGAGATCCCATTCACCGACTTGATCAAATCTCCTGGGACAATACCCATCTTCTCTGCTGGAGAATCTCCAAGAACCGCTACAACATACACCCCTTCGGATTGAGGTACCAATAGTACTTGTTTATTGCGTTCTGAAATCGAAATCATAGCGCTCAACAAGAGACGGCATAGTACACCCGCAAGCAACGCAGCCCAACCAAGCACCGGCATCCAAATAGCGCCAATACCTACAGCAACAACAGCAATACCGAGCCAAGCAATGGCTTTACCCATTTTAGGGAACAGCACATCAGGGAACGTCGATCTTACTAGTTGCGAGAATCCAATGACTAGAGGCACCGGAATGAATGAAAACTGCTCTGAACCTAATGTGAATTGTGGCCAGTACGGTGCGAATTCCGCTACCATATGTCCTGGTACTAAAAACACAACAGGTACGAGCCATAGTAATTTAGATTGGTAGATTGCCCCACGCATTCCACGCTGCGTCGGAACGAATGTGGGAGACGTATGACGCGCCGCATGACGACGAACCAATAAGCCTTCCGAAATTAACAACAATCCTGCAATAATCGGTACCGTAATAGCTAATGTACCGAAGAAGTTCAGATCTTCCTGAACGAACCATGTGCCGATTGAAAAGTCTCCTGCATATCGATCGAGTGCCCATAACGCAAAGAACGCGATCGTTGCATAGTAGATCGGTGAAGCTAACTTAAAGGAGAACGATACAATGACGAGCAACATGACGATAGATAAAATGACAATCCAGTTAAAGTCGACGATCAATCCAACGCCTGCAATGACAATCGACAGGACGAGACCGTGCAACCAACCGACTGAAATCATGTGTTTCATTTCAGTGGAGCCTTTGTTTATGCCCACATTGAAATCTGCTCGCTCACGGCTTACCCGTTTACTGCCAAGCATATAGGCAGCGACGAGAGCGATTAGCCAGACTGGATTCAGAAAAAAGTAAAGTAATGCATCTTTCAAATTAAGTAATAGTTCGCTAGACATCTTCTGTCACCTTTCTCGCTTGTCTTTACAGCTCTTTTCTTCATTGTACAAAAAAAGAAGGAAAATAGCGAGAGAGTTCTTATAGGAAGTTCCAATTTAAGCTAAATTGCACAACAAAAAAAGAGGCTGCCCGTTTAAAGTCTTGTCACCAAGACCTTGCCAGACCGCCTCCGCTATTATTTTGCTAGTTCATTGATGAGGAAATCAATCGCCATACGCAATTGTTTGTCGTTCTTTGGCTCCGCTCGATATTCTTCTGCAGCTATTTTCAATGTAGTAAAGAATTCTCGATCCATATCATAGCCTTCTTTGATTTCATGCTTTGTGCGGAACGCCTGTACAGCCTCTGCCGTTTCTTGGTCGAAATAGCCATCTGTTCTACCTGGACGATGACCAAATGCTTTGAGCATGCGTTGCGCATAAGCGATTTCATCATTGAAATGGCCTTCCTTCATTGTGTCCGTCACCATCTGTAAATGCTCTGTAAATAACTTATTTTGCTTCACTTCAATATCCGCAGTGACCCCTTTACCGTGAATCCACTTCTCTTTAGGCGTTAGCCATTTATTCGTCGATAGCTTCAATTCTCCGCCATTCGATAATTCCATCGTTTCTTGCACGGTCCCTTTTCCGAAGCTTGTAGTACCGATGATTGATCCGCGTTTTAAATCTTTGATTGCCGCACTCAATACTTCACTCGCTGACGCACTGCCGACATCTTGAACGACAACAATTGGAATCATTTTCAACCGTTCATTGAATGAAAGGTTCTCGTTCTTTTCTGTTGAAACAGGGGTTAAATTCCCTTTTGCATCTTGCATTACGACAAATGTTCGATCTTCGTCCAATAGACTGCTGGAAATTTCGGAAACAGCCTTCAAATAACCTCCTGGATTACCGCGCACATCAATGATGAGCGCTTGAGCGCCTTTTTTAATGACGTCAGACGTAGCTTTTTGCCACTCTTGTGCCGTCTCTTCACCAAACATGCTTAGCGCTATGTACCCAAGCTTAGCATCCCGTTCTTCAAGTAGTTGATGCGATACAGACTGCACAGGCATGTTATCGCGGGTAATCGTATATTCCATATGCTTATCCGCTTCAGGCCGGAAAATCGTCAACTTCACTTCCGTCCCTTTCTTGCCCCGAATACTATTCACTACGTCACGCAATGTTTCATTCCCTAATCGTTCGCCGTTGACACGCACAATTTCATCATATGGCTGCAATCCGGCTTTTTCTGCTGGTCCTCCTTTAATAGGCGCAACAATAATATACTTGCCATTTGTACGCGTTACTTCCGCTCCGATTCCGACACGTGAAGCAGCCAGCGATTCGCGATGAGACACAGCTTCTTGCTCAGTCAAATACGTAGAATACGGATCGCCAATCGTATCGGTCATACCACGCAATGCTCCTTCAATCAGCTCGTCCTTCTTGACCGGATATACGGCTCTCTCCTGAATCTTTTCAAACACTTCGTCTACTACAGGCAGCTGACTGATCGTTTCATTTTGTGCAGCTTTCTGCTTACCGCAGCCATTCAGCCAAATAACGCCGATCAGCAATAATACACCTACTAAAAAAAGCCTGCTCTTACGCATTCATAACCTCCTCCTCCCTCCACTATATGAAGGTAGACAAGAAGTTACGACACGAGAACAGACTCTTTTTTCAGTCCATAGAATCGACTAATTCATTCAACTTTTTTTCATCCAATGGTCCAATGATCTTTTGCGCTATGAGACCTTTTGTGTCAATCATATAAGTTGTCGGCATCGAGAACACGCCATATTTCTGCGTCACTTCCGCCTTTTTATCCAGTGGAATCGGGAAGCTCAATCCATATGAATCGATAAACTTTTCCACTTCACTAATACCAATCTTCTCTGATTCTGTAACGTTCACAGCGATTAATTCCACTTGATCTTCATCCGTTAATTTCGAATAAAAACTTTCCATATGCGGCATTTCTGCTTTACACGGTGGACACCAAGTCGCCCAGAAATTCAGAATAACTTTCTTACCTTTTAACTCAGAAAGTGTCACCGTATCGCCCGCCAATGTTTCAAGCGTAAAGTCCGGTGCCGGTGAATATTGCTCCAAACCTTCCTCCTCCGCAAGCAACGCTTCTTGTTGATTTACTTGTGAAGCCGGTGCTTCAGCCGATTCTTTCTTTCCAGCATTATTTTGCACCATAATGAAAATCAGCGTACCGATAATTAATGCCGTGATAATATATCCAATCGTTTTCTTGCTCACTCTATCTCTTCCCTTCTGCTGATTGGTTGCGAAGACACTCTCTCTACTGCCCACATAAGCAATCCGATGAAAATGGTCGTGATCCATGCTGTATTCAATACATTTCCTTGCAGTGCCGAGACGAGAAAATGAACCGCTACGAATACACTTGCAAGCTCGCTGACCGTATTCACTTTCTTTCGTTCGCTCCAACATGCCAATAGAAAAATAGCGATAAACAATAGTACGGTTCCACTTTTCGCTAGGTGACTGCCTTCATTCAGAAACGCCATAGCGATTTGATAGACCCCTTGCCAGCAAATGAATGCAAGTAATAGCGCCCACTGATCTTTACGTTCCCACTTCTCTTTATATACTTGCCGAATTATCAATAACCCTGCGACGATCAGTCCGAGGATCCAGCCAAACGTGCCGCCGTGAAAGTATAGAATAGATAACGGGTTTTTAATAACCATAGAAAAATCCGTCAACACTACGGACAACTTCCAAATGATGATGACATTGAAAAATATATTGCTAACTCGTTCGCCATGCACTTTACCAACGTACAATCGAATGAAAAGATAGGTAACTATGAAGCCCGCAATGAGCGCAATCCATGAAGACGGCAACGTAATCGAGCCGATTGGATAATACTGCGTAACTGGCATCCCTCATCCCCCTTTTCTCCCTATGAACAAATGAAAACCCACCCTTTCAGGCAGGTTTTCATTTCATGCTATATTAAAAAGAAACGTAATGCAATGGGTTGACTGCACTTGGACCAGTGGCAGAGAAGTTGCCAACGTGCACTTCAAAATGCAAATGATTGCCCGTAGAGAAACCTGTCGAACCAACCGCTCCTATTAACTCACCTTTTCCTACCGACTTGCCTGAGCTTGTGCCGATCGAAGAAAGATGTCCATAAACCGTCGTCAAAATCTGATTGTTCACAGAGTGTGTAATCATAATGACATTCCCAAAGCCTTCCATGCTACCTGCATACGATACAACACCATCTCCGGCTGCTACAACTGGAGTTCCCAAGGGTGCACTTAAATCCATACCGCGGTGTTGCTTTTTCACTTTAGTGATTGGATGGATGCGCCAGCCAAATCCTGAACTGAGGGTCCCGCTAGTTGGTTTTGTCCAAAAGCCGCTCGAAACAGAAGGGAGTGGACCTGAATAATCAGCCGAACCGCCTTGCGCTGAAACAGCAGCTGCTGCTGCCGCTTCTTTCTGTTGTTGAAGTTTCAGCTTTCTCGCTTGTTCTTTTCTCACGATTTCAGCCAAACGCTCTTGTTCAGCGACGATTTTCTTTTCCAACGTTTTGCTGAATTCAACCGTATCGCTGTATTCTTCTTCTAATTGTCCTTTTTCACTCGAAAGTTTTTCCTGACTTCTTTCAAGTTCATTGACAACATCTCTTTTTTCTAGTTTCTTTTGCTGCAATTCATCTTTCATCGCCTGGATCTTCTGTCGGCGCTCTTCTTGTTCAGCTAATTTCTGCTCCACCAGTTTCTTTTCTTCTTCCAACTGCGCCATATCTTGTTCTTGCTGTTCAATGATTTTACGATCCGCGTCCATCAGTGTCGTCACTGCGGAGAAACGGTCAATGAAATCCGCGAAACTGTTGGCACCGAGAAGCACGTCGAGATAACTGACTTTATTGCCTTTGACTTGCATGACACGAACGCGCTCACGCAATACTTCGTCCCGCTGCTCGATACGAATCTCTAATTCTTTAATAGACGCTTGAAGTTCTTCAATCTCTAATTTGGTCTTATTCATTTCTGCAATGATTCTGTCCATATTTTGATTGGTCTCTTCTATCTTGTCGTTCAGTTTCTTAATTTGGTTGATCAGCACATCTACTTTCGATTGCTTTTCCTGTATTTGCGTTTCTTTTTTCTGGATAGTAGAATCCAAATTTTTCTTTTTAGTTTCTGCTGCCTTTTTTTCATTCTGCAGATCTTTCAGAGAGTCTGCGAATACGTCTGCACTGCCGACCGTTGTGGTCAGCAAGCAAACCGCAAGGACACTTGAAATGATTCGATTTCTCTTTCTCAAATTCTAGTTCTCCCTTCGATACGAACACTTACACTCTCAAAAACTTCCGGACTGACATGAAACTGCCCCATACGCCAATAAAAACAGCGACGAATAACAGTAAGAAGTTTAATTGTAATAAGAACGGGCTTGGGTCAAGCAAATGGAATAACTCATTTTGCAAACGACCTTCCCAGAAACTATACAGTTGCGAATAAAATGTCGTCATTAAAACCATCGGTATAATCGCGCCGAAAATCCCAAGCCACACTCCTTCGAGCATGAAAGGAATCCGCACGAAACTATCCGTTGCACCGACCAGTTTCATAATGTCGATTTCGGTACGTCGTGCCACGATCGTGAGTCGAATTGTATTCGATATGAGGAACATTGCCGTAAACAACAATGCCAAAATCAATCCTAGTCCAACATTTCGTCCAATTTTCAGTACATTGAACAACTTTTCTACTTTACCTTCTCCGTACTCCACATCAAATGTATAATCGTACGTGCTGAGTTCTAGTGCGACTGATGCCGTATTTTTCGGATCATCTGCCTTTACATATAATGCATCACCGAGAGGGTTGTCCTGCTTATATAGCGCAAACTCTTCACCAAATGATTGAATCATTTGATTTAATTCCTGTTCACGTGAGGAGTACTTGACCTCGGCAACGCCTGGGGTCTCTTTGACTTTCTTCATTAGTTCCTCAACTTGTGATGTAGTTGCATTTTGCTCTGCGACTACTTTGATTTCCACATCATTCTCGATGTTATCCGCTAGTTGATTCAAGTTCATCATGATGACGATGAACACACCGATCAACAATAAGGTCACGGTAACAGCACTTACGGATGCAAAGGTCATCCAACCATTCCGACTTAGACTTTTGAAACTTTCCCGAATATGACGTCGTAATGTTCTAGATTTCATTTGAGTAATCTCCTTCGTACTCATCTCGTGTGATGAGCCCGCCTTCGATCTGAATCACCCGATGTTTTTGATTATCTACAATGTCTTTATTGTGTGTAGCCATAATAATCGTCGTACCTTGTGCATTTATACGTTCAAAAATCTTCATGATCTCCCATGAAGTCTCCGGATCCAAATTCCCTGTCGGTTCGTCTGCGATGACTAATGTGGGCTGATTGACGATGGATCGTGCAATCGACACCCGTTGCTGTTCTCCACCTGACAGTTCATTTGGAAACATTCTCATCTTTTTGGTGAGCCCAACTAATTTCAGCACTTCTGTCACTTTTTTACGGATAACGCTCGGCGATTCTTCGATCACTTCCAGCGCGTACGCAATATTTTCGTAGACAGTCAGTTTCGGCAATAGCTTAAAATCCTGAAACACCACGCCAATTTGTCTTCTCAAATAAGGGACATCTTTTCTTTGCATTTTCGTTAGTTCGGTATTGTTAAAGTAAATCAATCCACTAGTTGGGATTTCTTCACGGTACATCATTTTGATGAACGTGGATTTACCTGCACCACTTGGACCAACGACATATACAAATTCCCCTTTTTCGATTTCGACATGAATTCCGTTAGAGGCTATAACACCATTCGGGTACTTTTTGTATACATTTTTCATTACAATCATACATGATAACCACCTGAATTTTGTTTTTCTCTCATATTCGCCATTTTTATTATAGCATGGGCTTTACTCTATCATGTATTACAGTTATGTATCAATTGATCAAGCTAGCGAAATGGTAGAAGTTTGGATTTTCTTCCGGAATTATGTACAAAAAAAGATCGTTCCCAATGTTATCTTGGAAACGATCGTAATATCAATTATTTCTTTTCAGCTAACCAAGCAGCAACTGCGTCTGCTTCTTCGCCTTGGA
Source organism: Sporosarcina sp. P26b (assembly GCF_002743245.1). Classification (NCBI taxonomy): domain Bacteria; kingdom Bacillati; phylum Bacillota; class Bacilli; order Caryophanales; family Caryophanaceae; genus Sporosarcina; species Sporosarcina sp. P26b. The sequence continues at coordinate 25,590 of NZ_PDYW01000017.1, forward strand.
TAATACCAGGAGGCATAGCGCCTTTACCGTTAACGATCACGTCGTGGATTTCTTCTTCAGAAAGTCTTGCACCAACGTCCTCAAGTGCTGGACCTGCTCCACCTTCTAAGTTTCCTCCGTGACATGACGCACAGCTTTGTTGTACAACTGCTTCTGCATCTACTTCAGTAGTAGCTGCGCCGTTGTCGTTTGCAGCGTCGTCTTTTGGCTCTGAAGCGTTATCGTCGCCTCCACCACAAGCGCCAAGAACTAGTGCTGCTCCGAAAAGTGTAGCTAGTAGTTTGTTCTTCATGTAATATCCTCCCTTTTGCTTTGTATTTTTGTAACACAAGTAGTATACCAAAAAACGACCGTGAATGGGCACCAGATATGACAAAGTTTCTAATTATCATGGATAATTATGCTATTTGCCTAAATTTAGCCTAAAAGGACGGTTTGGTAGTGAGTACATAATATAGTATTGACCAAAAATCCGGTTCTTAAACATTTATTATTAGAAATGTTTGTAATAAAGAGGCGGGAATGGAGAGTAGTTTGGGATTTCCACTGCAGCTGGGGGACGCTTTCCGGGGGAGCAATCTTGAGCCGCTTCCCTCGCTACGCTCAGTCCAGGGTCTCAAGATCACTCTGATTCCCCAGGAGTCGCCCCCAGCTTCCGTTCCAATCCTACGTATAAAGTGGATGGATGTAAGTCGTACATTGTAATAATCTGTAACATTGTAACATCTTTGAAATATTTCAAAATCAATTGCATTTAGTTCGTTTTTTTGATTAAGTCCAAGTCGTAGCCTGCGCTAAATCCTTTACTTCATACGAAAAATCATTTTTTTTATTTTTTAAAGCCTAGAAATTTTAAAACACTACAAAAAGTGGCACCCACTCACTATGCAAGGGATTGGCGCGTAGGAGGGGCGACTCCTAGAGGATCAGTTCGACAGGCGAGACAACCAAGGGAGCTTGCGACTGGTTGGCTCGCCGCGAACCCTCAGGAAAGCGTCCCCTCCGAAGCGCCAATCCCCACCCCAACACTCTGCCAGCCTTTAAACGAAAAACAGCCACAACAAGTCAGATAAACTGACCTGCTGGGCTGTCTTTAAACAATTACGAAATTCTTGAACGCAAGTACGCATTGATGAACTGGTCAATCTCGCCATCCATAACAGAACTCACATTACCCGTCTCCTCATTCGTACGGTGATCCTTCACCATAGAATACGGATGGAACACATAAGAACGGATCTGACTACCCCATCCAATTTCCTTCTGCTCGCCACGGATATCCGCCAAACGCGCTTCCTCTTCCTCGACGCGAATCTGGTAGATCTTCGCTTTCAAAAGATTCATCGCACGCTCACGGTTCTTGATCTGTGAACGTTCCGTCTGACACGTAACCACTGCACCCGTTGGAAGGTGAGTCATACGCACAGCTGAATCCGTCGTGTTAACGTGCTGTCCGCCGGCGCCGCTTGAACGATACGTATCAATCTTAATATCTTCCGACTTCAGATCCAATTCGATGTCGCCTTCAAACTCCGGCATCACTTCAATAGAAGAGAAGGATGTATGGCGTCTGCCTGAAGAGTCAAATGGTGAGATCCGAACGAGTCGATGTACACCTTTCTCCGCTTTCAAGTAGCCATACGCATTATGCCCTTTAATTCCGAGTGTGACAGACTTCACGCCCGCTTCGTCCCCTGCTTGATAGTCGAGTGTTTCGACTTTAAAGCCATGGTGCTCTGCCCAGCGCGTGTACATGCGAAGCAACATCGACGCCCAGTCTTGAGACTCGGTGCCGCCTGCGCCTGAGTGTATTTCAACTACTGCACTATTTTTATCAAACTCATCGCTTAATAACATTTGAAGATCGAATTGATCCATCTTCTTTTTGAACTCTTTTAATTCGGATATAAGGTCTTCTTGTAACTCTTCGTCAGCTTCTTCACGTAGAAGTTCAAGCGTCATCTCTAGATTTTCTTGCGTCTCGCTTAACTCGTGATATTCGCCTACTACATCTTTTAATGCATTCGATTGTGAAATGACTTTCTGAGCAGCGTCTTGGTCATCCCAGAAGCCCGGCTCCATCATCATTTCATCTAATTCCTGCATGCTAGTCTCTTTGTTTTCTAAGTCAAAGAGACCCCCTGAAGTCCACTAATTTCTTAGCGGTTTTTTCTAACTCGTTGCGAACATCGGATAATTCCATCATAATTGTTTCCTCCTGAGTGGTTGTTTCTCGTTATGCTTTGCCGTGACAGTTCTTATACTTCTTACCGCTGCCACATGGACAAGGGTCGTTGCGGCCGATATTGACAGTGCGTCGGATTGGCTTTTTAGCAACCGGTGCGCCGTCTTCTTTCGGATTATTCGCTTGACCTTTTGCTACTTCTTCGCGCTCCAAGTTATTGCGGATTTCAGCCTTCATGACATACTTCGTCGCATCGTTTTCGATCGATACAAGCATCTCTTCAAACATTCCAAATCCTTCTGCCTGGTATTCACGAAGCGGATCATTCTGTCCATACGCACGTAAATGAATTCCGTTACGAAGTTGATCCATCGCATCGATATGATCCATCCACTTGGTATCAATCGCACGCAACAGGACAACTTTCTCAAATTCACGCATACGCTCTTCGGACATTTCTTGTTCTTTTTCATTATAGCGTGCAATGACCAATTCGTGAATAAATGTTTGCAACTCTTCCGGTGTTTTCCCTTCCAAGTCTTCAATCGTCACGGTATCTTCAGCCAGTAAGTTCGCTTCCAGATAGTCTTTCAAGCCTTTTGAATAGACCGTATTGTCTGCAGTGTGGACCGCCACAACGCGTTCAATAACCGACTCCAACATACCTTCAAGCACTGGACGAATATTTTCTGAACCAAGAACTTCATTACGCTCTTTGTAAATTACTTCACGCTGTTGACGAAGTACATCGTCATACTGCAATAAACGTTTCCGTGAATCAAAGTTATTCCCCTCTACTCGTTTCTGGGCAGATTCAACAGAACGAGAAACCATTTTCGACTGGATCGGAGTCTCATCATCCATACCGAGTTTCGTCATCATCGATTTCATTTGCTCAGAACCGAAACGACGCATTAATTCATCTTCTAATGAAAGATAAAATTGCGTAACACCTGGATCACCTTGACGTCCTGAACGTCCACGGAGCTGATTATCGATACGTCTAGACTCATGTCGTTCTGTACCGATTACCGCTAAACCGCCAACGTCTTGGATATGGTCACCCAATTTAATGTCGGTACCACGACCGGCCATGTTCGTCGCAATCGTAACAGCGCCTCTTTTACCAGCGTCTTGAATAATTTCGGCTTCACGCTCGTGATTCTTCGCGTTCAAGACATTATGTGGAATGCCGTATTTTTTCAAGAAAGCTGAAATGATTTCAGACGTTTCAATCGCTACTGTACCGACGAGCACCGGCTGACCTTTTTCGTGTCGATCTCTAATATCTTCCGCTACAGCTTTATACTTTCCATCCATCGATGCAAAGATTAAGTCTGGACGGTCATCACGAGCAATCGGACGATTTGTCGGGATCGCAATAACGTTCATATTATAGATGTTGCGGAACTCTTCTTCCTCTGTCTTCGCTGTACCCGTCATCCCGGACAGCTTTTCATACATACGGAAATAGTTCTGGAACGTAATCGTCGCAAGTGTCATCGACTCGTTCTGAACTTCAAGTCCTTCTTTCGCTTCAATCGCTTGGTGTAACCCGTCACTATAACGACGGCCTTTCATCAAACGTCCAGTGAAGGAGTCAACGATGACTACTTCGCCTTCTTCTACGACATAGTCTACGTCATTGTGCATACTAACATGCGCTTTCAATGACTGGTTGATCGCGTGGTTTAGCGTCACGTGTTGCAGATCGAACAAGTTGTCGATACTGAACGCTTTCTCAGCCGCTTCAATACCTTGCTCCGTCAATACAACGCCTTTTGTCGACTCATCGAATGAATAGTCTTCTTCTTTTTTCAACGTAATCACAAAGCGGTTCGCCAAGCGATACAGCTCCTGCGCTTTCGCTGCTTGACCGGAAATGATCAACGGCGTACGTGCTTCATCGACTAAAATGGAGTCGACTTCGTCAATTACGGCGAAATGAAGCGGGCGTTGCACTTTATGTTCATTGTAAAGCACCATATTGTCACGCAAGTAGTCGAAACCGAGTTCGTTGTTCGTGCTGTATGTTACATCGGCTTCATACGCTTCACGCTTTTCTTCTTTACTCATACTGTTCAAGTTCAAACCTACGTTCATGCCGAGGAATGAATACAATTGTCCCATTTCTTCTGCGTCACGACTTGCCAAGTATTCGTTGACAGTGACGACGTGAACGCCTTTAGACGTCAGGGCATTTAAATACACCGCAAGTACTGAAGTCAATGTCTTACCTTCACCGGTCTTCATCTCTGCGATATTGCCTTCGTTAAGGGCCGCTGCACCCATGATTTGCACGCGGAATGGGTAGAGTCCTAGTACGCGGCGGGAAGCCTCACGCACGACAGCAAACGCTTCAGGCTGCAAGTCTTCGACCGTCTCGCCTTGTTGGTAGCGTTCTTTAAATTCGTCTGTTTTCGCTGTCAGTTGTTCGTCGGACAGTTTTTCCATATCGTCAGCCAATAGTTCTACTTGGTCGGCAATTTTCTCGAGTCGTTTTAGGTCACGTTTGTTTGGGTCGAACATTTTATTCAATACGCCAAGCATTTATTGTCACATCCTCATAGCTTCATCAATTAGCAGGACGTGCCTGCCAGTTGTAAGTTCTTCGTCTGGTCCATAGTTTTCGTTCAAGATTTTTGAGTCACACTCCATTTTAGCATTGTAAAAAGCTAGGTGCAAATAGTGCGCTGTATCATTTTTCCTAAGTTTGTTCGGGGATGGGTGTACTTAGTGTTTGGGTGGGGATTTGCGAGTGGATGATACTTTTTTTGTGCATTAAACTTAGGATTGTAAATAATGTTGAGATTTCGAGGCTATGAGCGGTTATCAAGGTTCTATGATCACTTAGATGAATCTATGAGCACTCGTGGCGTCTGATAGAGCGGATTGTGCGTGTGATAGAGCGCAAAATGAGTTCTATGAGCGCTTAAATGGATTCTATGAGCGAAAGCTGGACGCTGGAGCTTCAATCCCTTGCAATGCGAGTGGGTGATACTTTTTTTGTGCATTAAACTTAGGATTGTAAATAATGTTGAGCTTTCGAGGCTATGAGCGGTTATCCAGGTTCTATGATCACTTAGATGAATCTATGAGCACTCGTGGCGTCTGATAGAGCGGATAGTGCGTGCTATAGAGCGCAAAATGAGTTCTATGAGCGCTTAAACGGATTCAATGAGCGAAAGCTGGACGCTGGAGCTTCAATCCCCTCCCCCTACACAAATTCACTCACAATTCCCAAGCACTTGCCCTTGAACTTAAAGACCATATCAAACGTAAACAAGTTCAAAAACAAAAAAGCCCAGCCGAGGCTGGACTTTTTAGGTTGCTTATTAGTTTGTTTCGATTAGGCCGTATTTGCCATCTTTACGCTTATACACAATGTGTGTGCCATCAGATTCTGCATCCGTGAAGATGAAGAAATTGTGGCCCAGCATGTTCATTTGAAGAATCGCTTCCTCTTGATCCATTGGCTTCAAATCAAACTGCTTTGTGCGCACTACGTCGAACTCATTATCGTCCTCTAGCTCTACTGCAGCACTATTGTTATCAGTTGACTGGAAGAAAGCGGCTACGCCTTCGCGCTCACGTGACTTACGATTAACACGTGTTTTATATTTACGAATTTGACGCTCTAGCTTGTCGACGATTAAATCAACAGCTGCATACATATCGTTGTGACGCTCCTCTGCGCGAAGTGTCAAATTCTTCATCGGAATTGTAATTTCCACTTTTGTTTGTTTATCACTATAAACTTTCAAGTTAACATTTGCTGTAGCGTTTACACCTTCTGAAAAATAACGCTCTAGTTTTTCAACTTTCTTTTCAACGTACTCTCTGATCGCCGGAGTTACCTCGACGTTTTCACCGCGAATATTGAAGTCTAACATATGAACTCCTCCTTTATTTAAACCATCACTACCTTACTTCTTCATAGTACCCTTAAATACCTTCTCAAAACTTAAGAATAATGCAGAATTGTAAAGAAACTTCTGATTTAGGTTGGTTTCACTCGGTTTCTTTCACTTTTCGAGCATGATGTTTTAATTCTTCGGTGATTAATGTATCGACTTTTTGATCTTCACCAAACTCGAAACCGTATTCAAATCCGTATTCGGTTTGTGTTTTCCAAGCTACGTTTCCTAAAATTTCAAACGGGTGCTTAAAAATTGTGAACTCCAATTGCAGGGCTAAAATTTCCGATCGCACAGGTAAATCCAAATTAGTGACAAATTTCACGCCACCTGTACTGATGTCTACAATTTCGCATTGCCCTTCGTTAGATAAGCTTTTTTGTTCATTATTTAATTGTATACGGAATGTTGCGGGTATGTATGGATCGAATGGATACCGAAAGTAGTCGTGGCGATTATAGCGCATAGGACGTTTCCCTTCATTTAAATTTCACTATGTAAAAAGCCGAAAGAGATTGCTCTCTTCCGGTTATTAGTGCTTCGAATCGAAATACGCACCATCTTGAGACATTTTACCATATGGATTCACATAGTTATTCATGTTTTCTTTTTTGGCTTGTGATTGTGAAATATTTGTACGAATTTCATTGGTGAAGTGATCTAGACTAGTTTGTACTTCTTTTTCTAGGCGAATTAATTCTGCCCCAAATTCGTCTTCTTCCGCTGTAAAAGGTTGAGTAATTTGTGACTGCAGCAAATCACGTTCATCGAGAACTTTCTCGATTTTCTCAATAACTTCATCACGCTTTTCTTCATCGGTTTCTTTCACTAGCGATATCAATAGAAGAGAACGCTCATGCCACATCGTCATTGCAGGTCGGATCATATTTCACTCACGTTCGAATATTGCTTCGAACGATTAATTTGAATGACCTGCTTCCACGTGTCGCGGAATTCAGTTATGATGCCCGCAGCTTCTTCAAACAGAGCCGGATCATTTTGGATATTTCCGTCGATTAGGCGGCTGTTGACGAACTCATACAAAACGAGCATGTTTTTGGATACTTCATAAGACGTATCCAATGTCAGCATTAATTCAGTTACGATCGCCTGTGCTTTTTGAATCGCAATATTCTTTTGTTCCAGATTGCCTTTAGCCAGCTCCATCTTGCCTTGCTGAATAAATTTTAGACATCCGTTATAAAGCATTAACGTCAACTCGCCAGGCGTAGAAGTCGTCACCGTATTCGTCTGATATGCTGCATAAGGGTTGTTAGTAGCCATTTATGTCAATCTCCTTTTTCTAGCAAAGTTGCGTTACATGCCGCCGCCAAGTGAACTCATCAACGCCGCAGACTGGGAATTCGCTCGCTGGATCGCTTGCTCCATCGCGTTAAACTGCTTGTAGTAACGACTTTCCATCATCTGTAGCTTCGTTTCAAAGCGCTCGATTTGTTTGTCCATGTTTTTCAAAGAACGACCGAGAGCAAATGTATCGTTGACAGCAGTAGAACTACCTGCTTTTACTGTGATTTTCTTTTGTGCGTCTTGTAATTCAGTACGGTATTGTTGTGCAATTCCTCCCTGTTTAGGATCAGTATTGCTTTTACCGATTAAATCATAAACTGCATTTGGATTTTCTGAAATTTTTTCACGTAGTTTATCTTCATTTATCGTTAATTTACCATTATCCAAATAGTTTTTGGTAGTCTCGATACCTAGATCTTTCAGGCTGATTGTGATTGGTTTTCCATCATCACCAACACTCTTACCATCTTTATCAGTAGTATTTACCGTTGTAGTCATTATTGAACGTAAATTATTTAACATGGAGGAAATTGCGGGATCGCCCTTCATTGTTCCGCTCTTCGCTTTTTCTTCCCAAAGCTCAATTTCCTTTTCTTTCATATCCGATTTTTCTTCGGCAGAAAGAGGATGGAATGATTTAAATTCTTTTTCTTTAATCTTGCTATTTAGCTTTTCAATCATTTCGTTGTAGTCGTTGACGAACTCCACTACCGAGTCAAAAACCTTTTCGGTATTAGTAGAAGAACTGAAGGAAACTGGAGAATCAGTTTTTTGTTTGAGAGATACTTCAAAACCATTAATTGTAAAAGTGTTAGATGCCCGTGTTGTTTCTAGACCATTAAAGGTAAACTTCGCATCTACACCTGCTGCAGACCTAGGTTCGTCGTTCGGTGGAGGAACGGGCGCATCCCAAGGCGGTGCTGGTGGAGCATTTAACCTTAATTTATTTACAAAGGAATCTTCACCTGAAGTTGAACTGGTAATCAATATTTCTCCTGCTCCACTATTCTTAGCACTCATCGCTATTTTACCAGATGAGGAATCATAAAAAGCACTGACACCGGTTTTCTCATTTATCCGTTTCAATACAGAATCCAAAGTTTCAGTGTCCTTTATATCTATTGTAGTTGCTTTACCTGACGGGTCCGTTATTGTTAGTTTTTGGTCACCAGCAATTCCTAATTCTGTAAGCGTTTTTGTCTTTACTTCCTCGTCTGTCAGCTTTGCCCCGTCTGCACCAAGCTTAAGTACGCCACCTTGAAGAGTCGCTTGTTTAGCTAATCTTTTTACTTCAATAGTCCCCGAAAAGTCAGAAGTAGAAGCTTTTGCCGTTATACTAACCGCCTTCTCATCCGAAACACTGACATTTTTCTGCATATAGGTACTCTGCTTCATAACCGTATCAAACAGTTTGTCACTTGATTTTCTCAAGTCGCGGTTCGTGGAACGATAGTCGTCTAGCTGCCACTGTGTGTATTGTTTCTTTTGCGTAATTTTATCAAGTGGGATTCGATGTGCTTTCATCATGTCTCTAATGATTGATTCTGTATCGATTCCCGATGCCAATCCACCGATTCTCATCGTGCCTCACACCTTTTTTGTTATATTTTTTTATCGATTAGCAATCCAATGAAGTCTTTCATGGCTGCATGTATGTCGAGCAATTTCTTCGGAGGTATTTCACGAATTACCTCTTCTGTTTCAGGGTCGATGATCGTAACGTAATATTCATTTAGTTTCTCATGAAATTTGAAGCGTAACTGAACATTGACACTGTCGAGGAATTTGTTCATGCCTTCCGTTAATTTTTTCGCTTCACTCTTGGACAACTCCGCTTTCTGTTCTGGTGTCGCCTGTTCTGCTGGCTGACCCATGGGTTGAATGTTTGCCACTACTATTTTGTTTTCAACGGACCCACTCTCATAAGATGATTTCACTGGTTGCGTTGCGGGGCCGTCGCCAATTCGGCTGACCATACTCGTACCCCCCGTCTTTAATCGAACAATCGTTACTTATAGTATCGGATTCAATTAGCGGATGTTAAGTACAGCATGGCATATTCTTCTTTACGTTCTCGCCACTTTTTTCACTTTATCTGTCTACTACTCAATAAAATTTTCAAAGTTATGAAATTCAGACTATTAGAACAGTCAAAAGTAATGTATGATAAGAACAATCTATAAGAGTAAAGGAGCATACATCCATGATTCATTCCATCAAAACGAAAATGATCCTTCTTGTCCTCGTCCTAGTTGCTGGAGGCATCCTGACAATGACTGGAATCAGTAGCTGGTTAGTTAAGGAACGGACAGAGAAAAACATCATCGAATCAAGCAGTACGTTACTTTCCGAAATGAGCGAATCCATTGAAGCGGATTTGCGTCAATACAGCAAAGGACTGGAGTTGCTGACGGATTCATCGGACTACACGAACGCATCCGCCACTACCGGTAAAGCCGAAGTTATCAAAGCACTCAGTAACACGTTGGATACTTATCCAGATGTTTCAAGTACTTATCTGTCATTCGCGACAAAAGAAACGATAATTCGTCCTTACGTGGATTTGACGGGCTTCGATCCCACTCCACGAGAATGGTATCAAAAAGCAGTAGCGGACACGAAAGTAGTACATTGGACCAAGCCTTACATTGATGAAGCAACGGGCAATTTCGTAATAAGTGCTGCAAAAGCCGTCATGAATGGAAATGAATTCGTCGGTGTAGCTGGAATCGATATTCAACTGTCGACGATGTCTAAAGATATTTCCGCAACGAATATTCCCCATGGCGGTTATGCATTCATTCTCGATTCTGAAGGGACAGCTATCGCCCACCCGTCGCTCATTGGGGAAAATGTCATGGATCGCGCGTACGTGGCCAAAATGTATAAAGAAGCAGCAGGACATCACACATTCGAGCAAGACGGAGTTAAAAAAGTCGATATGTTCACGACGATTCCGAATTTCGACTGGAAGCTTGGTGTGATCTACGACCAGAAAAACATGCAATCCCTTGCAGCTGGCTTACGAAATGTGATGATCGTTGCGGCCATCGTCACACTCGCTATACTCGCAATCATTCTTTTCATTTTCATCAGCCGCGTATTGAAACCTATTTTCCGACTGCAAGATACGGTGCAACAAGTAGCCGATGGTGATCTAACGGTTCGTGCCAACATTCATTCGAACGATGAAATTGGAGAACTTGGCAAAGGCTTCGATAAGATGCTTGACCAAATGAACGGCCTGATTACAACCGTGACGCATTCCGCTTCCAATGTGCTTGCGAGTTCACAAAATTTAAGTGCAGTATCAGAAGAAACGAATGCGACAAGCGAAGAAATTGCTAGTGCTTTGGCGGAAATTACTCGAGGGGTTGTGAAGTCCGCGGAAAACGCGGAAACGGTCACGACACGCGCGGATTTATTGAATCAACAAATTCATTTTGCCAATACAACCGCTAGTGAAATGGCAGGCCTGGCAACGGAAGCTGTATCTTTCAATACGGACGGTCGAGCGCAAATGAGTATTTTAAGCTCTTCATTCAATAACTGGAATCAAGACTTACAGCAAATGGGCGGCATGATTGGCTCTTTGGAAGATAAAGTGAAGGCGATCAGTTCCGTCATCGACGCGATTACCGCGATCTCTTCTCAGACCAATTTACTCGCGTTAAATGCAAGTATTGAAGCAGCCAGAGCCGGTGAACATGGCAAAGGCTTCGCAGTGGTCGCAGACGAAGTGCGTCAACTCGCGGAACAATCTGCAAGATCGGCTGAACAAGTGCGTTCGACAATTCATGAACTGCAAAACGGGACGCAACATGTGATCGAACAAATGAACAGCACACGCGATACATTCGAGCGTCAAAGTACGGTCGTAACAGATACAGAAGGAATTTTCGAAAGAATTTCTAGCTTTATCGGTGATATGCAATCTCGAATTAATCAAGTTACTACCGCTCTTCAAGAAATGGACGTTCATAAAAACGATGTCTCTGAGCAAATTCAAGTGTTATTGTCGACTACAGAACAATCTGCAGCGGCTTGTGAAGAAGTAAGTGCTTCTTCAGATGAACAACTCTACGCGATCGGCTCCGTTGCAGAAGCGGCTGAAGCCTTGACGCAATTGAGCGAAGACCTTAGTGATGCAGTGGAACGCTTCAAAATCTAACAACATCCGCCTCTCCTTTTTAAAGGATTGGCGGATTTTTTTATAAAAGCCAAGGCACTCTGAGAATCTCTGCATAGAATAAGGGTAGTTCCACATTTGGAGGTGAAATCAATATGGGAGAATCAGTTAAAGGATCTGGGTACGGTGGCGGTTATGATGGTGGCTTCGGCTTTTCAATGATCGTTGTTCTGTTTATCTTATTGATCATTGTCGGTGCAGGATTTATGGGTTACGGCTGTTAATTACTTAAAAAATGGAGGTGGAGACATGTTTGGATTCGGTGGATATGGACACGGTGGTGGCGGTTACGGTGGATCTGGTTGTGAAACGGGTGGGTCTGGTGGATCTTACGGCTCATGCGGTAGCGGATTCGCATTGATTGTCGTATTATTTATCTTACTCATTATTGTAGGCGCCGCTTGCCTATAAGCCTTTAAAAAGAAACCTGTCGATTTTTCGACAGGTTTCTTCATTTTTCTTTATAAAACCATCAATACATAGGAAATTTAGCCGATAACAAGTTAGGTACAATATAGCATCACACATCTAAGAAGGAGCTGAACACCATTTGTTACGGTCAATAAAAACGAAGATTATCTTAACCGCTATCATTTTATTCATTTTAGGTATCGCCTTAATGACTTGGATGACCAATGATCAAGCGAAGAAACAGTCCATGGCCAATGCCATTGATTCAAGTAATGCCATCATTAGTGAAATGGGTTTCGGAGTATATCACTTTATGGACAAGTATGAACAAGGACTAGCGTTGTTGGCAACGACTGACACCATAACAGAGTTTACTGGAGAAAATGGAAAAGAGGTAACTGTCAAAGAAATAGAGGATCGTTTACAAACTTTCTTGTCTATGTACTCAAGTGCAGATGCCGTTTATTATTCATTGACTTCCAAATATACGGTCATTAAGCCGGATGATGATTTAACGGATTATGATCCGACGACGCGAAACTGGTATCAATTAGCGCAAGAACATCCAGACGAAGTGCAATGGACAGAGCCGTATTTGGATGATACAACCAATCAGTTTGTCATTACTGCTTCCAAAGCCATTCTGATCAACGGTACGTTTGTCGGGGCTCTTGGAATGGATATTGAACTGAGCGCATTAACAGACGAAATAGCGAGCCGCGATATCGGATTTAACGGCTATCCCGTATTGCTCGATGATCAAGGACTAGCTATCGTTCACCCGTCCAAATCAGGAACGGATGTAACAAACGAAGCACATTTCAAAAAAATGTATGATGCGGACAGTGGCGTCATCGAATACACCGATGATCAAGGTATCGACAAGCGCAATATTTATACAACGATTCCCGAGTTTAATTGGAAGGTCGGTGCAGTCTACGAAGAACCTAAGCTAAATGCGATGGCACATTCATTGCGCAACTCCATGCTAATCATTGCGTTGGTTACATTGCTTCTCACATTCGTCGGTCTATTCATTACGATTAGCCGTTTACTGAAGCCTCTCGATACTGTCAAAGATTTGATGGCGCAAGTATCAGGTGGAGATCTAACAGTCCGGTCAGATAATCAAAGCACAGATGAAATCGGTGAACTGAGCCGTGATTTCAATCATATGGTGCAAAACATGAACGACATTATCAGCGTCGTCCAAACATCAGCCGATCACGTCCGATCGAACTCAGAAAGTTTGAGTGCGGTGTCCGAAGAAACAAGTGCCGCAAGTAACGAAGTCGCCACGGCGGTCGGTGAAATTGCGCAAGGTGCTGCACAATCAGCGGAAGATTCCGAGACTGCGACAGAGCGTACGGAGCTTCTCGGTCAAGAAATCAATGAAATTCGCGAAAAAGCAGAAGCAATGCTGGACATTGCCACGCAAACCGGCATCCAAAACGATAACGGCCAACAACAAATGGGCGCACTGAAGTCTTCGTTTACGACAACGAGCGAAAAACTAGAAGAGATGTCAAGCGACATTCATTCACTTGGCGGAAAAGTACAAGCGATCGGTAGTGTCATGGAAACGATCATGAACATTTCCAAGCAAACGAATCTTTTAGCGCTAAACGCAAGCATTGAGGCGGCTAGAGCAGGAGAACACGGCAAAGGATTCGCCGTCGTAGCTGAAGAAGTTCGCACACTCGCAGAACAATCGGCACGTGCAACAGACGATGTCAAAGTAACGATAGAAGAGTTACAAAAAGAATCACAGATCGTGTCGCAACAGATGCAGGAAACGATCAGCACATTCCGCGATCAAGGCGTCGTTGTGGGTGATACGGAGAATACGTTCGGAGAGTTATCTTCTCTCATGGACACAATGCAAGAGTCGATCCATACCGTGTCCAATGAAATTCGATTGGTCGCGACGCATAAAGATGAGGTCGCGATGACGATCCAAACGATGTCGGCTACGTCGCAAGAGACGGCAGCAGCATGTGAGGAAGTTAGCGCGTCTTCGGAAGAGCAGTTACGTGCGATTCAGTCGGTGACAGAGGCTGCGGAAACGTTGACTGAGCTGAGCGAGAAGTTATCAGAGGTTATTGAGCAGTTTAAGGTGTAACCGTAAGGAGGATCCGTCACTAGACGGGTCCTTCTTTTTTGGGGTGATAAGACATTATTAAGGCAAGGGTGACGCTTTGGAACGTTGATTTCCGTTTTAGGCGGACGCTTTCCCATGGGCCCGCGGTGAGCCAACCAGTTCGCTGCGCTCTCTTTTGGTTGTCTCACCTGATCGGGCTGATCCATCGGGGAGTCGCCGCCTAAAACGAAAATCAACTGAGTGTTGTGGTATTAGTTAGGGATTTCTTTAAAAGTCTAGTCAAAGTAATAAATCTACTTCTACTTTCCCTCTTTTATAAGTCAATCATACGTTTTCGAAGAAACACTTAGTTGATTGGAGAGGAAGGCGGCGACTCCCGCGGGAAAAGCATGAGCCTTGAGACCCCACAGGAACGCAGTGACGAGGAGGCTCAAGCCATGCCCGCAGGAAAGCGTCCGCCTGGATCGGAAATCAACGGCTCTATAGACATCACAACCTTTCACTGTCACTTCACTTTTTAAAATACATTCCTTCCACCAAAACTATCTAAGCAAACTACTTACTTTCCTTAGCGCAAAAGCATGTCTTTCCCCTAGGCAAAACGATGAAATACCGATTCGTATTCCTTTGCCAGACTTTCTATTATGTAGATACCCAGGGAATACAAAGTGTCGTGCACGACCTGAAGAGGTCGCTTTATGGAGAACCAGAGGAATGAAAATTTTGAAGAAGTGATGCAACAGTACGAACCAATGATTTCAGCCATTATACGAAAACTAAATATCTATCGTGACTATGACAGCTTCCGCCAAACCGGACGCTTCGCTCTGTACCAGGCATGGTCACGCTTTGACGCAACCAAAGGAAACTTCACCCCCTTCGCCTACCGCTCCATCTACGGTGCGATGTTAGACGACTTAAAAAAGGAAAACCGATTCAGCGAAGTCAACACATCGGTAGAAACCGAAACACTCGAACACCTAGCACAATGCGACTTTGCCGAAGATCCAAACAGCCAACTACACGAAGCCATCACCGCTCTTAGAAAAGAAGAACGTGAGCTGCTCATCAAACTATACGTAGAAAACAAAACCCAAGCCGAATGCGCTACCCACTTCGGCCTCACCGTCCCAGGCATCAAAAAACGAAGAGAGCGTATACTGAAACGACTAAAAGGAAAACTAACGAGTAGTTAAATATAAGATGAGAGCCCATTTAAACCGTTGATTCGAGAACTAACTTTTAACTTAAATAAAAATAAGCAAGAGCAGTCCCAACAGGATAGCTCTTGCTTTTATATTTCCAGCTTTTGATCTTAGGTCTTAAAAATCCCTACACAATAAAAGTTGAAAGACAACACCAGTTGATCGTAAGTGGAAGGTGGCGACTCCCGGAGGATCAGCGTGCGCCTTGAGACCCCGCAGGGAGCGCAGCGTACGAGGAGGCTCAAGCCACGCCCTCGGGAAAGCGTCCACCTGGAACGTCGATCAACGTTGCCTTACCACCTTACCCTTTCCACTTCTTAAACCCACGACGCTGTGCAAAACGCGCACAAGACGAACACACCTTAATCTTCTTATCATTCGGCAAATAATACCCCTGATAAACAGAAGTCCGCTTCTTGCAATATTCACACTTCGGCTTCAAAAAATCAAACAACATATCGTTCCCCTCCTGACCACTCATAAACAAACGACCTCACGAAACCATTCATAATTACCTTGAGTATACCACCCCTCCAAGAAAAACAGTAAACATTTCAATAAATGAGCATACAGAAAAAGCGCTCCCCCGAAGAGGAACGCTATGTATCAACCTATTTACTCATCCGTAATCTCATAATTCCCGCGCTGATGTTTCTTACGAATCAAGAACGTCTTATGCCCTTTCTTCACACCGAGCGCCATCTGCGTGAATCTAGCTACCAAACCATTTTTCAACATACACGTCCGCTGGTACCTGCTCTGAAACGATGAATAACTACAGTTCACCGTAAACACATTGCCATCGCGGAATATCACTTTCGTGTGGTTTTTGTCGATTGGCAAGAACGTCAAGACATGCGCTAGCGAAAACCACACACAATCATTACTTGACGGGGAATGACTCGGAAACCAATACATATCCAAACTCTCACTGACCATCACAGGCGTCATATGGATTCTACCCATCAATGCTTTGCCACCTTCAATGCCACCACGCAAACTCGTACCAAAATATTGCATACTTAAGTCCACTACCGCAGTTGGACTAGTGTCTACTAAAACAAAATCACTATCTTTCAGCAACACAGCACATAACTTTCCCTCATCATTATAATACGGATAAACCAGACTTGTACCGGGTGTAATTATTGACTTCGTTTCCTCATTCATTTCCCATTATCCCCCTTTTTTATATAAATACCTTTCGATAAGTGGAATTAAGGGGTATACTAACACTAGGTTGGTATACACCAGCTGTTGATCCTCGAGTGTGTCTCGCATGACATAAGCACTCGGGGGTTTTCTGTTTCCACTAGGTGACACAATGCTTTTCACCTCCTTTCAGACAAATACGAACACGCACAAAAAACAGGCCAATAAATAGTGCTTCAGTTATTGACCTGCAATCATTCATTTTTTCATGAGAGTAAGCGTTTACATAATGAATTGAACACAAAGTACCTGTCTTAACGACTAGTATATAGTACTATGATGTTTCCGTCTACTGTCGTTTTCCATTATTCTGATTTTATTGTAGATAATTAGGAAACATTGTAGAACATATTGATTTTATGTATTTATTTAGGAGTTTATTAACCTAACCTATATTTAAATAAAACTTACGGACAAGAAGGTGAATCACAATGGATCGCTTAATAACGAATCTTCCGGAATATGTATTGAATCAAATATTAGAAAATGCGTTTCAATGGTTCGTCGTGGTGGACCAGGACGCACGGATTCTGTATATGAACCAAGATTATTGCAAGTTTCTTCATATCGAACAGAAAGATACGATCGGTCGCCCTGTTAATGAAGTGATCGAAAATACGCGTATGCACGAAGTGGTGAAGACTGGAGAAGAACATATTGCGTCCCCTCATTACATTAAAGGAACGTATATGCTGGCAAATCGTATTCCCATTCGAGTAGACAATAAAGTGGTCGGCGCATTCGGAAGCGTCGTATTCCGTGACCTTCATGACTGGCATCATCTAAGTTCACATGTTAAACAAACGTTGGAGAAAATCAATATGGGTGCTCCTGCTATGGAAGAAAGCACGTATCAAATGACCGATATCAAAGGGTCTTCTGCTGCTATTCTGTCCATTAAAGATACGATTCATATGATTGCTCCGAGTGACTTGCCCGTTTTAATTCAAGGGGAAAGCGGTACAGGCAAAACATTATTCGCGCACAGCATCCATCAATTATCCAACCGGTCAGATCATCCGTTGATTACGGTCAACTGTGCAGCCATCCCGCCCAATTTATTGGAAACCGAACTGTTCGGAAAAGGAGATCGTAGCGGACGAAAAGGACGTATTCAGCTAGCGGATAAAGGTACATTGTTTTTAGATGATATCGGCAGCCTCCCCTTACCTGTTCAAGTGAAGTTACTTCGATTATTGAATGACGGGGTCGTAGAATCACCGAACTCTCATCAAGTGGAATCGGTCAATGTACGAGTGATTGCTTCAAGTAGCCAACCATTAACGGAACTTATCGAAGCCAATCAATTCCGCACCGATCTGTACTATCGCATACAAGCCATTACATTGAACGTACCGCCACTACGAGAGCGCATGGAAGACTTTGCGGAAATCATTAGCTTCATATTCCATAAGACGATCGGTCAAACCGGCAAAAGAAGTATGGAGTTTTCGAAAGAGACCTTTACGTATTTGAACACGTACCACTGGCCAGGCAATATACGAGAATTGCAAAACGTGATTCAAGCTGCGGTTTATTTAACGAGCGGAGACGTGATCACACCCGATGCCTTGCCACCACAAGTCAAACAGCGAAAGGTTCAGTACGCCCCTAGTTCCCGGACGCTTGCTGAATCACTCGAAGAAGTCGAGCGAACCATTTTACTCGATACATTAGCTCAATTTCCAAATAAAAAAGAAGCCGCACTTATACTTGGAATTAGCAAATCCACGTTTTACGAGAAATTAAAAAAATATGATATTTGAACTATTTTCCGGTTTTCCGGAAAGAATTCCTGAATTTCGAACTTAAAACCTATCATTCTATTAGAAATATTCCGCTTTCTCGGAAATTTTATGTGTAAAGAACATGCAAACCCTGTACTTAAGCGGTTTGCATGTTCTTTTATTTTCTGCTTTAATAAATGAAAGCGCTTCACTTGTAACATTTTAGACAAATCTTTACTAGTACGTTACAAAAATATTCTATTATATGGAGGTAGACGGATGGGTATATTAGGGATGATTGGGCTTATTGGAGGTTTGGCTTTACTCATTGTGTTGACGATGAGAGGAGTCAACATATTAATCGCTGGACCGATTTCGGCATTATTTGTAGCATTAATGAGCGGCATGACGTTATTTCCTCAATTAGCAGGTGAAGGCGAAGACAACTTCGTCACGAGTTATATGACTGGATTCACGAGTTTCATCATGTCTTGGTACTTGATGTTCCTACTCGGTGCGATCTTCGGTAAAGTAATGGAAGACAGCGGAGCAGCAGATGCTGTGGCGAAATGGTTCGTTGAAAAGCTCGGCATGAAATTCGCGGTCCTTGCGATTGTTATGGCGTGTGCGATTCTAACGTATGGCGGAGTGAGCTTGTTCGTAGTAGCATTTTCCGTGTATCCGATGGCTATTTCATTATTCAAGCAAGCAGATCTACCGAGACGTTTCATTCCAGCGACACTCGGACTTGGATCGGTGACGTTTACGATGACATCCGCGGGATCCCCTGAAATTCAGAACTGGATTCCGATTGAGTTCTTAGGAACGAATGCATACGCTGGATGGGAAGTCAGTCTCGTGGTGGCATTGTTCATGGCACTGTTCGGTTACTGGTGGCTGAAACGAATCATTACGAAGGCAGTCAATAAAGGCGAACGTTTCGTGGATCGTTCATCCGATCCTACATTTGATACGACACGTTCATTGCCAAATCCATTCCTTTCTATGATTCCATTGGCTATTGTATTAATCATTTCATTCCTATTCCATGATAAACTAGCACAATCCGCTTTAATCCTAGCGTTACTCGGCGGAATCATCTCTACGTACTTCGTAGGTAGAAAATATTCACAGAACTACGGAGCAGCCATTTCAGCGGGTACACTTGGCGCAATGGTCGCAATCGGAAACACGGCAGCAGTAGTTGGATTCGGTGGCGTAGCGAAAGCAGTCCCCGCATTCCAGGACGCAGTAGCTATCATGACGAATATCCCAGGATCACCATTAATCGGTGCAGCCATTGCGGTATCCGTGATCGCAGGTATGACAGGTTCCGCTTCAGGCGGTCAGGCTATCGCTCTCCCGCTACTCGCACCTCATTATATGGATATGGGTGTCGATCCGGAAGCCCTTCACCGCGTGGTGGCGATTTCATCCGGTGCTCTCGATTCATTGCCACATAATGGCTATGTCGTCACGACGATCCAGTCTATTGCAGGCGAAACGCATCGTGCAGCATATGGCGCCATGGCAGCAGTCACCGTCATTGTGCCGACCATAGGTGTCGTCATCGCGATCGTCCTATTCTCACTAGGTTTCGGTATTTAATCGTTCAAGGAGGAAAGTAGTATGGTAAAAGATAAAGTATTGCTCATCACAGGCGCAGCGCAAGGTATAGGTTTCGAAGTATCCAAAGCCTTCTCAGATGCGGGCGCAATCGTCGTGTTGACGGATTTGAATGAAGAAAAAGTAAAAGAAGCGGCTGTCACGTTAGGTGGCAGCGCGATCGGCTTAAAATGTGACGTTACGAAAGAAGAAGATATTCAAGCAGTCATTGATGAAGCGATTTCTCAATTTGGCAGAATTGATATTCTCATTAACAACGCAGGACTGCAGCATGTCTCGAATCTAGAAGATTTCCCAACGGCAAAGTTCGAGTTGATGGTGAAAGTGATGCTAACGGCTCCGTTCATCGCAACGAAGCTCGTATTGCCGCATATGAAGAAACAGCAATTCGGCCGTATTTTGAATATGGCATCGATCAACGGATTGGTTGGGTTTGCGGGTAAAGCGGCGTACAATTCTTCGAAGCATGGTGTGATTGGTTTGACGAAAGTCGCTGCGCTGGAGACGGCAGCTGACGGCATTACAGTGAACGCGATCTGTCCTGGGTATGTGGACACTCCGCTTGTGCGCAATCAGTTTGAGGACTTAGCTGAAGTTCGTGGTGTGCCGTTGGAGTCTGTTTTGGAGGATGTTATTTATCCTTTGGTGCCGCAGAAGCGTTTATTGGATGTGAAGGAAGTGGCGGATTTAGCGTTGTATCTTTCGGGTGAGAGTGCGAAAGGGATTACTGGGCAGGCTGTTGTGCTGGATGGTGGGTATACGGTTCAGTAACCTAAAAACCGTTGATTTCCGTTCCAGACGGACGCGTTCCGCGGGCACGGCTTCCACTACAATCAACTGAGTATCCCTTCACTACTTTAGTTCAATTACTAAATTAAAAAAAGTTCTCAAACCGACTACTTGTCGAGTTGAGAACTTTTTATTGTCTTCAAACGATATTACATAACACTTAACTCTGAATCTTTCATATCACTAATAAACATACAACCTGGAGAGTGCGTAATCATGATAGACGGTTTACTTTCCATTGCTACGGCTTGAGGTGTAACCCCACACGCCCAGAATACGGGGATTTCATCTTCGTTGATTGTCACGCTATCGCCGAAATCAGGTGCGGAAATATCCTTAATTCCAATCAAGCTCGGATCACCTAAATGAATCGGTGCACCGTGTACATCAGGATAACGAGTAGTGATTTGAATGGCGCGAATGGCGTCTGCGGCTTTCATCGGTCGCATGCTGACGACAGTAGGTCCTTCGAAAATGCCGGCCGGTGTACAAGGAATATTGGTCTTGTACATCGGCACGTTGCGATTTTCTTCGATATGTCGAATCGGAATGCCGCCAGCGAGTAGCGGGGCTTCGAATGTGAAGCTGCATCCGATTAAAAAGCCGACCATGTCGTCTTCCCAGTAATCTGTAATATCGTGTACTTCTTCAGTCAACACGCCATCTTTGTAGATGCGATAGCTCGGTACTTCACTGCGAAGGTCTGCGCCTTCTGCCATTTTAGCCGGACGATAGGAACCTGGTCCTGTCACATCCAGTAGCGGACAAGACTTCGGATTTCGCTGACAGAACAACAGGAAATCGAGAGCGTGTTCTTGTTTCAATATGACTAGATTAGCCTGTGTGAATCCTTTTGCCATACCTGAAGTCTGACCTGTGATTTGTTGCTCGCGAATGAGTGTCCGAATTTCTTGTGGCCTCATAGTGCTATAATTTTTCAATACATGACCTCCTCAAGAATTAGTCAAACAGCAATGGAATCTGCTCGATTAACGTCATAACACCTAATACACCCATCACGACAACGACGATTGCGCCGCCAATTGTGAGCCACAACGGATGCTTGTACTCTCCGACAATCGTCTTCTTATAAGCCGCAACGAGTAAAGTACCTAGTGCTAGTGGCAAGATCAATGCATTCAATGCCCCTACTAATAAAAGAATCGTGACGGGCTTTCCTACGAATGCGAAAGTCGAAGTCGATACGATGATGAATAAAATGATAATCCAGTTATGATACTTTTCGATGAATGGGTGGAATGAACGAATAAACGAAACCGATGTATACGCCGCCCCTACGACAGATGTAATCGCAGCTACCCACATGATGACACCGAATAATCTCAACCCAAGTTCCCCTGCTCCGAGCTGGAACACAGAAGCTGGTGGATTGTCTGGATCGATTTGCAATCCTTGTGAAACGACACCAAGCACGGCTAGGAATAATGCGACGCGGATAATGCCCGTGACGACAATTCCTGTAACGGAACTCTTTGTGACGTATGGAACCGATTCAATTCCTTTAACTCCGGCATCTAGCAAACGGTGTCCACCTGCAAATGTGATGTATCCGCCCACTGTACCGCCGACTAATGTAACGATTGCGAAGAAGCTAATTTCAGAAGGATTAAACGTTCTGATGATTGCCTCTCCAACTGGTGGAGATGTTTTAAACGCGACAAATACAACTAAAATAATCATCAACACACCGGCAACAGCAACAACTTTGTCCATCACTTTACCTGCTTCTTTTACCATGAATATCAAAATCGCAAAGACCGCACTGATGATCGCGCCCATGATCGGATCGATTCCAATCATCGCGTTCAGTCCGAGTCCTGCACCTGCGACGTTCCCGATATTAAACGCAAGACCGCCTGCTACGATGAGGAAGGCTAGTACGAAACCTAAACCTGGTAACACTTTATTGGCAATTTCTTGTCCACGTAGACCCGAAACTGCAATGACACGCCAAATATTCATTTGAGCGAAGACGTCTAATATTAATGAAATTAAAATAACGAAACCAAAACTTGCTGCGAGTTGCTCAGTAAATACAGTTGTTTGCGTTAAGAATCCCGGTCCGACAGATGACGTAGCCATTAAGAAAGCTGCACCAAGTAAGACGCCACGGGTTACTTTTTTCTGCTCCTGCTCATGAGTAAGTCCTAGCTTCTCCTTATTCATAGAGAGTCCTCCTTAGTGGAAATAGCCGTCACCGTAATTTCTTCATCGTTCAGCCGGTCTGTAATATACTTCGCAAACTCCACTGCGTGCTCACCATCTCCATGAATGCAGATCGTATCCGCACGTAAAGCGACATCGGTCTGTTGCTGCGAACGGACTTTGCCTTCTTTCACCATTCGGATCACTTGCTCCGCAGACTTCTCTTGATCGGTAATCATCGCATCGCCCTGTGAACGCGACGTCAACATACCGTTTGATTGATACGTACGATCAGCAAACACTTCATGTGCGGTTACGAGTCCAATCGCTTCCCCTGCTTTGGATAACTCACTATCGGCAAGCGCAAATAACACAAGGGACGGTGACACATCGTACACTGCCTGCGCGATAGCTTGTGCAATCCCCTGATCTCTTGACGCCATTTGATACAGCGCGCCATGCGGTTTCACATGCTGCATCGGTTCGTTATGTACAGCGAGAAACGCTTGCAGTGCACCAATTTGATAGACGACCATGTCATACGCTTCTTGCGGCGTGATATCCATATCTCTACGTCCGAATCCGACTAAATCCGGCAATCCAGGATGTGCCCCGATTCGTACGCCATTATCGATCGCGAGTTGTACAGTTTCACGCATCACGGAAGGATCTCCTGCGTGGAATCCACACGCTACGTTCGCGGATGTTACATATTTCAATATTTCCTTTTGTTCTCCTAATGTATAGCGACCGAAACTTTCTCCTAGATCACTATTCAAATCTACTTTCGCCATGTTCATGACCTCCTTTGTTTTTAAAAACAGAAAGCACACTCAAGTTACCTACGATAAGTAAGCGTTTGCAAACTATTCAGTTCCGAAATCCGAAACTTCGGTTTTGAACTTGAAACTTAGTCTATCATAAAATTATTGTGTTGAATAGACCATTGTCGAAATATGGTGAGTATTTTTATTAAATGAAATATAGGCTTGTATTTTCTCTTTAGGAATCTATAATAGAACTACGATTCATTTTTCAGAATGACAGTTTCGAATTTCGGAATTTGAAGGAGATGTTACGATGACTGTTCCAAAATCTCTCGATATAAAAGTACTCGGCGATTCCGCCATCATTATACAACTGGGTGAAGGCATCCATCCTTCCATCCACCAGCAAGTGAAAAATCTCTCGTATCTTTTAGAAGAATATCCGTTTGACGGCTTCATCGAGTCGGTTCCTGCCTATAATAGTTTGGCGGTGTACTACTCTCCGTATCTTGTCCATCAATCAAAGAACGGATTTCAACTAGACGGGACTCCTCTTGAAAAAGTAACCGATTATATACAGACACTAGCTGCCCAAATATCCGAACTTCCTGTTACGGAAGGGAGATTAGTCGAGATTCCTGTGCTTTACGGTGGCGAATTTGGCCCTGATTTGCATATTGTCGCAGAAACTCACGGCATGACTATTGAAGAAGTCATTGAAATTCATACGACACCTGAATATCTCGTTTATATGATCGGTTTTGCACCTGGATTTCCATTTCTCGGTGGGCTTGATGAACGCATTGCGACACCAAGAAAATTAACACCACGGACATCGATTCCTCCTGGCTCTGTCGGCATTGCGGGTAAACAAACAGGGGTCTATCCACTCGAAACGCCGGGCGGCTGGCAAATTATCGGGCGTACTCCAACTGATCTATTCATGCCGGATATGTCTCCTCCTTCCTTGTTGCAGTCGGGCGATAAAATCAAGTTTTGTCCGATGACGCAAGAAGAATATGATGAACAAAAGAAGGTGAAGACATGTCAGTAAACGTATTGAATGCAGGACTTTTAACTACCGTACAAGATATCGGCCGCACCGGCTCACAAAAGTTTGGCGTTCTTGTAAGCGGTGCCATGGATAGCTATTCAATGCGGATTGCAAACTTGCTTGTAGGGAATGCGGAACGTGAAGGTGTTTTGGAGATTACGTTGTTCGGAACGAAGCTGCAGTTTGAGGAAGATACGTTAATTGCGATTACGGGCGGCGATCTTCAAACGACAATTGACGGTATACCGGTTGCGAATTGGCGGCCGGTTCTAGTCAAAAAAGGGGCTGTGCTTAAATTTGGCTTTGCGATTGAAGGATGCCGCGCGTATTTGGCGATTGCGGGAGGGCTTGATATACCGGTCGTGATGGATAGCAAAAGTACGTATATGGTGGCGGGCATTGGCGGTTTTAAAGGGCGTGCGTTGCAACAAAATGATCAGCTTTCATTCGGCAAGATGACGGAATCGAATGAGAAAGTTTTTAAGTTGATTGAACGTGAAGGTACGCCAGACTGGGCTGTACCGCATCATCCGTTAATTAGCCTAGAATCTACGCAAACCGTTCGGATCATTGAAGGGACGGAGTATAAGCACTTCGATGAAGCGAGTAAACAACTACTTGTACATGAACCGTATGTCGTGACGCCGCAATCCAACCGAATGGGATTACGACTTGAAGGTCAGGCTCTTTCGTTAAGAGAGAAAATTGAAATGCTATCGGAAGGTGTAACGTTCGGAACGATTCAACTCCCTCCTAACGGCAAGCCGATTATTTTAATGGCGGACAGACAAACCGCTGGCGGCTATCCGAAAATTGGCCAAGTGATCACTGCTGACTTAGGCAGCTTGTCGCAAGTGAAACCGAATGCGAAACTTTATTTCAAACTCATTACACATGCAGAAGCCGAGTGCGAACTGATCGCGAAAGAAGAATTGATCAATCAAATCAAAATCGGCATTCAGCATAAACTACACTACTAAAAAACCTTTGTGCTTCAGCATCACTGAAACACAAAGGTCTACTTTATCCAATATACCCAAGCTGCCTAGATATTTCTGAGGCGGCTTCTTTCACTTTAGGAACCAACGTCTTCAAATTCTCTTCTTGATAATTCGCTTCAATCCCCGCGATACTGATCCCCGCGATCACTTCACCACTAAAATCATAGATCGGTGCCGCCACAGCCGAAGTGAAATTCTCAAGCTCCGAATTACTGAGCGTATAGCCATTGCGGCGAGTCTCTTCGATAGACACAAGCAATGATTCCCGATCCGTAAACGTACCATTCGCAAACTGCTGCAACTCCGTCTTATCCAAATACTCCGCAATATAGCTATCCGAAAGATTCGATAAAATAATCCGCGAACATGCTCCCGCGTAAAGCGGACTGCTTCTGCCAACCGCAGTATATAAACGAACCTTCTGATATGTATCAATCTTCTCCACGTAAATCGCCTGATCCCCTTGCCTCACAATCAAGTTGATCGCTTCCTTCACGTCATTGTGAAGCTCTTCCATAATCGGATACGCAATCTTCCGGATATCCAACCGCTTCGAAACGAGGCTACCGTATTTGAGTAGCAACAACCCGAGACGATATTGTGAATCTGCGCCTTTCTCTAAGAATCTCATTTCTTCGAGTGAAGACAGCATGCGGTAAACGGAGGATTTCGGAATGCCCGATAGGTCGATGATTTCTTGGAATGTGAGGGCTGGGTGATCGACGAATAGGTTGAGTATGTCTAGGGAACGGACTACTGTTTTGTTGTTTGTGCTCATGTGGGCTCCTTTCTAGTGGATAATTCACTTCAATTGTTATAGTTTGTATAAAAACTTGTATGGTTGAGTATAGCATTGAAGTGAATTGTTGCCTAGATGGTACCGCTTCTTATGAATGGTACGTTTAAATGGACTCACTTTAATAATTGCAAGACGCCTTGCGTAACTTGATTTGCTTGCGACATCATTGCTTGTGAGGCTTGTAAGATGATTTGATTGTTAGATAACTTGGTTATTTCACTTGCCATATCTAGGTCTCTGATTCTTGATTCAGAGGCAGTTAAGTTTTCTTGATAGTTGGATACATTCTTTCCAATATGCTCTAAAGCATTTTGATATGCTCCAAATTTAGTTCTCTCAGAAGTTACAGTTTCCATTGCTTTATCAATCTTAGCTAATGAAGCATTGGCATTTTCATGTGATAGTACATTTAGATTAGCTATTCCTAATTTGTTAGTTCTAACATCAGATAATTGTAACTTCAAGTTTTGTCCTGTATTAGGTCCTACCTGAATTAAAAGATCTGAAGCTTGTTTACCAAAAGTATCAACCGGATTATCGATTGTAGGTGGAATAGATTGACCGTAAAATGTATTGACAACAAAAGATGCGCCCGCTGTCAATTCTCTAGTATTCCATATTAGACTATACCCACTATCTCCTACATCTTCTTTATCTGTTTTAACATCCCATGAATTCACACTGATGTAATTTCCAATGGCCATTTTATCTGGTTCAAGCAAAATCCCTTCTCCCTTAACTTTTCCGCCAGCTTGAAATTCAGCGTTTACATGACTTCCGGTAGATTGATTATAGACAATGAACTCATTAGGAATATCAGTACCTTCATAAACTGTTTTAGTTTCCACTTTCACTTTATTTACAATAAACGGAGCACGATCATCTTCTCCTAACATTGTATCAAGATGAAACTGAAAACCTACATCCTTATTATCACCACCTAAATTTTTTATTTCGTATTTTATTTCATATTTATCTTTAACAACTTTTACAGATTGCGTTACTTCCACATCATTATTGATAACGTATTTTGTAGTTAGATACCCATCAATTATAGTAGTTTGAGTTGTATTTGTGGATGAGGCTATTAAAGGAAAACTAGCATTACCAATTCGGACTGACGGTTTAGAAGTCCCACCATTTCCGAATACTAAAGTCTGATTATTATCTGCAGCTGTAGTGGGATAGCCATTTTGGGTTCCAAACATAAATGAACCATTGGCACTGATTGCGTTTTCCTTTAAGACATTTTCAAAGTTATAACTTGGCGTACTTGGTGTAATATTAGTAGAACTAAAACTAGCGCCATTCAACAAGGGAATAGTATTAAACTCTGTATTGTTTGCTATCTGATCAATTCCCTTTACAACCTCATTCATTTCATTTTGTATAAGAACTCTATCATCATATGTCAAAGTATCATTTGCTGCTTGAATGGTTAATTCTCGTAAACGAATTAGATTTGGGTTAGCTATTTCTC
This sequence comes from Sporosarcina sp. P26b, assembly GCF_002743245.1. NCBI lineage: Bacteria > Bacillati > Bacillota > Bacilli > Caryophanales > Caryophanaceae > Sporosarcina > Sporosarcina sp. P26b. The sequence continues at coordinate 53,527 of NZ_PDYW01000017.1, forward strand.
CTAAACCTGACTCTGCAACCTGAACTAATGAAATTCCGTTTTCGATATTTTGTTTAGCTTGCTCCAGTCCTCTAATTTGTCCCCTCATCTTTTCAGAAATAGCTAACCCTGCAGAATCGTCCCCCGCTTGATTGATCCTTAGTCCTGAAGATAATTTATTGATAGAATTAGCTACTCCTATATTGTTTTGCTGTTGGTTTCTGTATGTATTAATTGCAGATAAATTATGATTTATAATCAATATATTCAGCTCCACCAAATGATTTTTTAGACAACCCCAAAATATATAGGTCAATGTTAAATAATTTTAATACCCCAATTAATAGTTCAATAGCTAAAATGGCATGTCCTATTTAGTAATCTAATAGTATCACATATAATGAATAAAATAACATTTTTATTTAAGGGTTTTCTTTCGAGATCATCTTCAAAGAATGATAGCAACTTTCAATTCTAAAATACTTACGTAAAATGATAATGATAAAATAAGTTGGGAAAATAATGGGGAAACAATTTATCTACTGTGAAATACTTCATCATAGATACGAATAACACTTATATATAAATCAAGAATTCATATATCATCCGTCACATTCTCTAGTATTCCAGCTTCGTTCCGCAGTTTCCAACTAATAAATTAGTAAGTCTTTATATTCAGTCGTTATTAGTAATATATCCCCCCTTCACCTGATTTCCCGTGTTATACTATCAGTAATTGCACAAAAAGGAGTCCTTCTACATGTCATACGATTTACTATTATTCGATTTAGACGATACATTATTCGACTTTGCCGAAACGGAAAAGCACGCACTCGGCAATACATTTGCTACATTCGGCCTACCCAATGGATTAGAAGCGTACCGTGATACTTACCGCGCGATCAGCTCAGTCATCTGGGACGATCTCGAACAAGGACGCATCTCACTTGAGGAATTAAAAGTGGAGCGTTTCCGTCGGTTATTTGCACATCATGAACTACAACTAAACGCTACTCGTTTCGGTGAGTTATACATCGAAAATCTAGGCTATGAATCACATTTGATCGACGGTGTCGAAAAGATGATTTCACAGCTGTCTGATTACCGATTAGCTATCTTAACAAACGGCTTCACACTCGCTCAACACGCACGTATAGCGGGTTCTCCATTACGTAATACGTTCGAGGCGATCATTGCTTCCGAGGAAACTGGCTATAAGAAGCCCCAGCCTGAGATTTTTGAATATGCATTTAAGAAACTAGGTGTCACGGACCCTTCCCGTGTACTGATGATTGGCGACTCGCTGACATCGGATATACAAGGTGGAATTAACGCGGGTATTGACACGTGCTGGTTCAATCCTGACTACAACGAAAATAACTCGGGAATACAGCCTACGTATGAAATTCATTCGTGGTCAGAGTTCAGCTTGGAACGCAAGACAGTAAAAAGCAATTAATTTTATATCAACCACAAGAAAACCCTCCAATACATTTCATTGGAGGGTTTGTTCTATCTACACCTATAAAACTCTATTACCTTTTCTCACTCGCTGCCTCAATAAACTTCTCAAACAACATCAACGACAAAGCATCATTCCGCTTCACCATTGCTTCAGGATGCCACTGAACACCTACCAAAAATCGATGCGCAGTACTTTCGAGCGCTTCAATGACACCATCCTTCGCAACCGCTGTTACGACAAGCGGAGCTTTCACTTCCTTCACCGCTTGATGATGCAATGAATTCACGCGAACTTCAGAAGTCCCTGCCCATTCAGCCAACTTACTATCACCTACGATATCTATTGAATGAAAAGCAAAGTCTAAGTCCGTAATCTGATGGTGCTGCAATAAATCTTCAGATAGCTGAGCATATACATCCTGATAAATCGTTCCACCAAACGCCACATTCATCAACTGATACCCTCGACAAATTCCAAACATCGGCTTATCCTGATCCGCCATATATTTAATTAGCGCAAGCTCCGACTCATCACGCTCAGGCAATACTTTCCCAAGTTGCCGATGCGGTTCCTCGCCATACAAATAAGGATCCACATCTTCCCCACCGATTAGCAATACACCGTCTAACCGATCGCAAACTTCTTCAATCGCTTCGAGTCCTACCGGCAATATGACAGGCACGCCACCTGCCCGTCGAACTGCTTGTATGTATCGAGTCTGAACTAGTGTATCTCCGTTCTGATCTATATCTGATGTCACACCGATTAATGGTTTCATCTAGGCCACTCTCCTAATTACGTATTGTCATGCCAAGCTTATGTATACCCTACGTCTTATACCCCAATTAGGAGAGTTTACACCACTATTCAAATGAGTTCGCCACATAGATAGTACTAGCGTTACTCATTCCGATATAAACGATAAAACTGCTCTAACCCCTCGATCAGGCGCTCTGTCCGCTTCGCTGTATATTCCTCAAACGAAGGATCTTCGATTTCTTTAACGAGCGACCATAACGACCACAGAAAGTCTGATTTCAATTTCTGTAGATCAAGCGACTCTTTCGAAGAAGCTGGCAAACCGTAATGATCGAGCAACATTTGCTCTTGCTGTTCGCTTAACTCACGTTCCAAAATAAACGCCGCCAAATCCCACTCCGGCAAATAATTCGCACTGTACTCCCAGTCGATCAACAGCACCTGCCCCGCGTCATTCTGAATAAAATTACCCGTCACCGAATCCATATGACACGCCACATACTCCTGCCGCTCCCCTTGCATCAAATTCCTCATCCGCTCCTCCAACAACACATAAAGTGATGGGAGTTCAGTTAACGCAGCTTTATATTTCTCAACTTCTCCCCAATAATCAAAACGATTGATAAATTCATTTTTCGAAGAATGAAGCGTAGATAACACGTCTGCGATCTTCTTCAAATACTCGTCCGTGACAATCAACTCTCGTGTTAAATTAGCCGTCGCGTCGTAATACGGCGTCATTTTAATCCCTTCATCGGTAAATACCACATTATCGACCGTTACCCCAATTTCAGCTGCAATTCGCTGGTTTTCTTTTTCATGCTGGCGGTTGATTATGTCTTCAAACTCGTGTGCTGGGAATCGTAGGACGTATTTTTGTCCTTTGTGTTCGACGAGGAAGTTTAGGTTGGTGAGACCGCCTAGTCTTTTGATGTATTTTAGATTTTCGATTAGATACATTTTTTGCACCTCTACTTTTGTACTATCGTAATTATTGTTCTACTTCTAAATTTCTGAATAGAAATTAATTATATCAGGACAGATTGTACAATCAAGTTAGTTATTGGAATAGAGAGAATTTCAACAAAGTGCTATGCAAATACTTTATACATTGTATGTTCATAAACGCTTCTTTATAACTTTTTAGAATCCAGGTTCGAATAAAATGTAGCATTGATCTATTCGTTTCACAGCATCCTGTGTTGATTCGCATTGCTTACTATCACTTACTCCTCATATAGAGCTTTTCTTCAAAAAGTATACAAGTATTTACTAATTCATTTGGAGATTGATTGTACGATGGATTTTACTTACGTAAGAAGTACCACTTAAGGTGACTACAGCCATGCGATTGTTCCACTCTTGCCATGTTTTTGGTCCACTTCTGACATCAAATTGTTCCATCCTTGCCATAGGGAAGTCCACGCAAATTATTCTTAAAACAGCCACCGAACCGAATCTTCGATGG
>NZ_PDYW01000018.1:0-53769 GCF_002743245.1 Sporosarcina sp. P26b
AAGATCTTACCCTTTTAATCAAGCTAGTAAACCATGGATAGTGCATGGGATGCGGGTTATAAATTTACTATCAATTCTTAAGTTGACAGCTATGGGCTCAAGCCACGCCCACCGGAAAGCGTCCCCAGCTGGAGCTTCAATCCCGAACCACTAGCCAAATTAACTCTTTCCTCCAGACAAAAAAGCCGCGAACAGTTGCGTTCGCGGCTTCGTAATTATTTATTATACTTCAAAAAATGCTGCGCGCTTGTCGGCTTCTAGAATCGTACCGATGAAGAACGAACCGAACACGCCGTAGCGTGCGCTGACTTCGTCAAAACGCATTTCGTACACGAGTTTCTTGAACTGCAACACGTCATCAGAGAACAACGTGACGCCCCACTCGTAATCATCAAAACCGACTGAACCGGAAATGATTTGCTTCACTTTTCCTGCATAGCCTCGGCCAATCATGCCATGGCTGCGCATTAAACTCTTACGGTTGTCCATGTCGAGCATGTACCAGTTATCGTCGCCTTCGCGCTTCTTGTCCATCGGATAGAAACAAATGTATTGGCTACGTGGCAATTCAGGATACAAACGTCCGCGCACATATGGATTCTGGTACGGGTCTTCGTCCGACTCGCCTGCAAGGTAGTTCGACAACTCGACTACGGATACATAAGAATAAGCTGGGATCGTATAATCGGCGATCGTTAATTTATTGAATTCTGCCTCTAATTGTTGAAGATCATCCATTGTTGGACGTAATGTCATAAGCATGAAATCTGCTTTCTGGCCAATTACCGTATAAAAAGCATGGCTGCCTGTTTTAGCGTCATCCGCTTCTTGCATACGGTCCAAAAATGTTAGAAATTCATTGACTGCTGCCTGGCGCTCTTCTTTTGAAATCAGTTTCCAAGAAGCCCAGTCCATCGTACGAAAATCATGAAGTACATACCAACCGTCTAATGTAATAGCTGCTTCGTTCACTTGAATTCAGTCTCCTTTTAAATCAAAGTAGTTTCTTTTTCAAGTGTATCATAAACGGTCTGTGGTCGTTAAGGAATAAGATGGCGCGTACGTTATATACGATAAAAATATGCACTAATCCGACAACTGTCTGAAAACTTGGAATTTCTTAGTGAATTAATTTAGATTTTCAGGTATGATGAATAGGAAAATATAACAAAGGGTGGGAATTACACATGGCAGATCTTTTTGAAGGTATTCGTAAAACGTTGGAAGGCAAAGGAAAGACCATTGTATTGCCTGAGGGGGAAGACGTTAGAATACTAGAAGCGGCTGTACATCTTCAGCAAGAGGGGATCATTACACCGGTATTATTAGGTAATGAAGAGACCGTAAAAAAAGTGGCGCAAGACGGTGGTTTCGATATTTCCGAAATTCAGTTGATCGATCCTGCAAGCGCTTCCTATTTTAATGAGTTAGCGGAAAAGTTCGTGGAACGTCGTGCTGGGAAAGTCACAATTGAACAAGCACGCGAGCAATTGAAAGATGTAAACTATTTCGGAACTATGCTAATCTATACAGGACGTGTAGACGGTTTGGTGAGTGGGGCTGCACATTCGACGGCAGATACAGTTCGTCCGGCATTGCAGATCATCAAGACGAAACCTGGCATTACTAAAACAAGCGGTGCTTTCATTATGATGAAGGAAGAAGAGCGTATGATCTTTGCAGATTGTGCTATCACGGTAAATCCAACAGCGCAAGAGTTAGCTGAAATTGCGGTGGAAAGTACGAAGACGGCAAAGGCATTCGGAATCGATCCGCGTGTGGCAATGCTTTCATTCTCGACTAAAGGTTCTGCTGTAACAGAAGAAACGGAAAAAGTAGTAGAAGCCGCTAGAATTGCAAAGGAATTGGCACCTGAACTATTGATTGACGGAGAATTCCAATTTGACGCAGCGTACGTACCAAGTGTAGCCGCGAAGAAAGCCCCTGAATCCGTCATCAAAGGCGATGCAAACGTCTTTATTTTCCCAACTTTGGATGCCGGCAACATCGGCTATAAATTGACTGAACGTCTTGGTGGATATGAAGCGATTGGACCGATTCTTCAAGGCTTGAATGGTCCTGTCAACGATTTGTCACGCGGCTGTTCTGCAGAAGACGTGTACAAATTGTCTATCATCACAGCAGCTCAAAGCCTATAATTACAGGCTCCAAGTTTGTGAAACGTCTACATACAATCCAGATTAACAACTATAGGAGAACTAGACATGTCACAAGATAAACATTTATTGAATCAACCGGCTTGGCGCTTTATCGACGAATCGATCTCGGCGCGTAATCGTTCAGCGCTTGAATCTTTCGCCATGGACGATACATTATGTCAATTAGTCGGACAGCAAAAAAGTGTCCCCGTCGTTAGAACATGGGTGCACGATCATACAGTGGTCTTAGGAATTCAAGATCATCGAATGCCTTACATCCAGCAAGCAATGGAAGGAATAGCGCAGCACGGCTATCAGTCGATTGTCCGAAATTCAGGTGGCCTTGCCGTGGTATTAGATAATGGGATATTGAATATCTCGCTCATTTTTTCGGAACAGAAATCTTCAATTGATATTCCCGTAGGTTACGAAGCGATGCTGTCGCTAGTTCAGTTGCTATTTCCAGAACTCGGCGAACGGATTAAAGCTTATGAAATCGTTGGTTCGTATTGTCCAGGTTCATACGATTTAAGTGTGGATGGCAAGAAGTTCGCAGGCATTTCCCAACGTCGTCTACGCCAAGGAGTCGCTGTACAAGTGTATTTATGCATAGAAGGCAGTGGATCTGAACGTGCGGAGATGATTCGAGAAGTCTATGAGACGGGATTGCAAGGTGAGCAGACAAAATTCAGCTATCCTGTGATTCAGCCTGATACTATGGCGTCGTTATCAGAAATTCTTGATACGCAATTGACCGTCAATGAAGTAGTCATTCGCCTACAGTTATTATTGCGTTCGTTGACAGACGATGTGCGGCATGGCGGCTTGACGGATGAAGAAATGGAATTGTACGGCTTTTATTTGCAACGGGTCTTTGAACGAAATCAAAAGATGTTATCATAGAACGAAAAAAGCTGCCAATCAGTTATCGATTGGCGGCTCTTTTGATGCGACTAAATTTCCATTTGGCTCCATTTTAAATAACGGTGCGATGTGTTCGCTTTCTTCATTCAATGCGATTAGTCTACGTGCTCGGTTCATGATCTGGACGAATTGCTCGTAATCTTCTTTCAACGTTTTGTTCTCTTTTTTCAGATTGTCTATTTGTGTTTCCAGCGTTTTCATTTGCTCGGTCGCTGTTTTTGCCGTCTGTCTCCAACGAAGTGCATCTGTATCTGCACCACCGTTATGATGCATGCGAATTAAATACGCGATGACGGTATCGAGGGATAGGGCGGATAGGGGAACCTGGATTTTTTCCTGGCCATCCGGACCTGCTTCTGGGTTGTACATTTGCTGGTTGCGTCTTTTAAAATCTGTACCTAGCACACGCAACGTTTGCTTTCTCTCTTTCTTTGCTTCGGCGAGTTCTTCCTCGTATTCTCTTCGTACGACAGCGTTCCATCTGAATCCGCAAGCCGCGGCTGTTCGGTTTAGTGCGTCGCCTACTTCCTCAAATGCACCAAGCTGTGTACTTCCTTCTCTTACATGTCGTAGCACCGTCTCTGCCAATAATTCATCGTCCCGTTCTAACCAAGCATCTTGTCTAACTTTCACCATCTCCATGCCTCCTGTCTTGTACTCTCTTTCTACTGCCATTATGACCACGAAACGAATCTTTTATTCAGAGAGTTACAAAATTCTATGAAGATGGTAATAAAATGGGCAGATTTTTTGGATGAGTGGGAGTTAAGTAAAGTTAGCGGGGGTAGGCTGGCGGGGTGTTGGGGAGGGGATTTGCGCTCTAGGCGGACGCGTTCGGGAGGGTGGGCGGTGAACCACACCCCTAGTGCAAAGATGTGCTCCTAACGCTACGCTTTTACTCGCAAAAGCCGTACTACGCTACGGCTTTCGCTTCGCTCGCCGGGTGTTTCACCTGTCCCACTGATCCTCCCCGAGTCGCCGCCTCCTAGTGCAAAGATGTGCTCCTAACGCTTCGCTTTTACTCGCAAAAGCCGTCCTCCGCTACGGCTCTCGCTCCAATCCCTTACGTTGTAAGCGGGTGATACTTCTTGTTGTGCATTGAAGTTGGGATTGTAATCTGCTTAGAACTTGAACTTAAATAGGTTTAGTCACAATAATAACTTACATATTAACTCCAGGGAGCAATCTAAGTAACTCCCACTCAATAGGTAGGATGGAAGCGGAAGCTGGTGGCGACTCCTGATGGATCAGCCCGATCAGGTGAGACAACTAAAGGAACGCAGTGACTAGTTGGCTCACCGCGGGCCCATAGGAAAGCGTCCGCCAGCTGGAGCTTCCATCCCAAAGTAGACACTAAGTCACTCTCTTCTATAAACACATTCCAACACCAACCGTTTAAAATCCGTCATAGAGTACTATGTCACCTCACGTCGTTTTTTGTTATACTGTAACGAATGAAGGATGAGGTGACGACATGACGTACCAATACGAAAAATTGCCCGAGGAGAAAGTGTTCAAAGACCCCGTGCACCGCTACATACACGTCCGCGACCGCGTAATCTGGGACCTGGTCAACACGCGCGAATTCCAGCGCCTGCGTAGGATCCGCCAACTCGGCACCACGTACCTAGTGTTCCACGGCGCAGAACATAGCCGCTTCCAGCACTCGCTTGGCGTCTATGAAATCGTCCGACGCATTCTTGACGACGGCTTCAGCTTAAGAGAAGAGTGGGACGAAGAACAACGACTCGTTGCCCTATGTGCAGCGCTGTTGCATGACCTCGGACACGGTCCGTTTTCTCACGCATTTGAAAAAGTATTCAATCTGGATCACGAACAATTCACTCAGAAAATTTTATTGGAACAGACAGAAGTCCATGAAGTGCTGCGTCGTGTGTCGCCAGATTTCCCACAAAAAGTTGCAGATGTCATTGACAAAACGTACCCGGATAAATTGGTCGTTAGCTTGATTTCCAGTCAAATTGACGCGGACCGCATGGATTATCTTCAGCGCGATGCGTATTACACAGGCGTTTCGTACGGCCACTTCGACATGGAACGTATTTTGCGCGTCATGCGTCCAACTGAGGAACAAGTAGTCATTAAACATAGCGGTATGCACGCAGTGGAAGATTATATTATGAGTCGTTACCAAATGTACTGGCAAGTGTATTTCCATCCAGTGTCACGTAGCGCAGAAGTGATTCTGATTAAAATTTTGCATAGAGCGAAGTTTTTATTCGAAAACGGGTATGCATTTAAGCAAGAGCCGATGCATTTCATTTCATTTTTCGCGCAAGAGTTCAAATTGAAAGAGTACATAGCCCTTGATGAGGGCGTGTTATTGACGTATTTCCAGCTGTGGATGGAAGAGAACGATACGATTTTAGCTGATTTATGCGATCGTTTCGTGAACAGACGTTTATTTCAGTATGCGGAGTTCGATCCGGCAGTGCAGTATATGAAATTCGGAGAACTCATCACGCTATTCAAAGAAGCTGGGCTCGATCCGGAATATTATTTGGTGACGGATTCTTCATCTGATTTGCCTTATGACTTTTACCGTCCGGGTGAAGAGAATGAGCGTGTTCCGATTTATTTACAACTAGAAAATGGTGATTTGCGTGAACTGTCGCGCATGTCGGATGTGGTAGAAGCGATATCAGGAAAACGCAGAACAGACCATAAAATTTACTATCCTGAAGATTTGTTGATAGATGGAAACCCGTTGCATGAGAAGATTTTGGAATTGTTGAGAGGTTAAGAGAGGGGTTGCGGGACTTGCTGCAAGAGCATGCAAAAATCGTTCAGTTTATATCGTTGGCGAATGAAGTAAATGGCCGTAAGAAGATGCAAAAGATGGTGTATATATTGAAAAAGATGAATTTCCCTTTCGCGGAGAAATACGAACTCCATATGTACGGTCCTTATTCGGAAGAACTGACATTGCGAGTGGAAGAATTATGCGAGATGGGTTTTTTGGCAGAACGCTTTGAGGACAAGGGGTCATATAAGCAATATTGCTATCAAGTGACGGATGAAGGCTCTAAATTCATTTCGACAGCAGACGCACCAAAAGAGCAGCTGCCGGGTTGTATTGAGCGATTGAATGAAAAGTCGTCTCGATTTTTGGAACTTGTTTCGACGTTGTTGTTTTTCGATCAACTCGATAAAGAGGATCAAATTGCTAAAGTACGTATTGTGAAAAATAAATTGAACTTCACCGATCAGGAAATGGAACAAGCTTTTGATTTCATTGAAGAGATGCAAGTAAGTTCAGTAGGTTACATGTAGCAATAAAAAAGGATTCTCACGATGAGAATCCTTTTGCTGATTTTACTGTTCACTCATAAGTTTTCCATTTTTAAAAAGATGGTTTTTTGGCATTTCTTCAATGAAAACTGTTACGCTATCAGTAGTAGCACCAGTTGTTTCTACAACCGCTTGTGTAACCTTTTCACATAGTGCACGTTTTTGATCGTCTGTGCGACCTTCAAGCATTTTTACCGTTACGTATGGCATTTCATTTCCTCCTTAGCAGAAAATTCAGGTATAGTACATATAATAACAGAGACGGAGGGCGATTTACATGGCAAGTGAACAAAATTCAAAACCGAAGTTAGGTTTTACTATCATAAAAAATGACCCGACAGACGGTCATAAGGGATTCGGTATCGGGTCACTATCATTGGAAAACATCTCACCCGTGATCATCGATGTCGAAGAAGGTACAGCGCAAGTGGAAATGGGCGCTATGCATGCTCGCAGTGATACGGAGCGCGGAATCAAATTTACGACAGATCGCAAAGATTCTGAAGGTGGAAAGCCGTACTGGTTAGTTTGGGTTACCATTGATTACCGTGAAGAAGGACCGTATTATGCAGGAATTACGGCTTGTGAGATGGTGGTCAACCGTGAAAAGAGACGCGGCTATAAATTACTGGCAGATCACGTCAACCGCATGGACAAATCAATGAAGCGTAAAATCATGGTAGACGATATGGATGATCGTTCAAAAAAGATCTTGAAGGACTTCCTACAATCGCATAATGCGGAACTATGGGAACGCAGTACACCTGAATTACACGAAGGTTTACGCACAGAGTAAGTTATAAATTTATTGGAATCAAAACTTCAAATCTCGTCAAATAAGTCAAAAATGTGACAATTTGCATTACCTACTCTTTGAGGTTGAATGTCTGCATAAAAGGAAGTAAACTAAATATACAGCTTTGCGCTGTAATCTAGGACACCCGTTATGCAGACAATTGTTTGATAAAACACAAACCCAAGCAGTGCGGATTCATTCGATCACTGCATATCGGTCAAAAAAGCCACACTCTCCGCGGATACGGAGAATGTGGCTTTTTTCAATGGATAGAGAAGTGGGGCGCTATTGCTACTGCTACTGCAAATGCTCAATCGGAGGCTTTATCCGCCCTATCACGGCCGCTAACCGCCCTATCAGAGCGGCCGAGCGCTCTATCAAGCCTGCTATTCGCTCTATCAGCCACGTCGACGGCTCATACAGCACGCGCAACCGCTCTTAGCTCATCCCATTCTCACTATCACTTCACTCATCATCACTCAAAAAACGAAAACGGGAACAACTCCATTTTAGAATTTTCCTCTTCTCCAGAATGTTGTTCTCTCAACGAGCGATCCGTACATAACTTTTTCGGAACATCCTTATCCTTCACATAGACTAATCGTTGTTTTGGACACTCATTGACTGCAATTCCGCCAGTTTCGATATCGACAATGACACCTTGCACGCCAGAAGGGGGGAGGAATGGCTGTGGGGCTGTCCCTTCATGCGCGGCTTCCATGAAATCAATCCAGACTTTTTTGGAGACAGACTTATCTTCCAAGTCCTCGAGCTGTTTGCCGCGGTCGAAGCCTGTCCAGATGCCCGCTGTCAAGGTGGGAGAGAATCCAATTAAATACTGATCGGATATCGTTGTTCCCGACTTCGCTGCATAAGGTCGTGTTTGTTTCGGGCGCATCGACAAGCCTGTAGAAGTTAAATAATCATTAAAGACGGGGTCGAACATACCTGTCATTAAATGCGTCAGCACAAACGTGTCTTGTTCCGACATCACTTGCTTCGGTTTCTTTGAAGAATGCTCATAGACCAGTTTTCCGTTCGCATCCGTAATCGATAGAATCAATTGAGGTTCGACTTGTTTACCTTTTGACGCAATGCGATTATACGCTGTCGTCATCTCAAGCAATGTCACATCGGAAGTTCCGAGCGCGACCGCTGGGGATTCAGGAAACGCGACATCGACGCCAAGTCGCTGCGCCATTTTCGTATATGGCTTGTAACCGACTTGCTCAAGCGTTTTGACTGCATAAATATTATCCGATATCGCAATCGCCTGTGCTAATGAAATCGGCTTCGCCGCAAATTCTCCGTTAATATTGCTCGGCTCGTAGGTTGAACGACCGTCATCATACGTAAATAGCGTCTTTTCTGCCGTCATGAAGGTTAACGGATTCATCCCTTTTTCGAGTGCAGCCGCATAGAGAATCGGCTTCATCGCAGATCCTGGCTGACGTTTCGCTTGTGTCACACGGTTGAAGGAGCTATCACCAAAATCCACACCGCCGATCATCGACGTGACGAATCCTGTGTCAGCAGCCATAGAAATGAATCCAACTTGCAGATCATTTGCTGGCATTGCTTGTTTAATGGCTTGTTCCGCCGCTTGCTGGTGCTGTTGATTCAACGTCGTTCGGATTTGCCAGCCACCTTCAGCAGGTACTCGCCCTTTAGACGCGAGGATGTCTTCCGCCTGTTGCCATGCAGCATCCAAAAAGTATGGAGCCACTTGTTTCATATCTTTCCAACTCTCTGTCTTCAGCACGATTCTTTCTTCGACCGCGCGTTCCTTTTGCGCAGTTGAAATATAATCATATTCCTCCATTTGATCAAGTACGAGAAGTTGGCGGTTGCGAGAATTCTCTGGGTTATCTAAAGGTGAATAAACGGAAGGTCCTTTTGCGATGGCTGCAATCGTAGCGGCTTCTTCCAATGTCAGCTCTTTCGCGGCTTTGGAGAAATAAAATCGACTAGCAGCTTCCACGCCGTACATTCCATGCCCGAAGTAGACGGTATTTAAATAACCTTCCAAAATCGTATCCTTGTCATAGAAAATTTCCAGTCGATAAGCAAACAGCGCTTCATGGATTTTCCGTGTCCAAGACTTTTCGTGCGTCAAATACAAATTCCGCGCATATTGCATAGTAATCGTACTCGCACCTTGTGCCTTACTCATTGTTTTGACGTCTTTTAGAACTGCACCAGCAAGTCGTTTATAATCGAATCCATTATGTGAATAAAATTTCTTGTCTTCCGTTGCTACAAAAGCTTCCGTAAGAAAAGGAGATATATCGGACAGCTTCATCCAATAACGTCTATGTTGTGAAAAATGATCCCCGATCTGATGTCCACTATGATCGAGGAACAATGAAGCCTTTGGTACGCTCAGTGAAGGCGCACCAAGTACTTGAGCATATATTCGAAGGGCGATTAAGACAGTTACGATTGCAGCTATGGACGTGATCGACAGGGATAATGCAACCCTTTTCCACTTTCTGCGATTTGTTGATTTTATATAATCGGTACGTTTCATTGCTCATCACATCCCGTTCCATTCAGTGTCTTTTGACAGTATGGTACGGTTCTGGACGGATTAAACGGACTGTGAGAAAAGTTTAGATGCGTAACATTGAAACTGGTGTCGGAAGAAGTGTATAATGAGTGGATATATTTACTTAAGGCGGTGAACGAATGGAAGCGCTAAAAATGCAAGTTCAGCTCCGTTCCGTTATTCAACATCCAGATCAGCAAGCAGAAACGCATACGATGCAGGCAACTGGTGAAATCATTGAGAAAAAAGGACAGGCGTATTTATTATTTGAAGAACGAACTGAAGGTATGCCAGCAGTCCGGACGACCGTGAAATTACATGCTGAAGATGCCTTCATCATGCGCAAGGGCGGCGTACAGATGCGATTGCCTTTCAGACAGGATGACATACGCTTCGGTACATATGGCAATGGTCCTGCAGTTATGGATTTAGCCGTTCGTACGAATCAACTGGAGTGGGTACCTGGACGCTTTACGGTAGCGTACGACTTACATTCAGATGAAAGTTTATTAGGGAAATACCATTTGACAATAACCTACTCGGAGGTAACACAATGAATGCAGTAGAGCAGATTCAACATGAAATTAAAGAAGCATTGCACCAAGCCATTGAAAAAGCACAACTAGTAGAAGGTGCAGATATTCCAGAAATCAAACTGGAATCACCAAGAAGTAAAGAAAATGGAGACTATGCAGCGAACATTGCGATGCAGTTGACGAAACTAGCGAAAAAACCACCACGTGCAATTGCGGAAAGTATTCTAGAGAACTTGGATACGACGAACACCGCAATCGACTCTATCGAAATTGCTGGACCTGGTTTCCTCAATATCCGTTTGAAAACAGACAGTCTTGGAGATATCGTGAAATCTGTCCTTGACCAAGGAGCAGATTACGGACGTTCAGACAGCGGACAGCAACAGAAGATCCAAGTTGAATTTGTCTCAGCAAACCCAACAGGCGACTTGCACTTAGGGCACGCACGTGGGGCTTCACTAGGGGATTCATTGTGTAATATTCTCGATAAAGCAGGCTATGACGTAGCGCGCGAATACTATATCAATGATGCGGGTAATCAAATAAATAACTTAGCGTTATCTATTGACGTTCGGTATTTCGAAGCGCTTGGATTAGAAAAAGAAATGCCAGAAGACGGCTATCGCGGTGCAGATATCATCACAATCGCAAAAGGCCTGGTTGAACAATATGGCGACAAGTACGTCCATGTGTCAGAAGAAGAGCGACTTGCATTTTTCCGTGAGCACGGCTTGAATATCGAATTGGACAAACTGAAAAAAGACTTGGCAGATTTCCGCGTTCATTTCGACCACTGGTTCTCGGAAACGTCACTATATAACAACGGCAAGATCGAAGTTGCGCTTACTAAACTTCGTGAAAATGGCCATGTCTATGAAGAAGACGGTGCAACTTGGTTCCGCTCGACTACATTTGGTGACGACAAAGACCGTGTACTGATCAAACAAGACGGTTCATTCACATACTTAACTCCGGACATCGCTTATCACCAAGATAAACTGAGTCGCGGATTTGATAAACTCATCAACATCTGGGGAGCAGACCACCATGGCTATATTCCGCGTATGAAAGCAGCGATTCAAGCACTTGGCTATGACCGCGATACGCTAGAAGTAGAAGTGGCACAAATGGTTCAGCTCTATAAAGACGGAGAAAAGTTCAAGATGAGCAAGCGCACAGGAAAAGCGGTCACACTACGTGAACTCGTAGAAGAAGTCGGCCTAGACGCTGTACGTTATTTCTTCGCGATGCGCTCAGGTGATGCACAAATGGACTTCGACTTGGACTTGGCTGTTTCCAAATCCAATGAAAACCCTGTGTACTACGCACAATATGCGCACGCGCGTATTTGTTCGATCTTGCGTCAGGCGAAAGAGCAAAACGTCGTGGCGTCGACAGAGAACGTCACGCTATTGCAAGATGAAAAAGAATTAGAGTTGTTGAAGAAGCTTGGAGATTTCCCAAAACTCATTAGCGACTCGGCTCGCATGCGTGCACCGCACCGTGTGACGACGTATATCCAAGAGCTAGCAGCAAGCTTCCATAGTTTCTATAATGCGAACAAAGTGTTGGATCCTGAGAACAAGGAGCTTTCCGAAGCACGCTTGGCTTTGATTACGGCAACGAAAACGACGATTGCGAATGCGTTGAAATTGGTAGGCGTCGAAGCACCTGAAAGAATGTAATATGTTGAAAGTGGCCAAGCGGGTTTACTGCTTGGCTTTTTTGTTTTCGCTTTTTGAGGAGGAAGGGGAGAGCAACGTTTCGCTGCGTTCCAGGCGGACGCGTTCGGGGGGCTCATCGCGGCCCCTCAGGAAAGCGTCCCCCTGCTGGAGCCTCACTCCCATACCCCATCCAATCTCCGCCTAACCCCTGTACAACCAACACTATTATCGCTATAATAAGTCATAATTACATATCTTTCGAAAAGGTTCTCTAATTAACGAGATGAAAAGCGAAATCGGTTCAAATCCGATGCGGTCCCGCCACTGTACGTGCTATGCACAAGCCAGGTCACCTGCCTTTTTAAGAAAATGAAGTTCCGCAGCAACCTACGAGGATAGGTACAGTGGAAGAAATCACACCCTGATTTCATCCCACCTCATCCTTCGACCTATCGAAGGGTTTTTTTAATGTCTGCGGATCGCGTAATGAAACACACATATCAAAGGAGGAACACACATGAAGAAGTTTTGGCAACTTTTGCTGATGGCGATGCTTGCGGTACTTGTACTTGCAGCATGCGGCAACGACAGCAAAAAAGAAGAAACACCGGCAGATGAAAATCCAGCTGGCGAAGAAACGAAAACAGATACACAATCAACGGATACAACAAGTTATCCATATACGCTGACAGATGCAGCGGGCGAAGAAATTACATTGGAACAAGCACCTGAAACTGTAATTTCATTAATTCCAAGCAACACAGAAATTTTATTTGGTATCGATGCAGGAGATAAAGTAATCGCTGTAACAGAAAACGATGACTTTCCTGAAGAAGTAGCAGAACTTGATACAGTAGGGAACTTCACGGTCAATGTGGAAAAAGTGATTTCATTGCAGCCAGAAGCAGTATTTGCACACGAAATGATGATGGGTTCAAGTGAAGAAGGTTTGAACCAAATTCGTGACGCTGGCATTCCAGTGATCGTCGTTCCGAATGCGGGTACATTTGACGAGACGTATGCATCGATTGAAATGATTGGTGAAGTGATGGACAAAAATGCAGAAGCTAATCAAATCGTCGAAGATATGAAAACAAAAATTGCAGATATCGAAAAGAAAGCAGCGGATATTACAGACAAGAAGCGCGTGTTTGTTGAAAACTCCGATGCACCTGAGATCTATACACCAGGAAAAGGGACGTTCCCACAGCAATTCTTGGATATGATTCACGCTGAAAACATCGTGACAGAAGAAGGTTGGATTATGATCAGCCCTGAAACGATTGTAGATGAAAATCCGGATGTTATTTTGGCTATGTATAGCTACGTTCCAAACGTTGTAGAAAATATTAAAACGCGTGACGGGTTTGATGCGGTGACTGCGATCAAAGAAGATCAAGTCATTCAACTGGATGAAGATATCACAAGCCGTACAGGTCCACGTTTAGCTGATGGATTAGAATTATTTGCGAAAGCAATCTATCCTGAGGTATTCGGTGAATAAAACCGCTCTCGCCTATGTCGTGTCGATTGCCACATTGCTTGTGGCAATCTGGCTCGGCGTATCGATCGGTACAGTGAAAATACCAATAGAGACGCTATGGAATCATTCAGATGCGACTGCAAGTAATATATTGTGGAAGATCCGGATGCCGCGTGTATTACTGGCAGGAATTGTCGGTGCATCACTTGCTATTTCAGGAGCCGCTTTCCAAGGGCTACTGAAAAATCCATTAGCTGATCCTTACACCCTCGGAGTGTCATCCGGTGCCTCTGTCGGCGCCGTGATCACACTCTTTTTTGGTATTTCGCTACCGGTACTTGGCGCATTCACCTTACCCGTATTTAGTATGATCGGTGCCGCAGTGACGATGTTTCTAGTAATCGGTTTCGCGCGTCTGGTTGACCGTTCAATGAAAATGGAAACGATTATATTAACAGGAATCATATTTGGTTCATTCCTTGGCTCGGTACTGTCGCTGATGATTGCATTAACGCAAGAAGAACTCCGCCAAATTGTAGGTTGGTTGCTTGGTAGCGTATCGATGCGTGGATGGAAATATATTACGATGGTTCTGCCATTTTTCATCATCGGATCGTTCATGTTGTGGCTGAATCGTCGCGAATTGAATGCTTTACTATTTGGTGAAGAACGTGCGCATCACCTTGGAGTCAATGTAAAACAACGTAAGTTAATGATTCTGCTTGGTGGTTCGGTGTTGACGGGTTCTGCCGTGGCGGTGTCGGGAACAATTGGTTTCGTCGGCTTAGTTGTACCGCATATGACACGGATGCTTTGGGGTTCCGATCATCGACACGTTCTACCGTTATCTTTATTCAATGGGGCCTCGTTACTCATCATTTGTGATCTTGTGGCACGAACGATTATTTCGCCGGCTGAATTACCGGTCGGTGTCATTACGGCATTCATTGGCGCTCCGGTGTTTGCTTATATCTTTTATAAACAGCGTAGAAAAGGAGCGATGTGACCATGTTGCAAGTGGAAAATTTATCGGGAGGCTACGGCAAGGAACCGATTGTGCGAAATGTGTCGTTCCACGTGGAAAAAGGAGAAGTTCTTGGGATTCTAGGTCCGAATGGTAGTGGTAAATCTACGTTATTGAAGATTATTTCGGGAATTTTGCCGAAACAAAGCGGCAAGGTAATGATAGCTGGAAAGCCTTCTGGCGCGTATACACAAAAGCAATTTGCCCAACAAGTAGCGGTCCTTCCACAACTCCATGCCCATGCGTTTTCACATACAGTGAAAGACACCGTGGCACTTGGCCGTTATCCATACCAGTCCGGAATTTTCTCGAGTTGGTCGGAGCTGGACGAGCAAGCTGTACAGGAAGCGATGCACCATACAGGCGTCACACGATATGAAAATACTCCAATTGAATTATTATCAGGGGGCGAGCAACAGCGCGTATTCGTTGCCCAAGCACTCGCTCAGCAAGCGCCTATTTTATTATTGGATGAACCAACGAACCATCTTGATATCGCGCACCAGCAACAATTGCTCGATACAATCCGCAATCAAGCAAGACAGAAGGGGATCACGGTCATCTCGGTCTTTCACGACATTAACTTGGCTGCTCTCTATTGTGATCGCTTGTTGTTGTTGAAGAACGGGGAAGTCGCATCGATCGGCGTGCCGCAAGATGTCGTACTCGAACAAGAAATTCATGAAGTGTACAATGCACGCGTTAAAACACAGCCACACCCCGAAATGCCGAAGCCTCAAATGACGCTATTGCCGAACTTGCAAGAAAAGGTGGAGCTGTTTTGTGTAAAGAAAGCAGACGTTTCGATTCAGCGAGATCACGTATTATTGCAATCAAGCCAGCCGCTAAAGACGATTTCCTCTGCAGTACATAATGCAGGCCTTGGCTGGTACCGGACGTTTGTCAATCGAGGTGTACGTGCGGATTATATGATCGATGATGTACAGCGCGAGAACACCGAATACTTGCGCGCGCTAGGTTATCATCTAACAGACACGGTCGCCATGATGACTGCAGTCAGTCCTGAACATGTTGAAGTCGAAGAATACGAAGGGGAATTCGGTTCAATCGTTGTAGTAGTAACAGCGGGTATTGGAAAC
Source organism: Sporosarcina sp. P26b (assembly GCF_002743245.1). Taxonomy (NCBI): domain Bacteria; kingdom Bacillati; phylum Bacillota; class Bacilli; order Caryophanales; family Caryophanaceae; genus Sporosarcina; species Sporosarcina sp. P26b. Next base: position 15,547 of record NZ_PDYW01000018.1, read on the forward strand.
GCTGTCGACGTCTCGAAGTCTTGGTTACGAGAAGATATTCCGTACATCGGTACAATCAATACGTGGGTATTCATTAATGGCGAATTAAGTGAGGAAGGGTTCGTTCAGGCGTTGATCACAGCGACCGAAGCGAAAGTGAAAGCACTGCAAGACGAGAAAGTGAAGGATCCCGAGTCTGGAACGCTAGCAACCGGTACATCGACCGACAGTCTGTTGATTGCGTCTACACAGCAAGGAACGTATTTGCCTTATGCCGGACCGATTACGCAACTCGGAAAACTGATTGGTAAAGGCGTTTACGAGTGTACAGTTCGGGCTATTCACTCCTATCGTTTAGCAGTAGGTGATGACAGATGATTCCTGCTCATTTCATTGCGATCGCGATCGGCATGGTGCTCGACCGTCTCATCGGAGATCCACCCAACTGGCCGCATCCCGTGAAGTTGCTCGGTACGACAATTGGAAACTTGACGAAGCTGTTGAATAAAGGTCGCATGCGTACAATTAAAGGTGCCATACTCTGGCTGTTTGTTTGCATGACAACGTTTCTACTCGTAATCTGGCTCGTCAGTATCGCCTATCGTCTTCATTTGCTAGTAGGTATCGCAGTCGAAGCGTTGCTTATTGCGGCAGGACTTGCACAAAAAAGTTTGCGTGATGCAGCGCTTGAAGTTTACAAACCATTACAATCTAAAGGTTTGAAAGAAGCACGTGAGAAACTAAGTTGGATTGTGGGTAGGGATACGAAGAAGCTCGATGAGAGTGAAATATCACGCGCCACGATCGAAACTGTTTCAGAAAACACGTCTGACGGTGTCACCGCTCCGTTATTTTGGGCATTCTTGCTTGGTGCGCCTGGCTTGTGGCTATATAAAGCGGTCAATACACTCGATTCCATGATTGGCTATAAAGATGAGCGCTATCGTGAATTTGGAAAAGTTTCAGCGCGTATGGATGATCTCTTTAACTGGATCCCTTCAAGAATTACAGGATTGCTCATTCTATTATTCACTCCGAATGAAGGCGGGCATTCATTGAAACAGCGGATTAGCGGTTGGTTAGGTGATGCCAAAAAGCATATGAGCCCCAATAGTGGCTATTTGGAAGCGGCTACTGCTTGGCAACTCAATATTCAGTTAGGCGGTAGTAGTACATATCGAGGTGTAGTATCAAAACGGGCGATACTTGGTCCGGCAGTCATTGCGAATAAAGAACATATCCGCTCCGCTACCTATCAAATGCAACTTGTGTCTTGGACATTCTGGTCGCTAGGCACAGTACTAGGAGGGATTTTCTATGCGATTGCCTGAACATGGCGCGAACAGCAAACGATTATATGCATCAATGAATATTCCCCTGCCTGAAGAAGTGCTCGATTTTAGTGAAAACTGTAATCCGGTAGGGCCACCGCCATCCATAGTGGAGGCTTGGCCAGAATTACTCACTACGCTCAACAGCTACCCAGATCCGGACGGACAGCCTTTCCTTTTTGCGGTTTCGACTTTTCATCAAGTCGAAGAACGACAAGTACTCGTTGGTAACGGTGCAGCGGAACTTCTATCATTATTAGCGGGCCATTACCGAGGGAAACGAGTATTGCTGATTGATCCCACGTTCTCTGAGTATCGTGCTACGCTTATAGCGAACGGAGCGGAAGTAGTATCGCTTCAGGCTAATGAGACAGACGGTTTTCAATTGCCAATGCAGCGTATTCTTGAGTCGTTACCAAAAGTGAATGCAATCTATATTTGCACACCGAATAATCCGACGGGTATATTGCCTACAAAAAGTGAGTTACTGAAGATTATAGAAGCCGCTAAAAAGAGTGGAACAGACGTCGTTCTGGATGAAGCATTCATTGATTTCGTCGATGAAGCAAAGTCCTTCATTTCGCAAGTGGCTAACTATCCGAACTTGTTGATAGTACGTTCGATGACGAAAATGTACGCGATACCGGGCATCCGTTTAGGATATTTGATCGCCCATCCTAAGCGTATCGAATCGCTGAAACTGCGGGCGTCACATTGGCATGTGAACGGGCTCGCCGCTGAAATCGGTGTATGGTGTTTGCGTGAAGACGCTTATCGTGAGCAAGCGATTCAACACGCACAAAGAGAACGATTGAAAATGAAACAGTTTTTGCGCTCACATGATTGCAAAGTACTTGATTCCTCAGCAAATTATCTCGTCATGAAACCGAAACAAGATGGGAAAAAACTTTATCACGATTTATTAAAACAAGGCATCGTCCTTCGCCATTCGGAAAACTTCCGCGGGATGGATGGACGCTGGTTACGTATTGGCATGAAGTCCGAAAAGATGATGGACACACTGCGGGAGGCGATGGATCAATGGTTCAAGGAACAGTAACATTCATCAGTGGTGGAGCGCGTAGTGGGAAAAGTGCGTATGCAGAACGTCTTCTTACGGATCAATCAGCAGGCCGTCTTGTCTATATCGCATCCGGCATAGCATCTGATGACGAAATGAAGCAACGGATCGATAAGCATAAAGAAGATCGCCGAGACGCGGACTGGCTGACGATTGAACAACCGAAGAATCTCTATGAAGCGTTGCCGTTTTTGCAACCGGGCGATCTTGTACTCTGGGATTGTCTGACGACTTGGCTCGCCAATGAATTGTACGAAGGATACGATGAAGGCACACCTTGCGTTCATCGACCAGGGTGCTTGGAACAAAAACAGAAACAATTACTTCATACGATTGGACAAATGAACGAAGTCGTCGCTCATCTAGTCATCGTATCTAACGAAGTCCTCGATGAGTGGGTGCAATACGGAGAAGAGACGGAAATCTACCGCCAAACGATCGGCACATTGCATCAGCGAATCGTTGAGCTAGCAGACCAGGCGATTGAGATGGACCACGGGATTCCAATTGTTTGGAAAGGTGAGAAGCTATGAACGGATTAATGATCGTCGGCACAGCGTCAGACGTCGGCAAGACGATGATTTGCACTGCACTATGCCGATTGTTTTCGAATGAAGGCGTTCAAGTAGCACCTTTCAAATCACAAAACATGTCAGGCTTCTCCGAAACACTAGCAGACGGACGTGAAATCAGCCGATCTCAATTTCAGCAAGCAGAAGCGGCTCGCACGGAACCGATTGTTGAAATGAATCCTATATTGATGAAGCCAGGAGAAGACATGAAGGCAGATGTTCTATTTATGGGCGTACCACTCGAGAGGGTAGACGGACAATACTTTCGAAAAGAGTGGTTCGATAAAGGACTCGAAACCATTCAGCAAGCGCTAGATTATTTATCCGATCACTACGACATGCTAATTATTGAAGGGGCAGGAAGTACTGCAGAAGTGAATTTGATGGATCGTGAGCTAACGAATATGCGCGTAGCGGAGCTCGCGGATGTACCGGTCCTACTCGTAGCGGACATTTCTAAAGGCGGTGCTTTTGCATCGATTATTGGCACACTGCAATTACTATCGGAAGAACGACGTCGACGCATCAAAGGTATAATCATCAATAAGTTTTATGGGGACGCCTCTTATTTCGAAGGTGGGGTACAGTTCATTGAAGACTATACAGGTATTCCCGTTGTAGGGGTCATACCCATCCTAGAAAATCATGGCATACCAGAAGAGGACATGAACCGGGAGACGCTTCCCGCATTGGAAGGTATAGACGTTTACGAACAATGGGCTACTCACGTAAAAAAACATATCAATTGGCCGTTAATTCAGACCATGTTGGAGTAAAGGGGCGAGAAGATGAATAGCATTTTACTAGCGCTCCAATTTTTCACGTCGCTGCCTGTCCATAAAGAGTTACCGCTCGGGAAAAAGGAAGTATCGGGCATGTATATCGCTTTGCCGTTTGTCGGTGGTGGTATTGGAGTGTTACTCGCGGGAGTTGCATACATAACGAGTGATTTCAATAGTTTTCTTGCGGCTGTACTGATCTTGTTGGCAGGACTGATTGCAACGGGCGGCTTACATGTAGATGGCTTTGCTGACCTTGGCGATGCGTTCTTTTCCTATCAGGATCGGGAAAAACGTCTGACGATTATGGATGACCCCCGGCTCGGTGCGTTCGGCACGTTGTCGCTACTCGTTTTACTCTGTTTGAAAATCGGTCTGTTCATTGAAATCCTACAGCTCGCAAACGGTTGGGTATTGCTCGTGGCGGTGCCGATTCTTTCTCGCGCAGCTTTAGTCGCGTATTACACGCTGACGAAAACCGCAAAAACAAGTGGTATAGCATACTTTTTCAAAAAACATTTCCTACGTGGACGCATGTTGCTCGCTTCAAGCACAATCAGCATCGTGACAGTGGTTTTAGTAAGTATTCAATACCGTTCATTTGTACTAATTCCCGTCTTGCTACTCGTGATTTGCTTGTCTATTTGGCTATATAATCGCTGGACGATCAAACATTTTGGCGGTGTTACAGGGGATCTATGCGGTGCATTTATTGAAGGAATGGAGGTTTTATTATGGCTCGTCCTTATCGTTTATTTCTCATCCGGCATTTAAAATCGACTTCGAACGGAAATGGGCAATACTGCGGCTGGACGGATTGTGATTTGATTTCAAATGAAGGAGATCCAATCGAATTTCCGGTCGCTGTGCCGCATGTTTTTTGCAGTGATTTAAAGAGAACGATTCAAACGGCCGCCATCTATTTCCCACAAGCGACTTTTGAAGCGGATCCGCGCGTAAGAGAATGTAATTTCGGAGATTTTGAAGGCAAGACTTATGCGCAATTAAAAAATGATCCCGACTATCGTAATTGGCTGAATGATCCGTGGCATGTACCGCCACGCAACGGCGAAAGCTTGGGACACGTAAAGTCACGCGTGCTGGATGCGTTAGCCGAATTACCAAGTGACTCGGTTGTCGTGACACATGGCGGCGTGATCCGGGTAGTGCTTGATACGTTCACGCAAGACGACCGATCATTTTGGGACTGGGATGTATCGAACGGCTCAATCTGGCAACTCGAGTGGGCTAGTAAGGAAGAGTTCAAGGAGGGGAAGCCATGCACGTCTTTATCGGAGGTGCCTATAACGGCAAAACAGACTATGTAAGACGTTGGATTGGTGACAAGGCGGCATGTTTCTGTACAATGGATACAACCGCGACGGCCAAGCCTAGTGAATCACTTGTTATTAGTGGCTTACATGAGTGGTTGATGCATACCGATAAAACGGAGGCAGAAGCACGCGATGCTGTACAGCAAATAATTAGCTCCGACACAGTTTTTATTCTAACCGACATGGGTCGTGGCATCGTTCCTCTTGACGCCAAACAGCGAGACCTTCGCGATCGGTGCGGCCGGTTATATCAACACTTATTTGCGGAAGCAACAAACGTCACAAGAATTTGGTACGGTATTCCACACACAATCAAAGGAGTGAAGTGAAATGAAAATTTATACGAGAACGGGCGATAAGGGAACGACGGCTTTAATTGGAGGACGCGTAGCAAAAGACGACTTGCGCGTCGAAGCATACGGCACGATCGATGAACTGAATTCATTCGTCGGCAAGGCGATGACGGAACTCGACACAGAGAAATTCGCGGACATCCTAACTGACCTTGAAACTATCCAAAATGAATTATTCGACGGTGGCGGTGACTTGGCGAACGTCATGAAAGAACGCCACTACAAGCTCGACGAAGAGCCGATTACAGTTCTCGAGCAACGAATCGACAAGTTGATGGAAGAAGCACCTGAACTCGAACGCTTCATCCTTCCCGGAGGATCACCAGCTGCTGCAACATTGCACATCGCGCGTACCGTAACCCGCCGAGCAGAACGCGTGACGGTTACACTAATGAACGCAGCAGACGACGTTTCACCAGTCGTCGTGCGCTACTTAAACCGTCTTTCGGATTACCTATTCGTAGCGGCACGCATTGTAAACGCACGTCTAGGAATTGCAGACAACGAATATGTCCGCAGTGCCAAAGTATTCCGCACAAGTGAGAAAAAAGATAAGTAATTGCAGGGGAAAAGGGATGACAGGCTGAAGCTGTCATCCCTGTTTTTGTGTGTCGCTCTATTGAGTGGCGTGACCGCTCTATGCGGACGTTTGAGTGCTCTATCCGGCCGCGTGACCGCTCTATGCGGATGTTTGAGTGCTCTATCCGGCCGCGTGACCGCTCTATGCGGATGTTTGAGTGCTCTATCCGGCCGCGTGACCGCTCTATGCGGACGTTTGAGTGCTCTATCGCGTCACATATCCGCTCTAAGCCGACGTCCGAGTGCTCTATCAGGCCGCGTGACCGCTCTATGCGGATGTTTGAGTGCTCTATCAGGCCGCGTGACCGCTCTATGCGGATGTTTGAGTGCTCTATCCGGCCGCGTGACCGCTCTATGCGGATGTTTGAGTGCTCTATCCGACCGCGTGACCGCTCTATGTGGATGTTCGAGTGCTCTATCCGGCCGCGTGACCGCTCTATGCGGACGTTTGAGTGCTCTATCTGGCCGCGTGACCGCTCTATGCAGACATCCAAGTGCTCTATCGCGCCACCTACTCGCTCTATCAACTCCCACAATCACACTCGAATCACATCATACAACTTCGCAAACTCTCTCATACTCAAAATCTTCGGCACGGGGTACAACGGATTGGCTTCAGACGCCGCTCGTTCGACCATCAGCGGAATATCTTCCTTCACGATCCCTTCCACCTGCTCAGGGATCCCCATCAAACGGTTCAACATGCGAATTTCCTCAATAAACTTCTCCGCCTTCATTCGTTTCGTATCCGAACGACTCGTAATTCCAATTAAATCAGCCAACTCTGAGAGGGGCTCATAGACAGTTTTTCCATAATACTCGAGCACGTGTGGCAAGATAATTGCATTCGCTAATCCATGCGGCATATTATAAAATCCGCCGAGTGTATGCGCAATTGCATGCACATTGCCTACGTACGCCCGTGTGAATGCCTTTCCAGCCAAATAAGAAGCCCGCTGCATATTTGTTCGTGCAGTTAGATTTTCACCATTACGATACGCTTCATATAAATTTGCAAACACCAACTGCACCACTTCGCGACTATCTTTCCATGTTTCCTTCGTATTACTGTTACCAATATACGCCTCAACTGCATGTGTCAACGCATCAATACCGGTGGCAGCGGTAATCGAAGGTGGCAACTTGATGGTAAGTAGGGGGTCGAGCACTGCGTAATGTGGAATCAATGAAGTATCGCTGATCGCATACTTCTCATGCGTCCTGCTATTTGTCACCACCGCGGCCAATGTTGCTTCGCTTCCAGTACCTGCAGTTGTCGGTACCGTAAACAACGTCGGAATTCGCTTGCGCACATGGAATAAACCCTTCAGTTCGGGAATATGTTTATTGGGTCTGGCAATGCGTGCACCGACCGCTTTCGCGCAATCAATTGGTGACCCGCCACCAAACGCAATCAACGCCTCGCATTCGTTCGCTAGATACAACCCACGCGCTTCCTCAATATTATCAATTGTCGGGTTCGCAACCGTCTTGTCATAGACTAAGTACTTGATGCCGAATGAATCAAGTCCAACGAGCATGACATCTAGTAAACCAAGTTTCGCAATATCACGGTCTGTAATAATCAGCACGCTACCAATTCCGAGACTCTTCACCTTACCGGCAAGCCCCTCCAGGCTCCCAGGACCAATGAGTAGCTCAGGTTCACGCCATGGCAATAAGTACATACCCGCCTTGAGCCCGTTTTGAAATAAACGTGCGTATAATCGATACATAACCAAAACCCCTCTCCAATGCGCACAGCACATTATGAAAACGTTATCATTAATCGGTAAAATTTGCTATATTGATATATAGTGAAAAGCGAATAATTTCAAAAGTGAAGCTGATGGGGGATTTCAAGTGAAAAGATGTGCTTCCAACGCTTCACTTTTACTCGCAAAAGCCGTTCTTCGTTACGGCTCTTCCCGCAAGCCCATGGGAAAGCGTCCGCCAGCTGGAGCTTCCATCCCGTCATACTTACAACTTCACTCACTACTTTCAGCACTCACGGGGTAAAGGATTGGAAAAGTCAACCTACTCAAAGAAAAATAAAATTTCGAAAAACTGTTGACTGAATGATCATTCATTATTACACTATACATAGAATATAATTGAAAGCGGTTTCTCATTAGGGGTTTTACAGAGAAGCAAAGGAAGGGGAGAAAGAGATGAACACACTACTCATCGCAAACTGGGTATTATTTGTAGCAGTCGTCGTATACGGCTTCGGTCTATTCCTATATCTATTAAAAACCCGATACGAATTCATTCGACTGGGGAGAAAAGAAGAATTCGACAACGACATCAAAGCGCGTTTGAAAAAAATCTGGGTCTATGTATTTGGACAAAAGAAACTATTGAAAGATAAAAAGAGTGGGGCTATTCACGTCATGTTCTTCTATGGCTTCCTACTCGTACAATTTGGCGCTATCGACCTGATCTGGAAAGGATTAAAGCCGGGTTCACATCTGCCACTGGGCCCGTTGTATCCAGCATTTACATTCTTCCAAGAGATCGTCGTATTCGTCATACTAGTAGCGGTCGTCTGGGCATTCTATCGTCGTTACATGGAAAAGCTCGTTCGTCTAAAACGTGGTTGGAAATCAGGTCTAGTTCTTATTTTTATCGGACTACTGATGCTCTCCACACTAGTCGCAAACGGCGCGAACATGATTTGGCACAATGAAGGCACGACATGGACAGAGCCAATGGCGTCAATCATCGCAACGGTGTTCAGCGGAGTACCTACAGGCGTAGCCGTCACGATATTCTTTATCGGTTGGTGGGTACACTTACTGACATTGCTGACGTTCTTAGTGTATGTGCCACAATCCAAGCACGCGCACTTGATCGCAGGTCCAGCAAACGTGTATTTCCATCGCTTGGATCACGCAGGTCGTTTGAAGCCTATCGATTTTGAAGCGTTGGAAGAAATTGAAGACGAAGAGGACATGCCACCACTAGGTGTTGGTAAGATCACGGACTTCACACAAGCGCAAATGATCGACTTTTATGCATGTGTAGAATGTGGACGCTGTACGAATATGTGTCCTGCAACAGGTACAGGTAAAATGCTGTCACCGATGGACTTGATCACGAAACTTCGTGACCACCTGACAAACACAGGAGCGATCATGACGAAGCAACAGCCGTGGGTACCTCAACTCATGTTTAAAAACTCACAAGGAAATCAATTGGCACTCGCTGCTACGGCAGAAGGAATGACAATGGATGAACTATACAATCCTTCATTGATCGGCGATGTCATCACAGAAGAAGAGATCTGGGCATGTACAACGTGCCGTAACTGTGAAGACCAGTGTCCGGTTATGAATGAACACGTAGATAAAATTATCGACCTTCGCCGTTATCTTGTTATGACGGAAGGGAAGATGAACCCGGATGCACAGCGCGCGATGACAAACATCGAACGTCAAGGTAATCCATGGGGTCTTAACCGTAAAGAGAAAGAAAACTGGAGAGATGCACGTCCAGACTTGCACATCCCGACAGTGAAAGAAGCGAAAAAAGCTGGAGAAGACTTTGAATACTTACTATGGGTAGGTTCCATGGGAGCATTCGATAACCGCTCACAGAAAATTGCTCTATCGTTCGCACATTTATTGAATGAAGCAGGGGTAAGCTTCGCGATTCTTGGTAACAAAGAGAAGAACTCTGGGGACACACCACGTCGTCTCGGAAATGAATTCTTATTCCAAGAGCTCGCTACAGCGAATATCGCAGAATTTGAAAAAGCGAACGTTTCAAAAATTGTTACAATCGATCCGCACGCTTACAATATTTTCAAAAATGAATACCCTGACTTCGGTCTGCAAGTCATCGTGAAACACCATACTGAATTACTTCATGAATTGGTGATGGCAGGCAAACTAGTACCGAAACATGCAATCGATGAAGTGATCACATTCCATGATTCTTGTTACTTAGGACGCTACAACGATGTCTATGATCAGCCGAGAGAAATACTTAAAGCGATTCCAGGTGTTACACTCGTTGAAATGGAACGTAACCGTGAAGACGGTATGTGTTGTGGAGCTGGTGGCGGAATGATGTGGATGGAAGAAGACACAGGGCAGCGCGTTAACGTTGCACGTACTGAACAAGCGCTGGAAGTCAGCCCAGGAATCATCTCTTCTGGATGTCCGTATTGCTTGACGATGCTATCCGACGGAACGAAAGCAGTTGAAGTCGAAGATCAAGTCGGCACTTACGATATCGCCGAACTATTAGAACGCTCTATTTTTGGAGAACACGAAACAGTGGCTGAACCTGAAGTGGAAGAACCTGTAGTAGAGGAAGAAGTAGTTGTACAAGAAGAAGTGCTTGCAGAGCCTGAATTGGCTGTAACGGTTGAAACAGAGGATGAAGCACCGAAAAACGACGATGGAAAACAAGATTAAAATTATTGCGAATACCGTGTAAATACCGTACAATTAAGAGTATCTAAAACGCTAACATGCAACTGAATAGATAAATGAGAGGGTCTTCGTGCCCTCTTCTTTATTAAACAAATATCGAGCGAGCGTTCAGTCAGTACACAAAATAGGAGGAATTTGAAAATGAGAACAGTAATCTTACAAGGTGCTAGAACACCATTTGGAAAACTAAGCGGTGCATTGCAGTCCCAAACAGCAAGTGATCTTGGTGGTATCGCAATAAAGGAAGCGCTTTCACGCGCTGGAGTACAAGGCGATGAAGTAGACGAAGTCATCATGGGAACAGTATTGCAAGCAGGCCAAGGTCAAATTCCTTCCCGTCAAGCAGCTGTCAAAGGCGGCATTCCATACGGCGTTAAAACAGAAACAATTAACAAAGTATGTGCTTCAGGCATGCGCAGTATCACACTCGGAGATCAGCTCATCCGTCTTGGCGATGAGACGACAATCGTCGCAGGCGGTATGGAATCTATGACCAATGCACCGTATTATGCAAATGTCCGTTCAGGTTTGAAAATGGGCGATAGCACATTGGTAGACGGCATGATCTATGATGGACTGACATGTTCATTCTCCGAAGGCAATGTCCACATGGGCACATACGGAAACAGCACAGCAAACGACTTCTCTGTGAGCCGTGAAACGCAAGATAAATGGTCACTGCGCAGTCATGAACGTGCGCTTGCAGCAATCGATAACGGATTATTCGCAGAAGAAATCGTTGGAGTCAGCATTCCACAACGTAAAGGCGATCCGATCGTTGTAACGGAAGACGAAGGTCCACGTAGAGGTAGCTCGCTTGAAGCGCTAGCCAAATTGCGTCCGGCTTTCGGTAAAGAAGGCAGTGTCACAGCAGGAAATGCACCAGGCATCAATGACGGAGCGTGCGCGGTTGTCTTAATGAATGAAGAAGAAGCGAAAAAACAAGGCAAAGAGCCACTTGCGGTCATCCTCGGGCACGCAGAAGTCGCGATCGAACCAGAACGTTTCCCTGAAACACCAGGTCACGTCATCAAGGCATTACTTGAGAAAACAGGTAAAACTGCAGACGAAATCGATCTATACGAAATCAATGAAGCATTCGCAGTCGTTGCGCTGGCTAGCTCACAAATCGCTGGGCTCGATGAAGAAAAAGTGAATGTCAATGGTGGAGCAGTCGCACTAGGACACCCAATCGGTGCGAGTGGAGCGCGTGTTGTGCTTACACTAGCGAATGAATTAAAACGTCGTGGTGGCGGAATCGGTATCGCAGCAATCTGTTCAGGTGGCGGTCAAGGGGATGCCATCATGATCGAAGTACCTAAAACTAACTGATTGGGGGATTCCAAATGACAATTGAACATGTATTCGTAATCGGTGCAGGACAAATGGGTGGAGGAATCGCCCAGGTCTGTGCACAAGCGGGCTATCAAGTGACACTTCATGATCTAAATGAAGAAGCGTATGATCGAGGTTTTAAGGTCATCACGAAGAACTTGGAACGCAATGTGGAAAAAGGTCGTATGACAGAAGAAGAAAAAGAAACGGTTCTAGGCCGTTTCACGAAATCGACTGATATGCAAAATGCCAAAAATGCCGATATCGTCATCGAAGCGGCAGTTGAAAATATGGCGGTTAAATCAAAGATCTTTGCAGAACTGGATGAAATTACGCCAGAGCATACAATTCTTGCGACCAATACGTCTTCGTTGCCAATCACAGAAATTGGTGCAGCAACAAAACGCCCAGGTAAAGTAATCGGCATGCACTTCATGAATCCGGTACCGGTCATGAAGCTCGTAGAAGTCATCCGAGGACTCGCAACAGATGATGATGTCTATCAAGCGGTCGAAGACATGACGAAAAAGCTCAATAAAACACCAGTTGAAGTGAATGACGCACCTGGATTTGTTGCAAACCGTGTGCTGATGCCGATGATCAACGAGGCGATCTTTACATTATACGAAGGCGTCGCAACGAAAGAAGCAATTGACGATGTCATGAAAATGGGGATGAATCATCCAATGGGGCCCCTGCAGTTGGCAGATTTCATTGGACTCGATACATGCCTCTATATTATGGAAACACTGTATGAAGGATTCGGCGATTCAAAATACCGACCATGTCCATTATTGCGTAAGTACGTGAAAGCAGGCTGGTACGGTAAGAAAACAGGTCGCGGTTTCTATACCTACGAATAAATTGATTAAGCTGAAAGCAAGAGGTGAGAAGGATGGACTTTACATTAACAGAAGAACAACAAATGATGCGCCAAATGGTTCGTGATTTCGCAAAGAACGAGATCGAACCTTGGATTCCTCGGATGGAAGATGGGGAGTTTCCACGTGAACTACTAGAGAAAATGGGCGAGCTTGGATTGATGGGAATTACAGCGCCTGAACAATATGGAGGTTCAGAAATGGACTTCCTGTCATATATCATCGCGATTCACGAACTATCGAAAGTCAGCGCCGTCATGGGCGTCGTGTTGTCTGTCCATACTTCTGTTGGAATGAATCCAATCCTCTACTTCGGTACGGAAGAACAAAAGAACCGCTACTTGCCGAAGATGGCATCAGGTGAATACCTTGGTGCATTCTGCCTGACAGAAGCATCTTCTGGGTCAGACGCAGGTTCATTGAAAACAAAAGCTAAGCGAGTCGACGACCATTACGTGATCAACGGCTCTAAAATGTTCATTACAAACGGTGGAGAAGCAGATGTCTACATCGTCTTTGCCAACACGGCTCCTGAAAAAGGAACGTACGGCATCACCGCATTCATCGTCGACCGAGATACACCGGGATTATCGATTGGCAAAGACGAAAAGAAAATGGGCCTACATGGATCACGTACCGTCGCGCTGAGCTTCGACAATATGAAAGTACCTGTTGAAAATAGGCTTGGTGAAGAAGAAGGCGGCTTCAAAATTGCCATGGCCAACCTCGACGTAGGCCGAATCGGAATCGCAGCCCAATCACTAGGCATAGCAGAAGCCTCACTAGAAGCCTCTGTAGATTACGCAAAAGAACGCGAACAATTCGGCAAACCAATCGCCGCCAACCAAGGCATTGGATTCAAACTAGCCGACATGGCAACCGCAACAGAAGCGGCCCGCCTACTAGTCTACCGCGCAGCGTGGCTACGAACAGAAGGCAAACCATGCGGCAAAGAAGCCTCCATGGCCAAACTATTCGCATCCCAAGCAGCCGTAGACAACTCCATAGAAGCCGTCCAAGTATTCGGCGGCTACGGCTACACCAAAGACTACCCAGTAGAACGCTACTTCCGCGACGCAAAAGTATGCCAAATCTACGAAGGCACAAGCGAAATCCAAAAAGTAGTCATCGCCAAGCACGTTACGAACTAACAAACTGTCAATGCACGGTTCGACCCTCAATTTAGGCGAACAGCGTAATATTTATTAAAATATACTAATTTCAATGACATTACATTGCTTGATAGATTTATACGTAGGGATTGGAGCGGAAGACGGGCGACTCCTGCGGGAATAGCATGAGCCTTGAGACCCCGCAGGTAGCGAAGCGGACGAGGAGGCTCAAGCCATGCCCGCGGAAAGCGTCCCGTCTGGAGCTCCAATCCCCAACCACTATCCAAATTAAAGCTTTACGTAATCAGAACCGAGATTTTATTAACCAAACATAACAAGGGGTGGGAGAACAATGGACTTTAAATTATCAGAAGAACACGAAATGATTAGAAAAATGGTACGCGACTTTGCACAAAAAGAAGTAGCACCAACCGCAGCACAACGAGACGAAGACGAAACCTTCGACATGGACATCTTCCACAAGATGGCCGAACTCGGACTCACAGGCATTCCATGGCCAGAAGAATACGGCGGAATCGGCAGCGACTTCCTAGCCTACGTCATCGCAGTAGAAGAACTATCCCGTGTCTGCGCATCCACAGGCGTCGTCCTGTCCGCACACACATCTCTAGCAGGATGGCCACTATACAAATACGGCAACGAAGAGCAAAAACAAAAATACTTACGTCCACTTGCAGAAGGTTCGAAAATGGGCGCATACTGCCTAACAGAAGCAGGTTCAGGCTCAGACGCAGGTGGCATGAAAACTACGGCAAAGCTTGACGGTGACGACTACGTGCTAAACGGCTCGAAAATCTTCATCACAAACGGCGGAATTGCCGACACATATATCGTCTTCGCTGTAACGGATCCCGAATCCAAACATAAAGGAACGAGCGCATTCATTGTAGAAAGCACATTCGAAGGTTTCTCTGTAGGGAAGAAAGAGAAGAAAATGGGTATTCGTTCATCGCCTACAACAGAAGTTGTACTCGAAAACTGTCGCGTACCGAAAGAAAACCTTCTTGGGGAAGAAGGCGACGGATTCATTATTGCTATGAAAACACTTGACGGTGGACGTAATGGGATTGCAGCTCAAGCAGTCGGCATTGCACAAGGCGCACTCGACGCTGCTGTCGATTACTCAAAAGAGCGTACACAATTCGGTAAGCCAATCGTTGCGAATCAAGGTATCAGCTTCAAATTGGCGGATATGGCAACTGCGACAGAAGCTTCTCGTCTATTGACATACCAAGCAGCATGGCTTGAATCCAATGATCTGCCATATGGTAAAGCATCTGCCATGGCCAAACTAATGGCTGGCGATACAGCGATGAAAGTGACTACTGAAGCGGTTCAAGTGTTTGGCGGCTACGGTTATACGAAAGATTATCCGGTAGAACGCTATATGCGTGACGCGAAAATTACGCAAATCTATGAAGGTACACAAGAAATTCAACGTCTCGTCATTTCTCGTATGCTGACGAAATAACAGGGGGTCTACCCAATGCCAAAACATGAAGTGAAATCTACTGTCAAAGATGAAGAGCTTATTCAGAGGAGACGCGAACAAATTAGTCGAGGCGCTGTTAAGCTGTTTATCAACAAAGGGTTTCACCGTACGACAACACGTGAAATTGCCAAAGAAGCCGGCTTCAGTATAGGGACGCTGTATGAGTATATCCGGACAAAGGAAGATGTTCTGTATCTCGTCTGCGACAATATTTACAATGAAGTCAAAATCCGTCTTTCCGAACTCGACACGAATGATAAAACGATAGAAGGATTGCGCGTAGCAATTTCGCGGTATTACGAAGTGATCGATCAAATGTCCGATGAGTTCCTCGTCATGTACCAGGAGTCAAAATCCTTGCCGAGAGAAGCATTGCGCTACGTTCTAACGAAGGAGCTGGAGATGGTTGAGCAATTCGAGACAATCATCCGTCGATGCATGGAAGCGGGAAATCTGCGTATTGGACCGGATGAAGTATCGTTGACGGCGCACCATATTTTAGTATCGGGTCAAATGTGGTCGTTTAGAAGATGGGCACTGCGCAAAGAATATTCATTGCAACGCTATATCGATATACAAACAGAGCAAATTATCAAAGGGCTTGAAAAGTAAAACACTTGCAGACTCCGCTGTGACGAGTTCACAGCGGCGGTCGGCATGTACGAAAGGCGGAAGGCAAATGGCAACTGAAGAAATATATAAACCGAAACATCATATTCGTTTTGTGACGGCATCCAGTTTATTCGATGGACATGATGCATCCATCAATATTATGCGGAGAATTTTACAGTCTACAGGAGCAGAAGTCATTCACCTCGGACATAACCGATCGGTTGAAGAAGTTGTAAACGCTGCCATTCAGGAAGATGTACAAGGAATTGCGATGTCATCCTATCAAGGTGGCCACGTCGAGTACTTCAAATACATGTATGATTTGTTGAAGGAACGAGGTGCTTCCCATATTAAGATATTCGGCGGTGGTGGAGGAGTCATCATCCCGAAGGAAATCAAAGAGTTGCATGATTACGGTATTGAGTGGATCTTTTCGCCAGAAGACGGTCGAAAACTAGGTCTGCAAGGTATGATTAATAAAATCATGGAACTATCGGATTTCTCCACGACTCCCGAAAGCGAAGAAGCCAACCTGGAACAACTGACAGCAGAAACGCCAGGTATCCTAGCCAATCTAATCACATATGTTGAAGAAAAACATTTGAATAAAGACGAAGCGACGGAGCAGTTGCTTGATCATGCACGCTCCATGTCGAAGCAAACGCCGGTACTTGGAATCACAGGAACAGGCGGAGCGGGTAAAAGTTCATTGACAGATGAATTGATTCGACGTTTCTTACGCGAATTTCCTGACAAAAAAGTTGCGATTCTTTCCGTTGATCCAACGAAACAAAAAACAGGGGGCGCGTTGCTTGGTGACCGTATTCGTATGAATGCGATCTTCAATAACCGTGTCTACATGCGTAGTCTGGCAACACGAGGATCTCGCTCTGAGCTGACAACTGCCATTCATGATGTGCTCGATGTCACAAAAGCAGCTGGCTATGACTTAATCATCGTCGAAACAAGCGGAATCGGGCAAGGAGATGCGCGCATCACGGATATTTCCGACGTGTCGATGTACGTGATGACGAGTGAATTCGGTGCACCGACACAACTTGAGAAAATCGACATGATCGACTTTGCGGATTTGATTGTTATCAATAAATTCGAACGTAAAGGTTCAGAAGATGCATTGATTCAAGTACGCAAGCAATATCAGCGCAGTCACTTACTGTTTGATAAGGATCTTGAAACGATGCCTGTCTACGGTACGATCGCAAGCCAGTTTAACGATAAAGGCACGAATACATTGTTTGCGGCGCTTGTCGATAAACTGAATAAAGCAACAGATTCCGACTGGACGACAAGTTATACTGACTTCGTCACGAATCAAAAACAAACGGTCATTATTCCACCTGACCGCAGCCATTACTTGCGTGAGATCGCATCTACTATCCGCAACTATCATGCGAAATCCAAGGAACAAGAAGAACTGGCGCGTCGCGTGTTCCAATTAGAAGGTGCTATAGAAGCTGTAAAAGAAGCCGATTCCAATGAAGCACTACTGGATTCATTGAACAGCTTGAAAGCGGGCGTCGAAGAGCAACTGACATCCGAAACGAAGCGCACCATCAAAAACTGGGGGCCGCTGCGCGAGTCTTACGAGCAGGATGAATATATAACCAAAATCCGTGACAAAGAGATACGCACGGCGCTCAACACGATCAGCCTGTCTGGTTTGAAAATCCCGAAAGTGGTCTTGCCGAAGTATAAAGACTATGGAGAAATCCTTCGCTGGGTAAACAGCGAAAACGTTCCAGGTTCATTCCCGTACACAGGAGGCGTTTTCCCATTCAAGCGTGTAGGTGAAGATCCACGTCGTCAGTTCGCTGGTGAAGGAACACCGGAACGTACGAACCGTCGTTTCCATTACGTATCAAAAGATGATGATGCGAAACGTTTGTCTACGGCATTCGACTCCGTGACGTTATACGGTGAAGATCCAGACGAACGCCCTGATATTTACGGGAAAGTAGGAGAGTCCGGAGTAAGTATTTGTACGCTAGAAGATATGAAGAAGCTTTATGATGGCTTTGATCTTTGCTCGCCTATGACGTCTGTTTCGATGACAATCAATGGACCGGCACCGATAGTTCTGGCGATGTTCATGAATGCGGCTGTTGATCAGCAAGTACGCAAGAAAGAAGAAGAATTAGGTCGTACGTTAACGGTAGAAGAGTTCACGGAAGTACGCGAGATGACGTTCCAAACAGTTCGCGGCACTGTGCAGGCAGATATTCTAAAAGAAGACCAAGGACAGAATACATGTATCTTCTCTACAGAGTTTGCTTTGCGCTTAATGGGCGATATCCAGCAGTACTTCATCGATAAAAAAGTTCGTAATTATTATTCTGTATCCATTTCGGGCTACCATATTGCAGAAGCGGGATCGAACCCGATTTCTCAACTGGCTTTCACGCTTGCAAACGGCTTCACATATGTCGAGTACTATTTAAGCCGCGGAATGAATATCGACGACTTTGCACCGAACTTGTCGTTCTTCTTCTCAAACGGTCTTGATCCAGAATACACAGTAATCGGTCGCGTCGCACGTCGTATCTGGGCGATCACAATGCGCGATAAATACGGTGCGAATGAACGCAGTCAGAAACTGAAATACCATATTCAAACATCTGGCCGCAGTTTACACGCGCAAGAAATCGACTTCAACGACATCCGTACGACATTGCAGGCATTAATGGCATTGCAAGATAACTGTAACTCGCTGCATACTAATGCGTACGACGAAGCGATCACGACACCGACGGAAGAATCTGTTCGTCGTGCAATGGCGATCCAGATGATCATCATGAAAGAACACGGCTTGTCGAAAAACGAAAATCCGCTACAAGGCGCATTTGTCATCGAAGAACTGACTAGTCTAGTAGAAGAAGCGGTATTGCAAGAATTCGATCGCCTGAACGATCGTGGCGGCGTACTCGGGTCCATGGAGACTCAATACCAGCGCGGTAAGATTCAGGAAGAGTCGATGTACTACGAAATGAAAAAGCACTCGGGCGAGCTACCGATTATCGGTGTCAACACGTACTTGAATCCGAATCCGCCGTCTGAGGAAGATATTGACAATATGGAAATTGCACGTGCGACTCAGGAAGAAAAGCAGATTCAAATCAGTAATCTGCGTGCATTCCATTCGACACATGCAGACGAGTCGGAGCAGGCACTTGCGAGACTACAGGAAGTGGCGGTCACTGGCGGCAACGTCTTCGCTGAGCTAATGGAGACGGTCAAAGTCGCAAGTCTAGGCCAAATTACCAATGCTTTGTATGAAGTAGGCGGCCAGTACCGACGTAATATGTAACGCGTCTCGAAAAGGGGATGTCACAGAAGCCATAACTTCTGGCGGCATCCTCTTTTTTTAATGGGTATGTACTCATTTAAGTTCAAAAGCAATAGCTTTCGAATAGTAAATGAATTTGTGTGTACGAGGGGATGGAAGCTCCAGTTGGCGGACGCTTTCCCATGGGCTCTCGGTGAGCCGACCAGGTCGCAAGCTCCCTTTTGGTTGTCTCATCTTTCGAGCTGATCCATCGGGAAGAGCCGTAGCGAAGAACGGCTTTTGCGAGTAAAAGCGAAGCGTTAGGAGCACATCTTTGCACTTCGCCACCAACTTCCGCTTCCATCCTACGTCGAGAGTACGGATACTTAGATCACTCACTGTAGGTGGTGTGTAAATTATTGCTTTGTTTTAACTTCTTTAGATTCAAGAACTAATGTTTAGAAGTGTATTACAAAACTTACTTTAATGACTAACAAAAAGTATCAACCACTCTCATTGCAAAGGGATTGGAGCGAGAGCCGTGGCGGAGTACGGCTTTTGCGAGTAAAAGCGCAGCGTTAGGAGCACGTCTTTGCACTAGGAGGGGCGACTCCTGGAGGATCAGTTCGCCGCGAACCCTCAGGAAAGCGTCCCCTCCGAAGCGCAAATCCCCACCCCAACACAATTTCCGCCAATCAATTTCAAAGGGCAGATGTAATCCAATAAATTACTTGAATTTCATTCCAACTCATAGTGGATAAATTAGCAAGTTAGTCAGTATAATGGAAACAACGAAGAAAAGGGGCGTGCTGAATGTGAGATGGTACTACCACGCAATTATAATAACTCTCTTAATTACGCTCACACTCATCTTCTACAACAACGGACTCGGCGCAATCCCCTTCACCATTGCGGCAGTCTACCTGGGGTATTTGACCATATCTGAGTATAGAAATATAAAGAGAAGTAAAAGAATGTAGCATATTGGAAGAAATAACGTATATAATGTACACTATGCTTATATGCTACAAGATAAAAAACGTTGATCGGCCAAATCATTCACTGACTTGGTCGGTTCCGCGTGTGATTGATAGAAGAAAGGACGTGCCATACATTGAATATCCATGACATGACGCAAGAAGAACTACTCGAAGAATCATTAATCAATATTACGCACCAAGTACTAACAGAACGCCGCGAATCCCTCACATTGGCAGAATTGATGGAAGAGTTCCGTAAACTTACAGGTATTACGGAAAAAGAATTGAAGGAGAAAGTTCTTCAATACTATACAGACTTGAACATCGACGGCAGATTCCTAGCTATCGAAGAAAATCGTTGGGGACTGCGTGAATGGTACCCAGTTGACCAGATCGAAGAAGAAACTGCACCAGTTGTAAAAGTACGCAAGAAGAAAAAGAAGAAAAAAGATTATGACGAAGACGATATTGAAGAAGACGATGACGAAGAAGAAATCTTCGATGAAGAATACGTTGAACTTGGCGAAGAAGACGATGACGTGGATGACGAAGAAGATGAAGAGGATGTAGTTGAAATCGAGGAAGATTTAATCGATCCTGATGACGACCTAGAAGTGATTCCTGAAGAAGAACTCGATATCGATGAAGAAGATGACGAGGACGACGAAGAAGACGAAGAGTATGAGGAAGAGAAATAATCGGACTTGACTTTTAGTGCCCAAAAATATAAGATTTGGATGGGCTCCTGAAAAGGACACATGAATTCGTGTATACGCGCTCCTTATTGTAGTTACGCTACAAACGGGGCGCTTTTTTGATTTTATATTGACCCTACTAGCATGGAAAAAGAATAAATGGAGGCACTACACATGACAAAATATATTTTTATTACAGGCGGCGTCGTCTCTTCTTTAGGTAAAGGTATCAACGCAGCATCACTTGGACGTTTACTTAAGAATCGTGGTTTGAAAGTAACGAACCAAAAGTTTGATCCCTATATCAATATTGACCCACGCATGATGAGTCCGTACCAGCACGGTGAAGTTTTCGTAACTGAAGACGGAGCGGAAACGGATCTTGACATCGGTCACTACGAGCGTTTCATCGACATCGAGTGTAACCGTTACTCCAACGTAACGATGGGGAAAGTCTATGATTTAGTATTACGTAAAGAGCGCTCAGGCGAATATAATGGTGCAACTGTACAGGTTATTCCGCACATTACCAATGAAATCAAAGAATTGATTAAACGTGCCGGCCAAACATTGAATGCAGATGTCGTCATTACAGAAATCGGTGGTAGTGTAGGCGATATCGAATCATTGCCGTACCTTGAAGCGATCCGCCAATTGAAGACAGATCTTGCAAAAGATGATGTGATGTACATCCACAACACGCTTATTCCTTATTTGCATGCAGCGGGTGAAATGAAAACGAAGCCGACACAACATAGCGTAAAAGAATTGCGCAGTCTCGGAATCCAGCCGAACATGATCGTTGTGCGAAGCGAATATCCAGTGCCACAAGAAATGAAAGACAAGATTGCGTTATTCTGTAACATCAAATCAGAAGAAGTAATCGAAGCTCTTGATGCGGAAACATTATACGAAGTACCTCTTCGTTTGCATGAGCAAAACATGGATCAGCTAGTTGTGGATTACTTAGGTCTTGAAACACCACAGCCTGAACTTTCTGAAGTGGAAGAACTAGTGAAGTTGGTTAAATCACTGAAAGAAACAGTGAGAATCGGTTTAGTTGGTAAGTATGTAGAATTGCAAGATGCATACATTTCCGCAGTAGAAGCTATGCGTCATGCCGGATATGCATTCGACGCGGACATCGATATTAAGTGGATCAACTCTGCAGATGTGACGTCTGAAAACGTAGCAGAACTTCTTGGAGATGTTGACGGAATTCTAGTACCAGGCGGCTTCGGAGATCGTGCTATCGATGGTAAAATCGAAGCTATCACGTATGCACGTGAACAGAAGATTCCATTCTTCGGTATTAGTTTAGGCCTACAGTTGGCGGCTACTGAAATCGCACGTAATGTGATTGGGCTAAAGACTGCTCATTCACTCGAGTTCGATACAGAGACAGAGCACCAAATGACAACGTTCCACCCAGATTGTCGTACAGCACGCGAAGCGGACAGCACATTACGTTTGGGTGCTCATCCATGTAAGGTGTCTGATAACACGAAGGCTTCTGCGGCATATGGTGAAGAGTTAGTGTACGAGCGTCACCGTCACCGTTATGAAATGAACTTGGCGTACCGTGCGCAATTGGAAGAGGCAGGTTTCATCGTTTCGGGAATCAGCCCGGACGGTCGCTTGATCGAAATTATGGAATTGAAAGATCATCCATACTTCGTCGCGTGCCAGTTCCACCCAGAGTTTGCATCACGCCCGAATCGTCCATCACCACTAATCCGCGAATTTATTCGCGCGGCGCTTGAGCATAAAAACTAAAAAGTATGCCCACAGAAGATTTTTCTTCTGTGGGCATTTTTGACTTTGGGTATTTAGAATCTTTGTAGAAGTTAGGGATAGTTTGAGAGTGCGAGGGGATGGAAGCTCCAGCTGGGGGACGCTTTTCCCAAGGGATCGCGGTGAGCCAACCAGTTCGCTAGTGCAAACGTGTGCTCCTAACGCTTCGCTTTTACTCGCAGCAGCCATCCTTCGCTACGGCTCTCGCTCTCTTTTGGTTGTCTCACTTGATCGAGCTGAACCATCACGAGTCACCGTCAGCTATCCGCTCATAGAATCCGTTTAAGCGCTCATAGAACACATTTTGCGCTCTATAGCACGCGCTGTCCGCTCTTTCAGACGCTACGAGTGCTCATGGATTCATCTAAGTGATCATAGAACCTTGATAACCGCTCATAGCCTCGAAAGTTCAACACCTTGCCAGCTACTATACGTCTACTCACTCAGATTTTGCACTACAATCTTAACTTCAATGCACAACAAAAAGTATGATCCACTCACCTTGCAAACCCTTACCCCATATCACAGCTCGTCATCTTCATCCGCCAACATATCATCAATCGACAGCTTCACTGCCTCATAAACAAACAACGCAGCAAGCGCATGGGGCTGGACAATTCTTTCGCCAGTAGGACCCGGAATCAGACCCTTTTTCAAACCTGTCGAAATATACGTATACGCAAGAGAAGCGAGCTCATTGTCGTCATCTTCCTTATCAGCAGCCAACACAGCGAATGGGATGAACTGCTCCGCCAGCTCACGTGCCAGCTCAAGCGCAGCAGGGTGATCGGCCTTTCGCACAAGCAACCACACGCGGTCAGCCGGTGTTAATGCCAACTCTTTTGTGTAACGAATCGCATCATCCAACGGTTCGACACCATCCAGTGCAGTCGCAGTAACAGCTTCCAATTCATCAAAAGCTGCTAAGACAATTCGTCCTTCGCCTACTACCGCTTGCGCCAATAAACGAGCAGTTTCTTCCATCGATTCTTCTTGACCTTCTGCAATTCTCTCCAGAAGACCTCTAATTTGTGTAGTTAATATTTTCACGAAAATCCCTCCAAAAGCTCAGTATATGGGAGAAAAGGAAGAAGTGCAAAATAGTTGACGAAAAATAGAGGAGTTGTTGGAATTTTCTTGAATAACATTACATAGACAAATAAAGTAGAGAAATAGAACCACACACAATTTTGCTGAAAATGAAATATCTTTGTATACAGACCGTAATAGTCGGGTTACAATAAAGTTTACAAAATTAAACAGGGGAAATAAGGTGATGGGGGATATGAAGATGAAACATTTACTAATTGTGGACGACCAGCCGGGGATCCGATTATTACTAGAGGAAATATTCAAACCAACGGGAATAATGACAGCGCTTGCATCGAATGGAAAAGAAGCGTTGGAAAAAGTCAGCGAACAACAACCTGACTGCATTTTGCTTGATATGAAGATGCCAGGCATGAATGGTGTCGAGGTCCTTCGAGAAATCCGAACCCTGTTGCCAGACGCGATTGTCATGATGATGACAGCGTATAGTGAAACCGAAATGCTGGAAGAAGCTAATAAACTAGGTATCGAACAACACTTTACTAAACCATTCGATATATTCGAAGTGCGTGATAGCGTGTTAAAAAGGTTGGAGTTACTAGACGTCTGATAGTAGTAATCATCGCATGAATTTGATATGCTAGTGGATAGAAATTAATATAATTAAAACACATAAAAAATTCGTGGAAACTCAAGGAGGAATTATACATGCCACTCGTCTCGATGAAAGAAATGATGATTCAAGGTAAAGAGCAAGGATATGCAATTGGTCAATTCAACCTAAATAACTTGGAATACACGCAAGCGATTCTACAAGCTGCTGAAGAAGAGAAATCGCCTGTTATTTTAGGTGTTTCAGAAGGCGCTGCACGTTATATGGGCGGATTTAAAACAGTCGTTATGATGGTCAAAGGACTAATGGAAGAATACGGTACGACTGTGCCAGTAGCGATTCATTTAGATCACGGTTCTAGCTTTGAGAAGTGTAAAGAAGCGATTGAAGCAGGCTTTACTTCTGTTATGATCGACGCATCTTCTAAGCCACTTGAAGAAAACATTGAAATCACGAAAAAAGTGGTAGATTTCGCACAGCAACATAATGTATCAGTAGAAGCTGAACTTGGCGTAGTAGGCGGTCAGGAAGACGACATCATCGCAGACGGCGTTATTTATGCAGATCCGGCTGAATGTAGAGAGCTTGTAGAAAAGACAGGTATCGATTGTCTAGCACCTGCACTAGGTTCTGTACACGGACCGTATAAAGGCGAACCGAATCTTGGATTTGAAGAAATGGAAGAAATCTCGAAACAAGGAGATATTCCACTCGTGTTGCATGGCGGTACAGGCATTCCGACGAAAGATATTCAACGCGCCATTTCACTTGGTACGTCTAAAATCAACGTCAACACAGAAAATCAGATTCAAGGTACAAAAGCTGTACGCGACATCTTAAACGAAGATTCCGAAGTGTATGATCCACGTAAATTCCTCGGACCTATGCGCGAAGCAATCAAAGCAACTGTAATTGGTAAAATGCGCGAGTTCGGCAGTTCGAAGCAAGCGTAATTATAGATTGAAGATAGAACAGAGGAGGAGCGCAATACGTCTCCTTCTTTTGCATTTAGCTAGATGAATTAACTACAACTAGGGGGACAATACACGTGAAATTTTTTATAGATACAGCCAATTTTGAAGAAATCAAGGAAGCGCACAGCTGGGGAATTATCTCTGGGGTTACAACTAACCCATCCCTAGTCGCGAAAGAAAATATTTCATTCCATGATCGTTTGAAAGAAATCACGGCACTCGTACCAGGTTCCGTCAGTGCAGAAGTTATCGCTTTGGATGCAGAAGGTATGATAGAAGAAGGGCGTAAGCTAGCAGCTCTTGCAGAAAACATCACGGTGAAATTACCGATGACACCTGAAGGCTTGAAAGCTTGTTCTGTATTTGCATCAGAAGGAATCAAAACGAACGTTACGCTAGTGTTCAGTGCCAATCAAGCCTTGCTTGCAGCACGTGCAGGCGCGACATACGTTTCACCATTCATCGGACGTTTGGATGATATTGGTCAAAATGGCGTCGAATTAATCGAAACGATTTCAGATATCTTCACAATCCATGACTTGGATACACAAATCATCGCAGCATCTATCAGACACCCACAGCATATTACGGCTGCTGCACTTGCTGGAGCACATATTGCGACAACTCCATTTAACGTACTTCAGAGTCTGTTTGCACATCCACTAACTACTAAAGGAATCGATCAGTTTTTGAAAGACTGGGAAACTAGAACGAATAAGTGATAGAACAAAAGGAGCTTGAAATGGACGTTTATAAAATCAAAGGTGGAAAACGACTGCAAGGAACGATCAGAGTAAGTGGAGCGAAGAATAGCGCAGTGGCTTTAATCCCTGCCGCTATTTTAGCTGACTCGCCTGTCACCATTGCAGGACTTCCAGAAATTTCAGATGTCTATACATTGCAGGCGCTCGTCGAAGAAATCGGCGGTAAAGTGGAAATGAAAGATGGTACGATGATCATCGATCCAACTGAAATCATTTCTATGCCATTGCCTAACGGTAACGTCAAAAAACTTCGTGCATCCTACTATATGATGGGAGCGATGCTTGGTAAGTTCAAGCACGCTGTCATCGGATTACCTGGAGGTTGTCACTTGGGTCCACGCCCGATTGATCAACATATTAAAGGCTTTGAAGCTCTAGGCGCAAGAGTCGAAAATGAACACGGCGCTATTTATTTGCGTGCAGAAGAACTATACGGCGCGAAAATCTATTTAGACGTCGTCAGCGTGGGTGCTACGATCAATATCATGCTTGCGGCTGTTAAAGCAAAAGGTAAAACGATTATTGAAAACGCAGCGAAAGAACCTGAGATTATTGATGTCGCGACTTTGCTATCCAATATGGGCGCGAATATTAAAGGTGCAGGAACGAACGTTATTCGTATCGAAGGCGTGGAAACATTGCACGGTACGAAACACACAATCATTCCGGACCGTATTGAAACAGGTACGCATATGATTATGGCTGCTGCAATTGGCGATGGTGTCACAATTGATAATGTCATTCCTTTACACGTTGAAGCTGTCACAGCGAAGCTTCGCGAAATGGGCGTGAAAGTAGAAGTCGGCGAAGAACAGATTTTCATTCCGAAAACTGAAAAACTTCATGCGGTGGATGTGAAAACTCTTGTTTATCCAGGATTCCCGACAGACTTGCAACAGCCATTCGGTGTATTGTCGACACAAGCGGAAGGCTCATCTATCCTAACAGACACGATTTATCCAGCACGCTTCAAACAAATCGATGAGCTTCGTCGAATGAATGCAGACGGCCGTGTAGAAGGTCGATCAGCTATCATAACAGGTCCTACTCCATTGCATGCAGCAACGGTTGAAGCATCAGATTTACGCGCGGGAGCCGCATTATTAATTGCTGGATTATTGGCAAGTGGAGAAACAGAAATCCGTGAAATTGAACATATTGAACGTGGTTACGGCAAGATCGTTCAGAAGCTACAAAATCTTGGAGCAGATATTAGAAAAGTGGAAGTACTCACACCGACTTCGATTTCCGAGTGACGCTAATTGCCAAAACGTGTATAATAGACTCAAACGACACATCCACTATCTAGAAAGTAGTCAATGGATGCGGACGTAGGCAAATGAAAGGTAATACGCAATACGCGCCTTACCGCAAACAGGAGGAACAAAACATTATGGAACGTAGTTTATCGATGGAATTAGTGCGTGTAACAGAGGCGGCAGCCGTAGCGGCAGCTCGCTGGATGGGACGCGGTTTGAAGAACGAAGCAGACGACGCCGCAACAGAAGCAATGCGTACAGTATTCGATACGATCCCGATGGAAGGTGTAGTCGTCATCGGTGAAGGTGAAATGGACGAAGCACCTATGCTATATATTGGTGAAGAACTTGGGACAGGTCATGGCCCCGCTGTAGATATCGCTGTCGATCCAGTCGAAGGTACGAATATCGTAGCGGCAGGTGGATGGAATGCACTAGCTGTTCTTGCGGTTGCAGATAAAGGTAATTTGCTAAACGCACCGGATATGTACATGGACAAAATTGCAGTAGGTCCTGAAGCAGTTGGTAAAATTGATATCGACGCAAGCGTTACAGATAACTTGAAGGCTGTAGCAAAAGCGAAAAACAAATCAGTATCTGACCTAGTAGCATCTGTTTTGAACCGCGAACGTCACGCAGATATCATTGCAGAAATTCGTGAAGCAGGTGCTCGTATCAAATTGATCGAAGATGGCGATGTAGCGGCAGCTATTAACACAGCCTTCGATGACACAGGTGTGGATATTTTATTCGGAAGAGGCGGTGCACCTGAAGGGGTAATCGCAGCAGTCGGATTAAAATGCTTAGGCGGAGAAATTCAAGGGCGTCTCGTACCTTCAAATGATGAAGAGAGAGAACGTTGCATCAAGATGGGTATCGACGTAGAAAAAGTTCTATACATGGACGATTTGGTAAAAGGAGACGACTGTATTTTCGCAGCAACAGGCGTAACAGACGGCGAATTGATGGATGGCGTACAGTTTAAAGGTACGTATTGCCGAACTCAGTCGATCGTTATGCGCTCGAAATCAGGAACTATTCGTTTCGTAGAAGGTCGCCACAGCATGAAGAAAAAACCTCTTCTCGTCATGCAAGACTAACTCCCTCAACACCCGGTGTCACAGCCGGGTCTCTATTTCCTAAAAACTATTCAGATCCATAATGTCCGGCTATTAAAGGAAAGGAAGTACACAATGTACTATCCTTTCTATTTACTATGCCAAATTTCCCTACAATAAATGAAGAGTGGTGTACGCATAGATGACGATGATTACGCTTGCGGACCTCGAGAATATGACGCTCAAAGAGCTTTACTCTCTAGCTAAGCAATTTAAAATTACTAACTATAGCAAACTGACAAAGAAAGAATTAATTTTTGCTATTTTGAAATCACGCGCCGAACAAGAAGGCTTCTTTTTCATGGAAGGCGTTCTCGAAATTATACAATCTGAAGGATATGGCTTCTTACGTCCTATCAATTACTCATCCAGTTCAGAAGATATTTACATTTCTGCATCCCAAATCCGTCGCTTTGATCTACGTAACGGAGACAAGGTAACAGGTAAAGTTCGTCCACCAAAGGAAAATGAACGCTTCTATGGATTATTGCAAGTCGAAGCAGTCAATGGACAAAATCCGGAAGTCGCACGCGAACGTGTTCATTTCCCGGCATTGACACCTTTATATCCTGATCGTCAAATTAAATTAGAAACATCGAGAAATAACGTGTCTACACGCATCATGGATCTCGTCTCGCCTGTTGGATTTGGTCAACGTGGATTAATCGTCGCTCCTCCTAAAGCGGGAAAAACGACGTTGTTAAAAGAAATTGCTAACTCCATCACTACAAACCATCCTGAAGCTGAACTAATCGTTCTATTGATCGACGAACGTCCAGAAGAAGTAACGGATATCGAACGTTCTGTTAAAGCAGATGTTGTCAGTTCGACATTTGATGAAGTACCACAAAACCACGTGAAAGTAGCGGAACTAGTACTCGAACGCGCAATGCGTCTAGTAGAAAGTAAACGCGACGTCATCATCTTGATGGACTCCATCACACGACTAGCACGTGCATTCAACCTAGTGATTCCACCAAGCGGACGCACATTATCCGGAGGAATCGACCCGGCAGCCTTCCACCGACCCAAAAGATTCTTCGGTGCAGCACGTAACATAGAAGAAGGCGGGAGCCTAACAATCCTTGCCACAGCTCTAATCGAAACCGGCTCACGCATGGACGAAGTCATCTACGAAGAATTCAAAGGAACCGGCAACATGGAACTGCACCTAGACCGCAACCTAGCCGAACGCAGAATCTTCCCAGCACTCGACATCCGTCGCTCCGGCACACGAAAAGAAGAACTGCTCATCCCTAAAGAAAACCTAGAAAAACTGTGGGCTATCAGAAAAACCTTCTCAGACTCCCACGACTTCACCGAACGCTTCATGAAAAAACTAAGCCAATCCGATAACAACGAAGAATTCTTCGACAAGCTAAACGAAGAAATGAAGGCGAAAAAGGGTAAAGGTCTTATCTGATTTTCTAACGTATTTTTTATATTACGCTTTTAAACCAGCATAAAAAGGTGATGTGCGTACTCAAAAGGTAAGATTGCAGCGGAAGCCGAGGGGCGACTCCCAGAGGATCAGCTCGACAGGTGAGACAACCAAAGAGAGCAAAGCGAACTGGTTGGCTCACCGCGAGCCCTCTAGGAAAGCGTCCCCTCGGCTGCAGCGGAAATCCAACCCCTAACTAAGTCAGCTTATGCCCATTAAATACCCAAATCAAACACTTGCGCAACGTATCGAATTTTGCTATACTAATCAAGTACAGTTTTTCTGTACACCGCATATACGGCTGACAAACACGGGTCGTGTACGGCATCGATCGTTTTATAGGCAAATGGCCAATAAAACATCCAGAATTTCACACTCTGTTCCAGATGGTTCAGGGCGAAAGGAGAGATATCGATGAAAGCAGGAATTCATCCCGATTACAAACTTGCAACAGTAACTTGCTCATGTGGCAATACATTTGAAACAGGTTCTGTAAAAGAGGATATTCGAGTGGAAGTATGCTCAGAATGTCACCCATTCTATACTGGCCGTCAGAAGTTTGCTACAGCAGATGGACGAGTTGACCGTTTCAACAAAAAATACGGCATCAAGTCAGAAGAACAAGAGTAATAAAAGCCAGATACCCGTCAGGTGCAGTCGTGCCAGACGGGTATTTTTATTAATTTATTGCAGATACTAGAGACGGTGTGCTCATAGAAGTCGCCCGAGTGCTCTATCGCTGGCGTCAACCGCTCATAGAATGAGGTTGATCGCTCTATCTGTGCCCGTTTACGCTCATAGCAGTGGTATAACCGCTCTATCGGAGCCCACAACCGCTCATAGGATTAACACACAACGCACAAACCACATACATAGCACGACATCGAAAGGAGATTGACCATGTACGTTTCAATGCAAGGCGGCTGGATGGAAGTCATCTGCGGCAGTATGTTTTCAGGTAAATCGGAGGAGCTTATTCGCCGAATTCGACGCGCGGAATTTGCCAAACAAAAGATTGCGGTATTCAAACCGGCAATTGATGATCGGTATAGCGAAGAGGCAGTTGTGAGCCACGACGGTGCGTCCACGATCGCTAATCCTATTTCCAAAGCGAGTGAAATACCAAATCTCGTTTCAGATGATTTCGATGTGGTCGCCATTGATGAAGCCCAATTTTTCGACGACGATATTATAGACGTTGCGATCATGCTTGCGGATCGCGGCTTTCGTGTGATCATTGCAGGACTCGATCAAGACTTTAAAGGCGAACCATTCGGACCGATGCCTGAATTAATGGCTGTGGCAGAACTAGTGACGAAACTTCAAGCAGTTTGTACTGTGTGCGGATCGCCTTCAAGCCGAACACAACGATTAATAGACGGACAACCTGCATGTCAGGATGACCCGATCATTCTAGTTGGCGCATCCGAAGCTTATGAACCACGTTGCCGCCAGCACCATGAAGTCCCTGTTAGCCGTATGCAACATGTAGAATAAACATATTTCCGTCTATCCGTAAGCAAGAAAGGATAGGCGGTTCTGCTATATACTAATATAGAAACCACTATTTCAGAAGAGGTGAACCGACTATGTTCGATAGACTACAAGCAGTTGAAGACCGTTATGACCGACTGAATGAACTACTTAGTGACCCCGAAATCGTTAATGATTTGGACAAATTACGCAGCTATTCAAAAGAACAATCCGATTTACAAGACACCGTCGAAGTATACCGTGAATATAAACATATCCATGCGCAATATAAGAATGCCAAAGAAATGCAAGATGAACCGCTTGATGATGACATGAAAGAATTAGTCAAAATGGAAATTGATGAACTCGAAGACCAAATTGAGTCGCTTGAAGAACAGTTAAAAGTATTACTCATTCCAAAAGATCCGAATGACAATAAAAGTGTCATTATGGAAATCCGTGGTGCAGCAGGAGGAGACGAAGCAGCTTTATTTGCGGGTAGTCTTTATCGGATGTATACACGTTTCGCGGAAATGAATCACTGGAAAGTGGAAGTGATTGATTCATCACCGACTGAACTCGGCGGCTTCAAAGAAATCATCTTCATGATTGATGGAAAAGGGGCCTACTCGAAGTTGAAGTACGAAAACGGAGCACACCGCGTGCAACGTGTACCGGAAACTGAATCAGGCGGACGAACTCATACGTCTACTGCTACTGTTGCGTGTTTGCCGGAAGCGGAAGAAGTAGAAATTGAAATTCACGATAAAGATATCCGTACCGATACATTTGCGTCATCTGGACCAGGAGGGCAATCCGTCAACACGACGATGTCTGCAGTACGCCTCACGCATTTACCGACAGGAACTACAGTATCGATCCAGGATGAAAAATCCCAAATTAAAAATAAAGAAAAAGCCATGAAAGTATTGCGTGCACGAGTGTATGATAAATTCATGCAGGAAGTACAAGCTGAATATGATGAAAAACGAAAATCTGCAGTTGGATCAGGTGACCGTTCCGAACGTATTCGCACGTATAACTTCCCACAAAACCGTGTCACGGACCATCGAATTGGTCTGACGATACAAAAGCTTGATCAGATTATTGAAGGGAAGCTGGATGAAGTCATCGACGCATTAATTATTGAAGAACAGGCACATCGCTTGGAAAGTTTGGATCGCAATGACTGAGACAATGCTCGAATCTGTGCAACGAGCACAACAATTGCTGGACGCACGCGGTATGGACACGCATGCTGCTGAACTTGCCATGCGCTCTGTCACGGGTAAAAGCCAAGCTAACTATTTAGCTAGTTTGCGCGAACAAGTTCCGCATGAACCGTACTCGAAATTCTGGTCCATCATCACAGAACTTTTGACCGGCAAGCCAATTCAATACATCCTTGGTGAAGAATCCTTTTACGGCTATTCATTCGAGGTCAATGAACACGTACTGATTCCTCGTCCTGAAACGGAAGAACTCGTACATTATGCGTTGCAACGTGCTACTCAATTATTTGGTGAACGAATGATTCAAGTAGCGGATATCGGAACAGGCAGTGGAGCGATCGCGATCGCATTCAAAAAAGAAAGACCGACTGCGGAAGTGACAGCGACTGATTTTAGTGAATTAGCGCTCGAAGTCGCACAACGTAATGCACAACGCAATGAAGTCAACGTGACCTTTTTACAAGGGGATATGGAAGAGCCGTTGAAACATCAGAAGTGGGATATCATTCTATCTAATCCACCGTATATTGCAGATTATGAAAAAGTTGATATGTCGCCAACTGTCTATGATTTCGAACCGCAAACTGCGCTATTTGCGGAAGAAGACGGTCTCTATTTCTACCGTAGACTAGCAGAGAATCTATCGCCTCTGATGAATCGACCTTCACTGATCGGTTTTGAAATAGGCTATCTACAAGGCCCGGCAGTGCAAAAATTTCTTGAAGAAGCCTTTCCGGAAGCGACTGTTGAAGTCATCCAAGACATCAATAAAAAAGATCGAATGATATTTTGTGAGATTCGATGAATAAAACTCCCTCCTGCGGGTCAAGATAGAGTGCAGGAGGGGATGACATGTTACAAGATTATCCGATAAATCAACAACCGACTCAAACTTCGAAACTAGTGGCATTTATAGAATTCGTACTTATATTACTAACTATTCAAGCGGTGTTACTCGTATTCGGTCAACAAACAAATGCTAGTGAAGCGACGCAATTTCGTATTCTTGCAAACTCGAATACCGTAGCGGATCAGCAAGTGAAACAAAACGTTCAGGAAAAAATCGCGCCATTGCTAGAGAAAGCTATTAGCCAATCTATGAACACACAGCAAATCAATGCTAATCTTCAAGTGTTGGAGCCGAAGATACTTGAAATCGCCAAGACACAAGTAAACGGCGCACACGTAACGCTTGAACACAGTGCGGCAATGATCCCGCCAAAACGCGTAGGATTTTTCATTCAGCCGCAGGGTGTTTACGATGCATATGTTGTCAAAATCGGTGCAGGTAGAGGGGATAATTGGTGGTGTTCACTGTTTCCTAACGTTTGTTTCCCTGAAGAGGCAACAGTCGCTGAAACAGAAGAAGAACCTGTTACATTCTTCATTTGGGAGTGGATAAAATCACTGTTCAAATGAAACTATTCACACATTTTGTGGATAAAGTCACCGAAATGTGTATAAAGAGGGGTTGAGCAAGTGGACACTACACAAGAAATAGTGGATAACCTAGTGGATAACGATAGAATCTATGAACAAGCTGTGGATATCCTTAAATCTGGAGGTATTGTTGCCTTTCCGACTGAAACAGTTTACGGATTGGGAGCGATCGCGACAGATGGGCAAGCAGTACAGCGGATCTTTGAAGCAAAAGGTAGACCTTCAGATAATCCGCTAATCGTACATATTGGGAACCAGTCAGACATCGAGAAATATGCGACAGACATCCCTGAAATTGCAGAAGTCTTAATGAAAGCTTTTTGGCCGGGACCGTTAACGTTAATCATGGAAAAGAAACCGGGCGTTATTGCAGATGTTGTCACAGCTGGACTTAGTACCGTAGCCATTCGTATGCCAGACCACTCGATAGCGTTGGAGTTGTTACGAAAACTCGATCAGCCATTAGCTGCACCAAGTGCAAATCGAAGTGGAAAGCCGAGCCCGACGGAAGCGGATCATGTCTATCACGATTTACTAGGTAGAGTACCGTTAATTCTGGATGGTGGAGAGACAGGAGTTGGCTTAGAATCCACAATCTTGGATATCACAGTCACGCCACCTGTCATTTTGCGTCCCGGCGGCATAACGAAGGAGCAGTTGGAAGACTTGATTGGTACCGTCCACATGGCGACGTTACCCACAGATCAAACGTCAGCACCGCGCGCACCGGGAATGAAGTATACACATTACGCACCCGAAGCACCGCTATTCGTCATTGGGCCGAATGCCGATACTATTGCGCATGCGCTAGAGACCATTCACCAGCAAAACAAACGTGTGGCCATCATTGGACCTGATGAGTTATACACAGAGCGCGCGGATTGGTACTTTTCCACAGGTCCGATCAATAGTCGTGAAGCGATGGCGTCAAGCTTGTACAAAGCGATTCGTCAATGTGACAATACCAAAGCCGACATTATCTTAGCCGTTGAGACAGACCTTTCGGGTATTGGGGCAGCGGTCATGAACCGACTCGATAAAGCATCAGACGGCAAGCGTTTCATGGAATAACATTTCAATAACGATGAATAGCCCCCTTCAGCATCCGCATAAGATGAGTACATGCGACTTGCAAGGGGGCTTAGTCTTTGATAGAAATCATATCAGCTATCGTGACAACTATCGATATTTTGATTGTCTATACATTTTTGCAACTACGGCGAGGTCGATTGATGATTATGCTGTGGACTACTATACTGAATATGCTACTTCCACTCATTGGCTTCTACGCAGGAGAATGGGTGATGTCCTATTTCGTAGGATGGAGTCATTTGCTTTCGGGTGTACTGTTATCACTCATCGGCCTTCATATTTTACTTGCCGACAGTGAAGAGCAATCCATCGTAGAGATGATTTCACCATTTTTCCTAGCGCTGATCGTCAGTCTAGATGCGTTCGCCGTCAGTGTGACATTCGGTATGATGCAGTTGAATAAATGGCTATTCATCATGGCATCAGGTCTCTTCTCATTCGTCTTTTCGGGCATTGCGTTTTTATCCGCAGGCCGTCTACGTTTAATAAATGGAACATTCATTAGACGTCTGACAGGTATTGTTTTCATCTGTATAGGTGTATTGTCCTTTATATTTTGAAGAATAGTGTTTCTTTTTCCTCATAAATCCGGTATTCTGTAAAGTAGGTGAAGAAAATGAATATTTATTTTATATGTACAGGTAACACATGTAGAAGTCCTTTGGCAGAGGCGTTAGTTAATCATGCCAATGTACCAGGGTTTACTGCGAAGTCCGCTGGCATTCATGCGATAGATGGATTACCCATCTCCTCGAATTCAGCGCAACTGTTGAGGGAAGAAGGAATCTCTTTCTCTCCCTACTCCAATGAAGTTAAGTCATCTGAGATGGAATGGGCTGATATCGTGCTGACAATGACAGCAAACCATCGCGATTTACTGCACAGCCGCTTTCCGCACATGAAAGAGAAAGTCTTTACATTAAAAGAGTACGCGGGCATAATGCCAGGTCTTGATGTACATGATCCATATGGCGGAGATTTGGCTACATACCGCACGACATTCAATGAGCTGACAGAACTCATTAACTCAGTCATCCGAAAGTTAGCGGAGGGGAACTTATGAAAGAACCGAAAAAAGTAGGGCTGCGGGCGAAACTCGTTCTATTTATCGTGATTCTCGCAGTCATTACGTATACTACCAGTGCTGTATTCATTAACTGGGTACAGCCAACGTTCTTCCCGAATGTACAACCATTCATTTTTCAATTGCTAACATATGCGATGGGCGTCATGTGGTCAGGTATTTTAGCGGCCATGTTCAGCGTTATTTTGACCAAGCCATTGCAACGTTTGGAAACAGCCGCGATGAAAGTGGCGGACGGAAAAATCGGTACGGACATTCAATTGCCAAATTCTTCGGATGAAATCCATTCCGTCTCCAAAGCATTCCAGCAAGTGGTCGTTAATTTGCGTAATATTATTGAGCAAATTGAATCGAACTTTCAAGCAACTGCTCAATCAGTCGATGAATTGACTAAGGAGACAAGCGCTGCATCCGGTCAATCGGACGCCATCGCGCGCACGATCGGAGAAATCTCCAATGGTGCAGAACATACGTCAGAGGCGATTCGTGAAACCGTCCATGCGATTGAAGATATCCGGCAACTCGCGATGGAAGTCAATAGTCGGGCGGATCAATCTTCAGAGCAGTCTAAAATGATGTTACGAGAATTGCATGCGACAACCGAGATCTTCCAATCCGTATTAGCAGGAATCCATCAAATGAGCAATCAAAGTGAACATTCATTGGAAACGATTCAAGTACTCGATGAAAATGCCCATAAAATCGGTGAAATCGTGGAACTCGTAGGCAACATAGCGGGTCAGACAAACTTACTCGCACTTAACGCCTCTATAGAAGCGGCGCGAGCAGGGGAACATGGTAAAGGCTTCGCCGTCGTCGCGGAAGAAGTCCGCAACTTAGCTGATGAAAGCGCAAAAGCAGTGCAGATGATTTCGGGGCTTGTCCAAACGATCCAGGCAGACGTTAAACGAGTAGTGTCTGAAATGCAAAAACAAGTAGAAACGGCATCTACTGAAGCCAAACGCGCAACAAAAACGAATGAAAATGTCGAGACCATGACCGACACAATCCATACAATGGCGCAATTTGTAGAGGAAATCACTGATATCGTCGGCAATCAAATGCGGACAATCGAGCGCACAGCCAAGCAGTCGATGGAAGTAGCCTCAATCGCAGAGCATACCTCAGCGGGTGCGGAAGAAGTCCGCGCGGCTACGGACGAACAGGTGGCGTCGATAGACCAAACGAAGACGAAGGCGTTAGAGTTGAAGGAGCAATCGGAAGAGCTGTACAAAGTCATCCGAAAGTTCGACCGCACGACAGTATAATAAGCAAAGACGATCCAGAGGCATTTCGTGCTCGGGATCGTCTTTTTTAAATGGAGGGGTAGAGCGTTTGTTTTAAGATTCTTTGCAGGGGGCGTAGTAAGCGGCGTGGGTAGCTGTTCTTGCAGGAGCGTTTTCTGTTTGGGAGATTAAATATAGGTAGTGGTTTAGCCGGCAAAGTAAGTGGGGCGATCATTGACCCCACTTCGGCGGTGGTGGATGGCTTCCGCAATGAGCCAGACAGGAAGTACGCCTGGCTGTCTCATTACTACGCCTACCACTGGCAGCCGCCTGCGTTGGATAGTGTGTGAGGCAGTTCAGGTACTTGTTTTTCGAGTACGCGGATAATTTGTTCGTACAAGTAAGTAGGATACGATGTTAGGTTATAGTTTTTGCACCTCCTTGCTCTTCCTTGTTTTGTGCAGAGGTAGTAGTTTGACTGGCTATGTAAGTGGGGCGGTCATTGGCGCCACTTCGGCGGTGGTGGATGGCTTCCGCAATGAGCCAGACAGGAAGTGCGCCTGGCTGTCTCATTACTACGCCTACCACGTGCAGCCGCCTTCGTTAGATAATGTGTAGGACGGTTCGGATTCTTCTTTTGCAAGGATAGGAACTAGTACTACCCAGTGACTGGTTTTATCTACTATAAACCACAACCTGACATGGTAAGTACTTAGCAGCGCAGGCACAACTGCGGGGTAGGCCGTGGCCATGAGACAGCTAGCAGCTCCACCGCTAGTTGGCTCATGGCTGGAGGCAATCC